>NZ_JBITDX010000024.1:0-133755 GCF_044454585.1 Catenuloplanes sp. NPDC051500
CGTGATCTCACCCGCCACCTTCGCCTCTACAGAGGCCATTCATACCTCGAATCCCCAGCTCAGCGCCGTGCCATCAGACTACGCAACGGCCCTGCCTGACCCCCACGCACACGTGAGGACAGCAACCCGAGAACACCAATTTCTCGACAACAGCGGACGCCCGCCACGTAGGACCGCGACACCGAGCGTGACGGAGACCCTGACCGCTGCACTCGATGCGCGGCAGAAGAGTGAGTCGATGAGGTGCCTATGGCAGGAATTCGTGGAAATGATCGGCCACGAGATCTGCCATGGCATGGGCATCGCGGGAGCCGTCGACGTCGATAACGCGAATTCTGAGACGTCTGGCGTTACGGACCGCGTCCTTGGCGATCAGACTGTCACGTGCGATTCGCCTGCGCTGAGCGAGCTCGGGGTCGCTGACGTCGAGCGGAGCTGCGCCGGCTCGTGGCAGTAGGCGGAGCTGGTGTCGGCGGAACTCCTCGGTGGGCACCATGACGACCATGCGCCGCGGGGAGGACGTCAGCGGCGCGACAAGTTCAGGACGGAGACCCCAGCCGTCAGCGATGATCGGTCGCGGCGCTACAAGGGCGCGCAGGTCGTCCTGGACGTAGTCGAAGCGTTCGACACAAACAGCGAGGGCATCATCGACCGACTGCGCGACAGTCGACCGGATCCACATGCTCTCCGCGTCGGGATCCGTGATCGCCTCCCCAAGGCGTAGCCGCCGGGCTGTTCGGCGATCCAGATGTCCCCGGGCGTCGTGGTAGTCGTAGTGATAGTGGGTCAGCCCGTGCCGCTCGGCGATGATTCCAGCAACAGTGGACTTGCCGGCCCACTGGCCGCCGCCGATCCAGAGAGCGCGTTGCAGTGTCGTGAACGGATCCCAATCCATGACACAAGCGTGAGCCCGGGATATCGCTAGAACAAGCCTTGTTCTTCGCGTCCTAAACTGATTGTCTAGTTATAGGAGCAGATCACTCACTCCCGTCATCGTAAACATCCGGCAAACGCGCTCACATCGGCAGATCCGCGCATCCACCCCTTGCCGGAAGGCTGAGGGTGTCGTCCGGCAAGCTTGGGGCTGGGGTCGGTTCACGGCGGTGGGACCGGGCTTTGCCGAGGCGATGGGGGCGTGGTCGATGCGGGAGCCGATGGTGATCACGTGCGCGCGGGACGGCGATGTGCTTGTTCTAGGTCGGATCCTCGTCGAGGATCCGACGGCGGCGAACGCGCGGGGTGGGATGGGCGAGACGCCGTTGCACGCGGCCGCCGCCTCGGGAGCGGCCGAGGCGGTCCGGGTGCTGATCGGGGCCGGAGCCGACGTGCGAGCCCGGCGTCATAACGGAGATACGGCATTGCACCGCGCTGCGACCGCGGAGATCGCCGAGCTGTTGTTTCGGGCGAGTGGCGAGATCGATCCTGATCAGCGCAACCAGTTCGGGCAGACGCCGCTGCACTGCGCTCGAGACGGCGAGGTGAGCGCCGTGCTGCTGCGATGCGGTGCCTCGCTCAGCGCGAGGGATAACCGTGGCGGCACGCCGTTGCACCATGCCGGTGCAGCGAAGGCGCGAGTGCTGCTGAACGCAGGCGCGGACATCGGGGCTCGAGACGATCAGGGTCGTACGCCGCTGCATCACGCGGTCTTGAACGGCGACATGGACCTGGTCACACTCCTGCTCAGGGAGGGGGCCGACGCGGTGACGCGCGATCACGGTGGCAGCAGCCCGGTCCACCTGGCTCGTCGACGCGAATCGCAAGAGATTCGGGTGCTGCTGGCGAGCGCGGGAGGTGCATTGACCGAGCCCACCAGTCCTCCGATCGTCGTCGGCAGCTCACAACGGGCGCTGCACCTGGGTAGGGACGGAGGCATCGCCTACAGCGTCGCCGGCCACGCGACCCTGGTCCGTTGGCGGTGTGGTTGGCCCTGGGTACCCGAGGTGATCGTCTCGACCGAGCACGCCGCGATCCGTCATCTCGCGGTGCACCCGCGGCGCCGGCTGATCGCGGTCGTACCCGTTGACGGACCCGCCGAACTTCGTGACGACGACCTCTCCGACCCGGAGTCGCTGCACGGGCTTGAGAACGTCAGCGCTCTAGCGTTCTCGCCGGACGGCCGGTGGCTGGCCGCTGCCACCGGGCCCGAACGGGTCGTGCTGTTCGATCTGGACGCCCGGCGGGTAACCGCCGACGCCGAGGCCGGCGAGCGGACGGATTGCGTGAGCTTCTCCGCCGATGGTTCGCTTCTCGCGACGACGTGCTCGTTCCAGGCCGGCGCCCACGTACGCGTCGACCGCGTCACTGAGCAGGGAACGCTCGAGCTGATCACCGAAGTCGAGCGGCCGGCCAGCGACACGATCCCGGCCGTAGTGTTCACCCCGGACGGCCGCCACCTGGTCATCTGGGAGACATCGTCGGTCGGCGGTGGAGGTCGTGCTCCCGGGTGGCGCGGCAGCGTGCTACTGGCCGGCATCGATGGCACCGTCACGTGGCAGCGTGACATCGACGCCAGGACAACCGGCGTGCGTGCGCCGCTGGAGGCGGTGGGAGCGCCAATGGGCTGGTTCACGAAGCCGTGCATCACCGCAGACGGGCGGATGATCGTGCTCGGATTCGACGGCAACCTCGTGCTGCTGAGTACCGGCGACGGCGATTGTCTTGCTGTGCTGCCGGTCGACGGCATGGCCGATTCGGCGGCCATCGACCCGCTCACCGGCACCCTTCTCGTCGCCACCGACCGAGGCCTGCGAGAGATCGAGATGCCGGCCGACCTCGGCGGCGTGCTGCGCAACCCTCTCGACAGGTGAACTCGGCCGGCGGCACCGTGCCGGCCGAGTTCACCTGTCGTACGCGGCGCGGTGGGCGTGCGACCCGTCAGTTGGCGAGCAGCCTTGCGGCCGGGACCTGGCCGGCCTCAGGCTGCTCACCAACGCTCATGAGACTGGGTTCACCTGCGACGCCGACCCGTACCCGGGATGGAAAAGGATCATTGTGTGTCCGGCCGGAACAGCCGTGGGGCGAAGTCGATGAGGTTCTTCTGCCATGCGTCCCAGCCGTGCGGGCCCTGCGTGACCCCGGCGAACTCGTAGCGGATGCCCACGCGGTCGAACGCGGCCATCGTCGCCATCGTGAAGGGGTACACGAAGTCGGTTACGTTGCCGACGTACACCCGGAGCAGTGTTGTGCCGTTGTTGATCGCCTCGGGGTCGTAGCCGGTGGGGTCGACGCCGCCGCCGGGTGTGCCGATCGCCGAGGAGAACGTGCCGATGTAGGCGAACTCGCCGGGGTGCGTCTTGAGGACGTCGTACGTCTGGAATCCGCCCATCGACAGGCCGGCGAGCGCCTGCCCCGCCGGATCATCGGCGATGTGATATTCGGCGCGGGCGGCCGGAACGATGTTCTCCCGCAGTTCCCTCGTGAAGTCGGGAACGTTGCCGTTGCCCATCACGACCACCATCGGGACGATGTCGCCGTCACGGAACTGGTTGTCGAGAATCTGTCTGGCGCGGCCCATCTCGACCCAGTCGGTGTAGCTCTGGCCGCCGCCATGCTGCAGATAGAGCACCGGGTACGGGGCCGGCCGGTCCGGATCGTAGCCGGGCGGCGTCCACACGTACGCCGAGCGCTGCTCGCCGGCCACGGTGCTGTGATAGGTGAGCGTCTCGACCGTGCCGCCCTGGCCGGGCGGGACGTCGGTGAGCAGGCGCGCCCGCGCACCGGGGACGAGGAACGTGCTCCACGTCGGCTCCGTGGTGACGCGCGTCGGGTTCGCGGCGTCCTTCTGCGAGACGCCGTCCACTATAAACTTGTAGTAGTAGAACCAGGGCTTGAGCGGTCCCACGGTTCCCCGCCACCGGTCACCGACGCGGGTCAGCGGGACATTGACCCAGCTGCCACCGGGCGCCCAGTTGCCCCAGAGCGTGACCTGCTTCGCGCCGGTGAACTCGGTGCCGGTCTCGACCGTGACGAAGGTGTCGCCGTTGGCGAGGGTGGTGAGCCACGGGGTCGGGGTCGTTCCGGGCGCCGGCGGCCTGAACTCCTCCCGCAGGGGCAGGTGCCCGCTGCTCGGCCCGGGGTCCGGCGCGGAACGGAACAGCCTGGGCACGAAGTCGGCCAGATTCTCCTGCCAGGCCGTCCAGTTGTGACCGGCGTCGGGGTTGACCCCGTCGAATTCGTGCCTGACGCCGGCCCGGTCGAGCCCGCGCAGCAACCGGTAGGTGGGGTTGTACGCGGGGTCGGTCACATTGCCTGTGTACAGCCGCAGCAATCGGGTGCCCGCGTTGACCGACCGGGCGTCGATGTGGAGGCCGCCTTCGGGGTAGGCGCCGGCGAACGACCCGACGTAGGCGAACTCGCCAGGGCGGGTCAACGCGGTACGAAGGGCCTGTGTGCCGCCGGAGTCGGCGCCGGCGAGCGCCTGGTGCGCCGAGTCGCGGGCGACGTGGTACCTGGCGTGCACGGCGCGCATGAGGTGCTCGAGCTCGTTCCGGGAGCCGGAGGTGTCGCCCATCACGACGACCATCGGCTCCATCCGGCCCTCGACCGAGAGGTTGTCCAGGATCTGCCGGGCGCGTCCGAGCTCGGCCCAGTCGGCGTGGCCGCCGCCCTCACCGTGCTGCAGGTACAACACCGGGTACGGCCGGCTCCGGCGCGCGTCGTACCGTGGCGGGGTCCACACGTTCGCCGCCCGGCCCCGGTAGGTGATCGTCGTGATCGCTCCGCCCTGGCCGGTGGGCACATCGGTGAGCAGCCGCGCGGAGTCACCCGGGATGAACAGGGTTCGCCAGCTCGGATCCGAGGTGACAGTCGCACTGTTCGTGGAATCCGCGAAGATCCTCGTGCCGTCAGCCTTGAGCCGGTAGTGGTACAACCCGGCCGGCAGTGGTCCGATCACCGACGTCCAGGCATCGCCGGAGCGGCCGAGGCCGAGTTCCGACACGTTCGAGGACGGGCCGAAGTTCGCCTCGACGACGATCGACGACACGGTGCCGACGGCGTTCTGGACGTCGGCCACCGGAACCCGGAACGATACGAAACCCTCGGTCACGGTCACCCAGGGCGCCGCCGCGGCGGCCACCGGTTGTGCCCCGGTCAACGCGGCCGCGCCGCACATGACGGCGGTGAACAGGGCGGCGACGAACCGGTGGCGTACGGCGGACCGCCGCGGTCGCCGCCGGTGATGGGAAGTGGGCGTCATGGGGACTCCTCCTGGGACGGCATTCCGGCTCCTCAGAATTACATAGATGTAAATAGATTTATAAGGCCCCGAGGGTGCGCGCCGTTCCATGGCGTGAGGCGTTATGGGCATCTATGGTTTCCGCATGACGATCACCGACCGCGAACTGGCCGCCGAAGCGAGTGAAGCTGGCGCCTCGGTCGTCCGCTCGCACTACGGATCATCGCTGACACGCTTCGAGAAGTCCGTTGGTGACTTCGCCACCACGGCCGACATCGAGGCGGAGAAGGCCATCATCGATGTCCTGCGTGCGGCGCGGCCGGAGGATCTCGTACTGGGTGAGGAGAGCGGGCACACGGGCGACGGCGTGAACGATCGACTGTGGTTGGTCGACCCCCTGTGCGGAACGGTGAACTTCGCCGTGCGGAACATGCTGGCCTCGGTCAACGTGGCGCTACGAACCGGCGGGCGGACCACGGTTGCCGCCTCCGCGGACCCGTTCACGAACGAGGTGTTCTGGACCGACGGCACCGCCGCGTACGTCCGTCGCGACGGGACGGACGAGCGACTCACCCCGTCGGCCGAGTCGAGGCTGGTGGACGTCAATCTCGACCCGCCGTTTCCTAATCATGGGAGCTTCTCTGCCGCCCGGATGCTCGCCGATGAGGGTTTCATCGCACAGTTCCGCCCGCGGGTCGTCTCCACCACGCTGGCCGTGGCGTGGGTCGCCGCCGGCCGCCGCGCCGCCTACGTCACCGATGGCCACCTCCGCGACAGCGTTCACTTCGCGGCCGGAATCGCCCTCTGCCAGGCGGCCGGGTGCGTGGTCACCGGGATCGACGGCGGGCCGATCCATACCGGGGCGGGCGGTCTCGTCGCGGCTGCGGACGAGCAGACCCATGCCGCCCTGCTGGCCCTGATCGCGAACCAGCGCCTTTCCTGACGTGGCGGGCGGCAGCGCAGCGAAGCGCTGCCACCGGGCGCCGGTGACCTCGTCACCGCGCCGGGCCGCGACCTCGGCGAGGTCGCGGCCCGGCGTTCACCTGCGCACCAGCGTCAGAATTGGAGCGACCAGGACTGGATCGAGCCGTTATCCCTGGAACTCCTGTCGCGGACGCGGAGCTTCCAGACGCCGTTCGGCTGTTTCGACGACACGTCCAGGACGTACGTCTTGTCGATGCTGTCGTAGTAGCCGTCGCCGCGATTATGGACGTTGTACACCGTGCCGTCCGGGGCTATCACGTCCACGATGAGGTCGCGCGGCTCGCCGTGGTAGATCAGGACCTTGACCTTCAGGTCGCGAGGCGATGTCGGCTGACTGGTGACGGTGATCGGCGATTCGGCCTCGCCGATCGGACCGTCGGGGATGACGATGCGGTTCGTGTTGGAGAAGTAGTTGCTCTCCACCGGCGGAAGCTCGCCCGGCGGCGGACCACCCGGGCCGGTGCACACGGCGTCGGAGCCGGAGACGTTCACCGCGGACCAGGCGGTCTGCACGGCCTTGTACTCGTCGTTGCACATGCCGTACAGGTCCGCCGCGGCCTTGAGAGTGTCCTGCCGGGCCTTGCGGTACGACTCGGTGCTGGTGAAGTGGGCGTCGAGGGCGCGGAACCAGATCTTCGCCGCCCGTTCCCGGCCGATGCCGGTGACGGTGGAGCCGTTGCAGGTCGGGCTCGGCTTCGGACCGCCGGATGAGCCCTCCGCGAGCAGGTAGAAGAAGTGGTTGCCGGGACCCGAGGTGTAGTGCGGGTCGTAGTTCGGCCAGGGGAACTGGTAGCAGTCGAAGGATCGGCCGTCCAGGCTGGGCTGGTACATGTACCGCAACGGCCGGCCGTCGCCGAACAGGTTGATCTCCTCGCCGATGTCGTAGTCACCGGGATCGTTCGGATTGTTCGCCGCGAACTCGACCATCGAGCCGAAGATGTCGCTCGTCGACTCGTTGAGGCCGCCCGCGTCGTCGTTGTACTCCAGGGCGGCGAGCGAATCGGTCAATCCGTGGCTGAGCTCGTGGCCGACCACGTCGAGCGCCACCAAGGGGTTGGCGTTGTTCTGGCCGTCGCCGAACGTCACATTCGTTCCGTCCCAGAAGGCGTTGGTGTAGTTCCAGCTGTAGTGCACCTGCGCCCGGACGCCCTTGCTGTCACCACGGATGCCGGTGCGCTGATGGACGTTCTTGAAGTAGTCCCAGGTCTGTGCGACACCGTAGTGCGCATCGACGCCCGCCGAGAGGCGATCAGCCTGCGTACCGTTGCCCCACGCATTGTCGGTGTCCCACAGGGTGCTGCACAGATTGGTGTTGTTGCCGAACGTGCAGGTGTCGTTGTCGCCCCGGGTCGGATCCTCAAGCGTGTAGCTGCCTCCCGTTTTCGCCGTGGTGTCCAGCGGTACGGCTCCGTTGAAGATGCCGATGCCGGAACCCTTGGCCGGCGCGTCGGCGGCCGCGCGTGCCGCCGGCTTCGGGGCTGCCGCCGCTGCCGTTATCTGTGCGGACGGGATGAACACCCGCACGTCATCCCAGCGCTGGAGTACGGCACCCGTATGGGCGTCGACTATGACGTTCTCCTTGCTCGGGGTCTGGCCGTCCGCACGTGTGCCGGACAGCCGCACCTGCCAGGCGAGTCGCGGAATCTGCACGGCGTCCACGATCAGCGTGCTGCCGAGCAGCCCTGACAGAGTGCCCTTGAACCCCTGCTTGGCCGCATCGACGGCCTGCCCGGAGGTCCACTTCGGAGTGACGGACGGCAACGAGACGGCCGCCGGCTGCGCCACGTCCGCCCCGGCGAATTGCCCGGCCGCGTCACTGTGTACGACGAAGTCGCCACCCCGCACCGGCAAGCCCTGATACGTCCGCTGATAGCGGGTATGGGAGGCGCCCGAGGCATCGATGATGACCCGCCCGGCGATGTACCTCTCGCCGTCCGCTCCCTTGATCGCCGCTCGGTGCGCCGATACGGCCTGGTCGGCCCGGGCCAGCGCGGTGGCGCGGTCGGGCTTCCGATCACCACCTGACGGCGCGCCCTGCGCGGCCGTCGGCACTGCGATCGCCAGTCCCAGCACCACAGCGATGGCGCCGGTCGAGGCCAGCATTCTCCTCACCGATTCTCCTCCCATTGGCTGCGTGACCGATCGTCACGCACCGAAAACCTATCGACGTGCATCATTTGTTGTCAGCCGTGGGAGCAACCGGTAAGAGCGCGGTAATAAGTGAAACCGCCGCGGCCGGGAAGCCTGGCCACGGCGAAAGCGGTGTGAGGCTCTCCGTTTCCGCCACACCTGCCGCGAGCAGGCAGCCGCGCTCGCCACCCGGCAGTGAAGCTGGAAGTCCCGCCTGGGCCTCAAAGCGCAGACCGGCACACGCCACCGTCCGCACACACCGGCCGCGAGACGAACCAAGGGGGACAACCTGGCCCCCGCCGGTGACGATCACCCGCCCGAAGATGGATCAAGGCCCGCCCGAGAGGGGCGAGGTCCACTGCTCATCTCGAAGGACGTGCGCCGATGGATTCGTTGCTCATGGACAAGTCGCTGATCAGCGACATCCTCACCACCGCCGCGATAGCGTCGGACGACCGTGACTGGGCCCGGCTACGATCGCTTCTCGCCGACCGCGTGCACTTCGACGCCTCCCGCCACGTGGGAGGAGTGCCTGCCGACCTGACGGCCGAGGACTTCGTCGCCGCCCCTGCCGCGGTCCTCAACGGCTTCGACGGAACGCAGCACAACCTCTCCAACATGCTCGTCACGGTCGACGGCGACGAGGCACGGGGTCGCGCCGACATGGTCGCCTACCACTACATCACCGAAGCTGACGGTACGGTCTCGTACGTCACCATGCGCGGCCGGTGGGAGATCGCCCTCCGACGCGCCGCCGGGGGATGGCTCATCACCCGGTGGGCGGTGATCCCCACGGCCCCGCTCGAGGGAGATGCCGGCCTGTACGAGCGGGCCACCGCCCGGGGCGCCTCCGCGGCCTGAGCAACGGTCGGGCGCAGGCCTCACGTGCAGGCAGCGTCGCTGCCGAGAGAAGACCCACGAGCCCGCGGTGGCGGCTCGATCCGGATCAGGAGGCCGTGCAGGATCGCGTCAGGACTGCCGGGTGGGCCGATGCGAGTTCCAGCGGGAAGGGCGAAAGGCCGGCGCGCTGAAAGGGCGTCGCGGCACCGGTGACCGAGACGCCACCGGCCGGCAGATGCCGACGGTGAGCAGACTCGGGCGGCCCATCGCGTACCCCCGATGGATCGTGTGCTCGTGGGTACCCGCTCACCGGTTCGCGGCGCTGCGCACGTAACGTCGGTCGCAGTTCACATGCGGGAGGCATCATGACTGACCTGGTCACCTGGCTACGCGCCCAGCTCGACGGCGGCCAGGAACCCGGCACTGTGGTCGCCGCGCACCGCGCGATTCTGGAGATGCATCGCGATGACGGGCTCGGCTGGTGCACGTCCTGCGGAGAGATGACCCTCGACGACCATGATCGGGCCCCGGTGGAGACTCCGTGTGACACGCTGCGTGCTCTGGCCTCCGCCTACGCCGGCCGGCCTGGCTACAACCCGGGGTGGGCGCTGTAGCCCTCCTCCGGCCCGGACGGTCGAGGCCGTGCCGCTCACGACGGCTGGAAGCCGACCATGTCTAAACGTCCGGATCGCGATTCCAGGCCTGTTCCCTATTCATTGGAGGCGGCCGACCGAAGCTGCCATAGTGCAGATATGGGTGTTGGTGAGCAGCACGTCCGCCGTGCCGGTGCGTCGGACGCGGGGACGCTGGCGCGGCTGCTGTACGAGTTCAACACCGAGTTCGACGCCGAGACCGACAGCGAGCCCGTGCTGGCGGTCCGTTTCGCGCGGATCCTGGCCAGCGACGCGGTGATCGCCCTGCTGGCGTCGGACGGCCGGCAGGAGACCGGTTTCGCCCTGATCACCCTGCGACCGGCGATCTGGTTCGACGGGCCGGTGGCCACGCTTGACGAGCTGTATGTCGTGCCTGCCAGCCGCGGTCACGGGGCCGGTACCGCGCTGCTCACGCAGGCCCGCGAGTTGCTACGGGAGCGGGGTTGCCCCGAGATGCACATCAACGTCGATGAGGTCGACGTTGACGCCCGGAGGTTCTACGAGCGACACGGTTTCGTGAACATCGAGCCCGGGGTCGACTACCGGATGCTCTGTTACGTCGGCTCTACCGGACGCCCTTGAACGACGCCCGGATCCAGGCGGCGTCACCAACGGCGTGAACGCCTCGGCCCCGCGAATCGGCGGCGGAACCACCGGGGAAGCCTTCGCCGTGGCGCGAACATGCCGACATCGGCGGCGGCGTGTTCTGCATAACCGCGGATCTGGAAACCACCCGCACGGGTCTGGTCGCTCAAGGCGCTACGCAGCAGCGCTATCAGATCGTGGTCGATCGACCCGTGCAACCGGGTGTAGTGACCCGCGCATTGCAGCGCGTTTGCCCTGGTCTGGGCACGAGGCGAAACCAGCGCCCGCTTGATTCGAGGAAGCACGATCTGGGGCTCAGGATGGTTGAGCACCAGGGCGAGCAAGGCGACGCCGGCATATTCGCCGTTCGCCTCGACGACGTCGTCGACGATCTCGGGCCGCTCGACCACGTCCATCCAACTGCCGATATACCAGGGCTCCCCGACCGTCACGTCCGAGATCCTGCCATGCCACAGACCTCGGGCCCGACCGATTACATCCGCGATCGCGGTACGTTAATCGGCCATCCGCAGGTCGAGACCGACCTCCGCGCCGTGGCCCCGGCACTGCACTCCTGCCCGGCGGACGCGGCCGTATGGTTCCGGGACGTGCGCGGATGGAATGGGCGGTGATCGTCCGGTTGACTCGATTCCCGTGAGTGAAGATCAAGATCCTTGGGGCCCGGTCATTCCCGCGTACGAGCGGTGGGCGGAGCCGTTCTCCCGGCGCATGGCACAGGCCGCGCTCGATCAAGCCGCACCGCGTGCCGGTGGCGCCGTGCTCGACGTGGCCGCCGGCACCGGCGCCCTTGCCGTCACCGCTGCCGAGCGTGGATACCGCGTGCGGGGAATCGATGCGTCGCCGGCGATGACGTACCGCCTCCAGGAGCGGCTGCGGTCGTACCGAGGCTGCTCCGGCGCGGTGATGGATGCTTTTGATCTGCGGTACGGCGACGACGAGTTCGACGCCGCGTACTCGGTGCTGGGTGTGTTGAACTTCGGTCCCGGCACGCCGAAAGCCCTGGCCGAGATGGTCAGGGTGGTTCGCCCCGGCGGCATCATCAGCGTCGCGGGGTGGGCGGACGCACGCAGCGCGCCGTTCTTCGAGCCGCTGGGCCGGGCCGTCGCACGCATGAACGATCCCCGGATAGGGGTGTTCGTGCCCGCCCTGAGCAGCTATCTCGACCGCGCCGAGGTGGAGGCCGCGCTCGTCGGGGCCGGTTGCGTCGACGCGGTGTCGGAGGTCGTCGAGGTCGAGTGCGCCGTTCCGGACCCGGAGGCGTTCATCCGGGAGCTGCAGCCGATCCTGGCATTCCATCCGCAGTACGCCGAGGCGCTCGCCGCGGACCGTGGACGTTTCGAGGCTCTGCTGACGGAGGAGGCCGGAAAGCTGAGGACCGGCGGTGGCGGGCACCTCGTCGGGCGGGCCAACATCGTGCACGCCCGGGTCCCCGGCGTGCCGGGCGACTGACGCTCCTCGTAGAGTCGGCCGGCATGGACATGCTGGCCGACGTCATCCGTAGCGTGCGTGTCGGGCGGGCGGCGGCGTACCGGATCAAGGAGTCCGGCGCCTGGGGCATGCGATTCGAAGAGTTCACCGGCAGCGGATTCCACGTCGTGTTGCGCGGCCGCGGATGGCTGATCACTGCGGAGGAGAGCCCGCGTGCGCTCGCGCCCGGAGACGTCGTGTTCACCCCGTCCGGGGCTGAGCACGGGCTCAGTCACGCGGCGGTCCGGCTTGTCGATCTGCCGCCGGCGGTGATGCACGAGAACCAGCCGGATCGGGATCACGCCGACTTCGAGTTCCTCTGCGGCGGCTACCGGCTCGACCACGGGCGCGCGCATCACCTGCTGAGGATGCTTCCCCACCAGATGGCGATCACGCCGGACTACGACGAGAGCCCGGTGCTGCGCACGCTTGCCGACCTGTTACGCACCGAGATCGTCGAGAGTCCGGCGGGCACCGGAGCGACCCGCCCGGCGCTGCTGGACCTGTTGCTGACCCACATCCTGCGCCAGTGGCTCGCCCGCAACGGCGATGCCGCCTGGTGGCGGGTCGACGACCCGGTGATCGCCGCCGTGCTGGGCGAGATCCACGCGCGCCCGGGCGAACCGTGGACGGTGCGGCAGCTCACCGAGGCCGCCGGAATGTCACGCACGGCGTTCGTTCAGCGATTCACCACAGCCGTAGGTCAGCCGCCGATCACATATCTGCGGGCCTGGCGTCTCGCGCAGGCGGCGACCATGCTCCGGGAGACGGACGCCCCGCTCGCGACGATCGCCCGCCGGGTCGGCTACTCGACGGAGTTCACGTTCAGCGAGGCCTTCCGCCGCGCCAACGGCATATCGCCGGGCCGGTTCCGGATGGATCCAGCGGCTTGCCCGTAGGCCCGTTCCTCACCGTAAGATCCCGCCGCTGTCCATGAGGGAACCGCGGGAGCCGATCCGCCGCGCCGATCGAGTGGACGCGGCGGATCAGGGTGTCGAGGGTTCACGCCGTGCCAGGGATCGATTCCATCAGCAGGGTCAGTTCCTGGACCAGTTCGTCCATGCTCTGCCCGGTCTGTGATGTGACCAGGCTGAGTGACAGCTCGGCGAGCAGGCAGAACCCGCGGGTCCTGCTGGCCTCGTCCGGGAAGGACGCGAGCAGTGCCTCCGCGCCGGCGAGGTCGCCGCGGTGTTTGGCAGCGATGACCCCGGCGGCGCGTTGGGCTGCCTGGAAGGCGTCGGTCACGGTGCGACGATGAGCGGGTTCCCGGCCGCGCGGGCGGCGTCGAAGCGCTTGGTCACGTCCTGCCAGTTGACGAGGTCCCACAGCCGGTCGACGTAGTCCGGGCGGACGTTCTTGTACTGCAGGTAGTAGGCGTGCTCCCAGGCGTCGAAGGCCAGGATGGGCGTGGAGCCCTGGCCGACGTTGCCGTGGTGGTCGTAGACCTGCTCGACGATCAGGCGCTGTGACAGAGGCTCCCAGGCCAGGATGCCCCAGCCGGAGCCCTGCACGCCCTTGGTCGCGGTGGACAGCTGCCCGGCGAACGCGTCGAACGAGCCGAAGTGCTCGGCGATCGCCGCGTCGAGCTCGCCCTCGGGCCGGCCGCCGCCGTCGGGGGAGAGGTTGTTCCAGAAGATCGAGTGGAGTACGTGCCCGGAGAGGTTGAACGCCAGGGTCTTCTCCAGGCCGACGAGGGTGGAGTAGTCGCCCTTGTCGCGGGCCTCGGCGAGCTGGTCGAGGGTGTCGTTGCTGCCCTTGACGTAGGCGGCGTGGTGCTTGCTGTGGTGCAGTTCCAGGATCTGCCCGGACATCGCCGGCTCGAGTGCGCCGTAGTCGTAGGGCATGTCGGGAAGCGTGTAGACGGCCATCGTCCACCTCTCGGGTTCGCGTCGTCGCGATCAGGCCACCGCGACGCTTATTGCCAATCTATGGCAATAGCTCTGGCTAAGCATTAGTGGCCTCGGCGTGTCCTTCCTCATGGGCGTCGGGTCCGAGAACCGGCTCACCGGGAATGACCGGTGCCGCCGCAGTCGGTGCGGCCGCGGCGATCAGCGTCGGCCGCGCACCGGCGGCGACGACCGGTCCGGTCGGTAGTAGCACGAGCACACTGAGCTGGTCACGCGCGAGCGTGCGCGGGCAGCGGCTGCGGCCGTCATGGATCTCGGCCGCCGCGTTCCCCGTCTGGCGCCTACCGCCGACCGGAGAGTGCGCTACTCGCCGGTAGGACGGATGTCCTCGCTCTACGGCCGACGTAGACAGGGGCAGGGCGCGCGTGCCGCGCGGCTGAAACCGGTCCCGGGCGGGCGGGTCCGGCGCACCTCGTTGCAGGTCCGTTGTGTGCGATGCCCGGTTGCGGGGGAGTGGCGACGTTCTGGTGCGAAGCCGTCGTTGACGACGATATCGCAGCCTGTCTGAATGGTTGCAGACAGGTGAATTCGCGGAGAGGTTTGTTCATGTTGGATTCAGCATTGCTTGATCGTTGATTCACCTCTCAATCTTGCTGAGTGGAGTGTATCTATGCTTCCATGATCGGCGCAGGGTGCGACGTCTCGTTCGTGCCCGCCTTTACGGGGGAGGCAACATTGCAAGGCATCACACTGTTTCGCCGCTTGGCCGCAGCTATTTTTGCGATCGCGGCCGTCTCCGCACTGACGCTGGTCGCGCCGTCGTCGGCGTCTGCGGCGCCTTCCACGTTTCGGATCAGCAACCGGGGCACCGGTGCCTGTCTCAGCTCGAACGGCACCGATATCTACACCGTGTACCCCTGCACCAATATCGCCTACCACGACTGGTATTGGGTTACCTATGTCCAGACTGGCTACACGGCTCTCATCAACAACGGTGTCGGTAGCGGTAAGTGCCTGAGCGCCAACTACAACGATGACGTCTACCCGACCGCGTGTAACGGCACGACCGTGTATCACAGCTGGAGCTGGACCAATTTCGGTGAGCTGATGAACAACGGCACGGGCCGCTGTCTCAGCGCGAACTTCAACGATGACGTCTACACCGCGCAGTGCGTCGGTAGTAGCGTCATCTATCACCAGTGGCGCACTGATCTCTAAAGGCTGCCCGGCCCGCAGGTGGGTGTCTGGAAGCTCGCCTGCGGGCCTGGTGCACGGAGGGTGGAGAGTGCCCCAAGTCAGCCTCGGCATCGCCGCCCGTCGCGGGCCGCTGTCGGCCGTCGACAATCTCGCCGTCGAGCAGGTGGCCGGTCGCCTTCTGTTCAAGGCAGGCGGGCCCGCAAATGGTGGACGGCGCGCAGGAGGCCGTCGCGGTGTTTGCCTGCCTTCATCCAAACGGGGATCTGCCGGACCGATGCCTGGCTGGAGCAGGCCGGGCAGTGAACGAGAATGTCGTCTCCGAAGCATCCGTGACTCGCCAGGGACTGTCCCGGCCGATCGTGAGAGTGGCCGGGACAGGTCTGCCGGCGGGCGGTTATGCGGCGGCGATCAGCTGGGAGCCTCGCTCGCCGATCATGATCGACGGGGCGTGGATGTTGCCGCGGGGCAGTGTCGGCATGACTGAGGAGTCCACGACGTGCAGGCCGGTCACCCCGTGCACGCGTAGCGTGGGATCGACCACCGACGCGTCGTCCACGCCGGCCCGGCAGGTGCCCGCGGGATGGTTGATCGAGATCGCGGAGGCCCTGACCGCCTGGTCGAGCGTGGTGTCATCGGCGGCGCCGGGCAGGATCGGCTCGCCTGTCACCGCGCGGAAGATCGGGCTCTCGCCCAGTGCCAGCGTCGCGCGCAGGCCGTCGATCAGGATCCGGCGGTCCTTTTCGCTCTCCATGTAGCGCATGTCCACCAGGGGGTTCAGCGCCGCGTCTGCCGACCTGAGTCGCACGGTTCCCCGGCTCTCCGGAGTCAGCAGCGTGACCAGGCAGGTGAAGCCGGGTTGTCCGCTGCCTGACAAGTCGATCAGCATGGGCATCAGCTGGATGTCCGGTGCCGGCGCGCCGTGGCCTACCCGCAGGAAGCCTGCGGCTTGGCCGACCGAGGCGAGCGGACCGCTTCGCTCCCGCTCGTAGCGGCTGAAATTCTCCGGGGTGTACGCGTCGAGCCAGGTCGAGCCGTGGGTGACCGGCCAGATGGCCATGGCCGAGAGATGGTCTTGCAGGTTGCCGCCCACGCCGGGCAGGTCGGCGACGACGTCGATGTCGTGCTCGCGCAGGTGGTCGGCCGGCCCGATGCCGGACAGCATGAGCAGTTGCGCGGAGCGGATGCCACCCGCAGACAGGACAACGGAATCCGCGTGTACGGTCGTCAGCCTGCCCGAGTCGTCGAGGTATTCGACGCCGACCGCGCGTCCCCGGTCGGTGATGACGCGGCGGACCAGCGCCCCGGTTCGTACCTCGAGGTTGGGTCTATCGGTTGCCGGGCGCAGGTAGCCGCGGGCGGCACTGACCCGCTCCCCGTCGCAGAGGTTGCCGTACATGAGACCGACACCGTCGAGGTCGGCGCCGTTGAAGTCGCGGTTGAGTGGAAGGCCCTGGTCGACCCCGGCCGCGATGAAGGCCAGCGAGAGCGGGCTGATGTCCTGGGCCGTGCTCACCCGGATGGGCCCGCCAGTGCCGTGCCACTGCGACGCGCCGAGTTCGTGGTCCTCACTGCGTGTGAATGCGGGGAGCACCTCGTCCCAGCTCCAGCCCTTCATGCCGCGCGCGGACCAGGTGTCGTAGTCGAGTTGGTGGCCGCGGAACCAGGCTTGGTAATTGATCGAGCCGCCGCCGCCGAGCAGCCGTCCGCCCGAGACCGGGATCTCCCGGTTGTGCAGATGCGGTTGCGGAGTGGTGGTGTAGCTCCAGTCGAGCGGGCCGCGCAGCAACTGGAAGACCCCGTGTGGCGCGGAGATGTTCGGATCCGCATCGGCTGGTCCGGCTTCGAGCAGCAGCACCCGGCGATCCGCGTTCTCCGAGAGCCGGGCGGCGACGACCGAACCGGCCGCGCCACCACCGACGACGATGTGATCGAAACCGTCGGTGGAGTAGTCGTAGGTCATGGTGATTCCCTTGTTGATCGAGCGGGTCGGCCTCGAGTAATGCTTGCGTGACCAGGGCCCGGACCGGCTCGGGGAATTGCGCCGCTCTACCGGCTGATTGCGGAGTTGCGGGGGTCGCCCGGGCCCACGCCGCCGTGTGCACCGCGGTAGGCGCTGGGGCTCACGCCATGCTCAGCACGGAAGATCGCCGCGAACTGACCGGCGCTGCGGTAGCCGCAGTGTGCGGCTACCGCGGCGATCGGCAAGGTGGTGGCGGTGAGCAGCTCGGCGGCGGTACCAGCCCGGAGGCGGCGCAGGTACCTGCTCGGGGTGAGGCCGGTGCTGGCGGCGAACGTACGGATGAAGTGAAATTTGCTGACGTTGACCACGGCGGCCAGGTCATCGACGGTGACGTCGTCGGCCAGGTGGGCGCGCATGTAGTCGGTCACCTGCTCGACCTGCCGGGCGCCCAGCGGCCGAGCCGTGCCGCCCGGGGGCGATGCCGCAGCCCGCGCCCGCAGATCGAGCTGGGCGATCAGGGCCTGGGCGACGGAGTCCGCGTAGAGGGCCGAACCGCCGGTGTCCAGCGCGCGCAGGAGTGCCCAGGCGCCGGCGGACAGGAACGGGTCGCTGAGCGTCGCCTCGTCAGGGATGCACGCCACTCCCGTGGCACCGGGGGAGAGGTGCAGCTGCAACGACCGTATGGGCGCGGCAGAGGCGGCCCGCCAGCGCACGCGGGCGTCATGACCGGACGCGACGACGCAGAGCGAGCCGGGGCCGCGGGAGTCGCGGCGCCAGCTTCCCCGGTCCCGGCGCTCGATCGTGAACTGGCCGCTGACGATCAGGACCAGCATCAACCGGTCGGGCCGGAACGTGAACTCCTCGGCGCGGGGCGGGTCGGCGTACGTCACCGCCTCGACCGATCGCCAGCCCAGGGGTGCGCTCGACACGAGCATCCGGGACGGCAGGCCCGCCGCCGCTCGTTCGACTCCCATCGCGCGAGCGTACGTGCGACCGAGGGCTCTGGCCGTCGTGCCGCCGCTGGTGTGACCGTTCACGCTCGGCTCCCTTGGCCGTTCCTGCCATCGGGGCCGTACCGTCATCGGCCTTTCTTTAGATCCTGGCCGATGCGGCGGCGACGGGGCACGGGTGTGTCAGGACGGCCCGCCCCCGCTCGCGTCGGTTGTTCAGCGAAAAGAGAGTGCGCCCACGGTTACGAAGTCGTCTTCGTGATGGTGCCTGTCAGAGAGTGATTGAGGCGGAACAGGCCGGTGGGGTCGTACACGCGCTTCAGGGCGAGAAGTCGCTCGTAGGCGTCCTTCGAGTACGCGCTCGCCACCCGTTCGGGGTCCGCGTCGGCGTAACTGAGGAAGTTGAGCATGGTGCCGGTGTGATGCCAGGGCTCCATCGCCTCCATGATTCGGTCGAGATCCGCCGCCACCGCGGCGGCCTGTCCCGGCGCCCCGGCCGTCCCCACCATCAGGGAGAAGGGGGCGTCGCGGTGACTGACAGCGCTGGGCGAAGGTGCCTCGCGGGCGAGCGCGCCGCCCAGTTGCCGGACCTCGACCAGCAGGACCGAGGTGTCCGCGCCAGCCCCGGCCGCCTCGATCAGGGCCGCCGCCGCGTCTGCCGGAAAGCCGCTGAGCAACTGGCTGCGGTCGTAGGTGGCTACGGGGTCCACGGGATCGTTGTGGACCGAGGTGTAGGACGCGTACGGCATCTCACCGACGGTGTCGATGAGCGCGGGTGCCAGCGATCGCATCGGGGCGATCAGCTCGGCGCCTGCGGTGGCCTCACCCAGGTACGAGAACCGCACGTGCAGACTCACACGACCGCGCAGGGGCTCGGGTACGAAGGGCAGCGGTGGCATGCGCAGCATCGCGAAGGAGACGGTGAGCTTGTCGTCGTCGAGCTCGGCGAGCCGGCGGAACTCGGTAAGCACGGCCGGCGCGTGTTCGGCGTCGACGTAGATGCCACCGCCGAAGAAGCGGGTGACCGGCACGAGGGTGAACGTCATGGACACGACCACGCCGAAGTTGGACTTGCCTCCGCGGACGGCCCAGAAGAGGTCGGGCTCCGACTCCGCCGTGACCACCCGCAACTCGCCGTCGGGTGTGACGATGTCCATCGACAGCACGTGGTCCGAGGCCCAGCCGTACCGGCGGCCCAGCACGGGGCTCAGGCCGCCGCCGAGGGTGTAGCCCACCACGCCGACATTGGGTGAGGATCCACTGACAGGAGCCAGACCGGCTTTCGCCGCGGCATCAGTGACGGTCTGCCACTCGGTTGCCCCGCCGACGGTGGCGGTTCCGGCGCTGTGGTCGATCGCGACGCTGTCGAGCCGCCGTACGTTGATCAGCATTGCTCCATCGGCGGCCGTCAGCGGACCGTGGCCGGTGGCGAGGACAGCGACCGGGAGGCCGTGCGCCCCGGCGAAGCGAACGGCGGCGACGACGTCCTCGGCCGAGGTGGCTCCCACGGCAACGGCGGGAGTCTGCGAGAAGCCCAGGTTCCAGGTGGAGGTTTCCTCCGCGTACCCCTCGTCGGAAGGCGTCACAACGGGGCCGGCCACCTGAGCCCTCAGGACCGCCAGATCAGCAAGATCAGTTGTCATGGCTGAATCAAAGCGCGAACCGATTGGTGAGAGCTGGCAGGAATGTTGACGAGGGGGAACGGCAGTTGTTCGGTCGAGCCGCATGAGGCCCGTACGCGGAGTCAGTCAGGAAAGCTCCGCGTTGACGGGCCTCATGCGGCACGGCCACGGAGACTCCTTCATCGAGCGAATGCTGCGCATTATGGCTCTCGCCAAGACCGGCGAGTGCACTGACGGGCGATGGCCGTCCCGGTGATGACGTCGGCTCCGCCGGTAGGATTCCCTCTGGCGAGTCCATGGAATCAGGGACGTGCGCCACCACAGTTCCTGAAGGTTGGGCTTGCACAATGAGCGTACGTATCTCGCTTCTTGGCCCGGTGCGGCTATGGCGCGACAGCGACGAGCTCCCCGTCGGCTCACCGCAACAGCAAGCAGTGCTCGCGGCTTTGACACTCAGTGAGGGTCAGCCCACAAGTGTGGAGCAGCTCTTCCGCGTGCTGTGGGGTGATGATTCGCCGAGTTCGGCGATCAGCACGATGCGCAGCTACCTCTCTCGACTTCGGCGTCTTCTCCGCGGTACGACAGCCGAGATCGTCACCTCGGGTGATGGATACGCGCTGCGCGGTGAGGATGTCAGCGTGGATGTGTGGGAGTTGCGATCCGCGGCGGATCAGGCCTCCGTCCTGATCCGTGACAGATCCTGGGAACAGGCCGAGACGCTGCTGCATCCTGTGCTCGAGTCGTGGCAGGGGCCGGCGCTGAACGGAGTGGGCGGTGACTGGGCTGAGCGGCAGCGCACCCGGCTGGCCGAGGCTCGTACGTCGGCTCTCGAGTCGCTCATATCGGCGCGTTTGCGCATCGGCGTGCCATCCGCCCAGGATCTCGCCGAGCTGACGCGGCTCGTCGAAGCGCAGCCTCTGCACGAGAACCTGCGCGCCTTACTCATGCGCACCTTGCACCGGCGGGGCCGGCGCTCCGAGGCCCTGCAGACCTACGAGTCCGGCTATCGGATGCTTCGTGACGAACTCGGCCTGGAACCCGGTCCGGGCCTGCGAGACGCTCACGCAAGCGTCCTGCGGGACGACTCGTCCGCGGTGACGAGGGAACCGGTGGCGGCGAAGGGGGCCGTGTACCTGCCGCCGGACCCGGCCGACTTCGTAGGCCGTACCGCCGAGCTGGCCGCGCTCCAGAATTCGCTGGACGGCAGGTCCCCTGCCGTGGGGGTGGCCGGCATGCCCGGCTCGGGGCGTTCGTCACTCGCCATCCGCGCCGCACATCGCCTCGCCGACCGCTTTCCCGCCGGCCGGATCTATCACGACCTCGAAAAGGGCGATGTCGAAGACGTACTGCTGCGGCTGCTCGGCGACGCCCAGGACGTACCCCGGAACCCTGCGGCCAAGACAGCAGAGCTGCTCCGTCTAACCTCGGGTCGCAGGCTACTGCTGGTGCTCGACAACGTGCGCGATGCCGAGCAGCTGCACCGGCTTCGCCTCATGCTGCCCGACGCCGCGCTGATCTTCACCACCACGCGACGCCTCCACTCATTGCCAGGCGTCGACTGGATTCGCCTCGGCCCGCTGGATCCTTCCGAGTGTCTCGCGCTCTTCGTCGCGGTAGCGGGCCAGGCCCGTATCGGCGGCGACCTTCTCGGAGCCCGCCGCCTGGCCAACCTCACGGGAGGCTACGCCTTTGCCGCCCGGATCTTCGCTCAACGAGTCCATGCGCACCCGAACTGGAGCATCACCGCTATAGCCGACCAAATGGCCAACGAGATGGCCAACCCCTATCCCGCTGATCACGGCGACTGTCACACGCTGGCCGCACCGGTGCTCCGCGCCCACGACCTTCTTCCTCGAGGCGCTGCTCGGGTGTTTCGTGCGCTCGGTGTCATGCCGGCTGACCAAGTCTCCGCATCGATGGTCGCCGCGCTACTCGGCATGCAGGAACATCAAGCGTTCTTCGCGCTGGAAGCGCTCGCCGACGCGTTGCTGGTATGCGAAGGCACAGACGAGCAAACGTACCGGCTCATCGGCCCGGTGATCGCTACAGTAGCCATGCGCGCCGCTTACGCCGTCGACGGCGAAATGGCCGTCGAAGTCCTACGCCGCGCCTGCGCCGCGCCGGCCGGGACGGCGGCGTAACAGGCACCGTGCGCCCGGGTGGCAGCCGGCCCCCGCGCTACGCGGGATGAAAAGCTCAATGGCCCTTTTCGGAACTCGCATGCCAAGCACGAATGCGGTCGCCGAGGTCGCGACAACCGGAAACCTGGACCTGGTACGACCGCTGGCACGGCACCTATGTCATCGGCCACCGGACGCGACACCCGAAGCAATCTTCTTCGTCGGCCACAGCGGCGGCGGGATCGGCCTAGTGCGCGCCGGCGTGCCGAAATTCGGGTGCGTACGGTGTCTAGCCTTCATGTATGCGCTACCGGCCTCGTGATCGCGAGTTGGCCATCGAGCTCTCCCTCGAGCTGCTGGCCACCGGCCGGGTACGCGGGATTCCACTTGGTCATTCGCCAGAGGATCTGGAGCGACTGCTCGGCCCGCCGGCCTGCGAGGGGATTCTCGAATTCTCCGGCAACCTACTGCGGGACTGGGGACTGCTCGAGGCGTATTACGAGCGAGAGTACCCCGCCGCGACCTGGCGCGGGACGCTGTTCATGGGCCAACTGCACCGTATGCCCAAGCCGCTGAAATGGAAGCTCATAGCTCGTGAACTGAGAAACCTTGGGTACGAGGTGATGCCGGAGGCCATGCCGACTCTCGACGACAACTATTTCCGTGTCTATGAGTCCGGCGCAGGGGCGGTGGTTTTCGGCACAGGTAACGCCCCGGACCGGATGCGCGGCCATATCGCGAAGATCT
Source organism: Catenuloplanes sp. NPDC051500 (assembly GCF_044454585.1). Lineage (NCBI taxonomy): Bacteria > Bacillati > Actinomycetota > Actinomycetes > Micromonosporales > Micromonosporaceae > Catenuloplanes > Catenuloplanes sp. NPDC051500. Next base: position 22,300 of record NZ_JBITDX010000024.1, read on the forward strand.
CGTCGGCCGAGCGACTGTCGATGGGGAGACCGTCCGATGCGTTCAGCTTCAACGCGATCCACCGCACTGTCCACGCCGCCGTCACCGGGCCTGAGAACGACTGGAACCGGTGGCTGGGCCGGCAAGCTCGGCCCCACGCGGAGTGGTACGAGTTAGCTCACGGAGCGATCCACCTCGTCGTCGACGAGCATCCTGAGCGGATACATCAGGCCACGACGTTCCACGATTGGCTGCTGAGTCAGGCAGATGCCGCACAGGTATGGTCCGGCGTGGAGCGCGCACTGCTGTACGCCCGTTGCGTCGCCGGCGATGCCAGCAGGGAACCCCTGCCCGCCCGTCCGGGCGTACCGTCGGCCGATCAGATCATTGGTGGTTGCCTCGCCTTGTTGCCGCTCAGCCGCGAGTCAGCGCGGTCCCTTCCCACGGACTGGCGCACGATTGAGCCGTCGGACGTGCGGCGTTGCAGGGTAACCCGCACCCTGGTGCTGGCCGCGAACGCGCTACGGGACAGAGCAACAGCACCGAACCTCATCGCCGAGCTGACGGCCTGGCACGACGTACTACCCGACATCTGCTGAATGCTTGTAGGCGGCCGGTCCGCTCGCAGGGCCATTGCGTTGTCGGTTAGCTGCTGGTCACGGCGGTGATCAGGTCGTGTGAGCGGCGGTTGGCCCGGCGGGTCGCGCGGGCGATGTTGGTGGCGCCGGTGGTGCGGTGCCAGCCGATCGCGGTGTTACGGAGTGTGGCGAGGATGGCGGGTCCGGTCCCGGTCCGGGCTTGGTGCTGGTCCTCACGGAAAGTCACATCCCTGACGTGGTGGACCCGATTTTCGATATGCCAGTGGCGGCGGATCCAGGCCTGCAGGTCACGGGCTGTCGCCTGGCCGGCGGACAGGGTGATGGCGAGGTAGACGGTCTCTCTGCTGGTCTTGCCGTTGACGATCCGGGTGCGGGTGATCCTGATGGCCTGCTGTGCGTGCGGGAACAAGATGCCGCCGGGTGTGGCGACGGTGACGGCTTTGACGGTGCGGGTCTCACGTCGTCCGTGTCTGTGGTCGCGGGTCCGGTCTCCGGCCGGGATCTGTGCCCAGGGCAGGTGTTTGAGCTGGGCGAGCAGGGTCGGCTGGTTGCCTTTCGCCTGGACGAGGAGGTGAGCGTGACGGCGGTGGACCTCGTCGGCGTGACCGGTCTGGGTGTGCATCGCGTCGGCGGTGAACAAGACCCCGGCCAGAGTTCCGAGGACCCGCTCGACCGCATCGAGCAGCGGCGTGAACGCCGGGATCTCGTTGCTCTTCGCATCGACGGTGACCTGGGCGAGGACGATCCCGATGCTGGTGTCCAGGGCGGACAACAGGTGGACCTGTCGTCCGTCGGGGCGGGCACCACGCAGGGTCTTGCCGTCGATGGTGATGACCGTCCGATACCTGGCCGGGCGGGCCGCGGGCGGTGAGGTGCGGGCGTGAAGCCAGCCGGCGAGGATCCGGCTGAGCAGCCTGTCATCGAGGCGGGTCAGGAGCCGCCAGACGGTCGTGCCGGCCGGGATCCCGCTGGTGAATCCGAGTCGGGTCTGCCCGCTTTCGTCGAGGTCACGCAGCCAGTCGGTGATCGCCGCGAACGATGACGCCCCGGCGAGAACGGCACAGACCGCCACTGCGAGCAACGATGTCAGAGGGTAACGGACCCCGCGCGGATCACGAGGATCAGGAATTGCAGCCAGCACCTCCAACAGCCCGCCATGCTCACCTTCGGTGATCGGCGTAGCCGGGGCGATAAGGGTGGGTGCTGTTACGGCGAGTGCGGGGATGAGAGATGATGCCATTGGCGGGTGGGGTCTTTCTGGTGGTCTTGAAGCGTCGCAACTCCATGATCACCTACGCGGTCCCACCCGCCTTCTTCGCCTCCACAGAGGCCAATCACGCCTCGAACCCCCTGGTCACAGACCCGCCACGCGACTACGCAATGGCCCTGGGTCCGCTCGTGTTGACGGCGTGCAACTGTCCCTGGACAGCGGCTGCTGGAAAGTCAGACGTCGATTCCACCCACTCTCGTTCGCATGAGGGCGCGTCGGGCAGGCTTCCGACGCGCGCTCCCGTGCCGCCGACCGGCACCTGGTCGGCGGCACGAGTGCGCGATGCGAGCCGACGGCACCCCTCTGGTCGCCCGACATCGACGTCTATACGGTCACGAGGGCGCGTCCGGCATCCGAGGGATCCAGCTCGATAGTGCAGCTGCCTCCCCGGTCTGTCCGGGGGCGGATTTCGATCTAACGGAGACCCAACCGACGACCGGGCTTCGCCGAGGGCTAAGGGTGCCCTGCCAGCGCCGGACGCGCCCATGCCGAAAGAGACCCGCACATCCGCCGTCCGGTCGGCGGCGGGACCAGAACCACACCGGTGGTGGCCTCGTCGTGGACGATGGCGGTCACGTGCCGGCCGGCAACGGTGAAATCGCGAGGTAGTCGTCCTCCACGTGGGATCCGGTGCGGTGGAGATCAGACGTAGAGGTACGCCTCACCGGTCTGCATGCCGCCGAAGCCGCCAATCAGGTCGCCATTGTCGTTCAGGTCCTTGATCAGCGGCGTGCCGACACCGACTGACTTCGGGTCCACTTGGACGCTGTCCACCCACATGGTGGGGTTGGACTCCGCAAGCCCGCCGAACGTCTGACCGATGATCAGGCCGGCATTGTTGATCTTGAGCGCCGTAGCGCTGTAGCCGTCGGCGACCGGTAGCACGGAACTCTCGGCGCCATCGGCACTGAACGCGACAGTGACATCACCCATGCCACCGTTGCTGGCCTCGCCGACGACAACGCCGTGGTCGTTGATCGCGTTACCCCAGCTCATCGTGGTGCCGGCCACGACGCCGAGATCGTTGAGCGTGCCGTCGGCCTCCCAGCGGGCGGCGTGGCGGCTGGAGCCGAACGGCGCCGTCCCGACCATCTGACCCGCACCGTTGATGCCGGAGGTGCTGACGTCCCCGGAGAACGCACCCAGGTCGGTGACGACCCTGTCGTCCCACCGGACGTAGTGCCAATTGCCGTCCGCATCCATCGCCTCGCCGAGGATCACGCCGCGCTCGTTGACTTGACGGGCGACGCTGAACGGGCCGCCCAGGCCGGGCAGTTCCCACACTGAGCCGTCGGCCTTCCAGTACACCGCGTGCTGAACACCGTCGGTCGTCGACGCGCCGACGATGTGGCCGCTGTCGCTGATGTCCAAGGCCTCGCCAGTTGAACCCATGGTGAGGACCGCCAGGGTCTCCACCTCGCCGGAACGCCACAGGAACGGCTGGCCTCCCACCCTGCCGACGATGTCACGGTGGTTGTTGAGTGCCGCCGGCTCCAGAAAGTCGCCCTGATAGGAGCCGAGCCCGACCGCCTCGTACTGCCGCGCGGACGGCGTCCCGGTGCCCGGGCTCGCCAGTGCGGGTGTGGCCATGGCCATTCCCATCAGGGCCCCCGCCGCCAATGCCACAAGTCTTGTGTTCACGCACAACCTTCCTTAGGGGAGCGTTGATGCGTATATCCAAGCAGGGCCACGCAAGTCCGCCGGCCGGCAGCGATCCGGTGGCAGCCGGGAGAATTCATGAACGGCCGGCGCTCAAGTGGACGGTCACCGATCACCTGTTTCAGCGGCGTCCCGCGTCGCGTGGTCCGCGCTTGACTGGGGCGGCTCGGGGGCTGCGTACGCGACTCCGGCCTCCTCGATAGCGGCCAGGTCGGTCCGCGTGATGCCGCGGCCGGTGAACCGTTCCACCGCGACCAGGCACTTCTCGATCGTCCCACCTCCGGTGAAGGTGATGCCGTCCAGCACGTCGGCCACCTCCTTCGGGATCTCCACGTCGGGGGACGGCTCGAACGAGACCAACTCCCGGCCGTCCTCGGCCAATGACAGCCGGGCGAGCGCGTTGACGTTCCAGAACATGCTCCCGGCCAGGCCGTTCACGGAGAGCGCGGTCAGCACCTCGTGGTGCGAACCCCGGTAGTTGTTGTCCTCCACGACCAGCACCGCCTCCGGCGTCTCCAGTACGGACAGCAGTGCGCTGTCCGTATTGTCGTGCGGGTAGGGCCGTGGGTCACCGGGGTCGGCGCCGAACACGCGAAGCACCTCCTGCGCGGTCAGTCCGACCACCACCGTGACGGTGGCCGCGACCTGCAGCCGGGAGGCGTGGATCCAGCGGTACGCCCACTCCGGCGGCACGGACGGCTCAGGCTCGCCGCGCAGCCGGGCACCCAGCCGGTCCGTGCTGCGGTGCACGAGTGCCGGCGCGGGCGGGGCGGCCCACACCTCCAGGGAGTACGACTCCGTGCCGCCGTCCTCGCGGTCCCGGCCGCGCGCGTGCACGCGCAGTCGGTAGTCACCTGGCCAGGGCGGTGTCACCCGAATCAGCGCGCCGTGCCGGGGATGGTCGATCGGGAGCACGGAGGCGCGCCCCTCGGCCGCGTGCCAGCTCACCTCCGCGATCTCGTCCCAGCCGTCCTCGGGCGTCCCCGGCGGATCCGCCCGTACGCTCACCGTCACGTTGACCGGTCCGCCCTCGATGCCGGTGCGGATCACTGCGCCGCCGTCCACGGCCGCGACCAGGCCCGTCTCCCGGAAGTCACCGCCGTCCGGCAGCCTGTCGCCCTCGGCCAGCGCGAACCGGTGCCCGGTCGCGCGCGCGTAGCCGTGGTCGTACCGCGGCAGCAGGTACTCCGCCCGGATCCGGGCCAGCAGCGCCGCCGGGTAGGCGTCCGGCATCGGCGCCTCGCGCAGCAGCACCGCGGCCGCGCCGAGCCCGAGCCCGACGACCGCGACAGGCCGTGTGACATTCAGGCCCGCGGGCGTGTCCGGCAGCAGCGCGTCCGCCACGCACACCGCGAGCGCGACGTACCCGGCACCGTGCCGTGCGGCCAAGGCCTGTTCGTCAGCACCGTCCGGAATGGTGGGCAGCGCGTCCGCGAGCCGGTCGGCCAACCGCCGGGTGAGCGCGACCACCAGGTCGTCGAGCCCGGGGTACAGGGCGATCATCGTCGTCGCCGCGGTCAACGCCTCACTGTTGTGGCCCTCACCGCCGATCGCGAAATACCGGGTCGCGGTGCGCGCGGTGACGTGCGCGGAGAGGTCGGGCCCGTCCAACTGCGGCACGGCCAGTTCCAACGCACCCAGCAGCCGGTCGATGTCCCGGCCGAGAGTACCCAGCGCCTGCCCGATCGGACGCGTCGCACCCGCTGCCCACGGTCCGGCCGGCAGGTGCGGTTGCCGCGCCGGGTCCGGCCTCTGCGCGTCCGGTGCTCCCAGCCGTCCCAGCCGTGCGGCGGGCCCGTCCGCGATCCGCGCCGCCAGCAGCGGGATCCCACGTGCTATCCGTGCCGCCTCGGCTTCGGTGATCTCGTCCATCCGCCAACGGTATCTACAGTGGATTGATACTTGATGCGCTACCTCCGCCACATCAAACCATTACGGGCGGCGCGGATCGCGGCTGCCGCATGCTCCGCCTGGCGCCTGCCGACCGGGAAGGCGAGAGCGGTGGCCGCCGGGTCCATCATGCGGGCCGGGGTGCCGAGGTCACCGAAGTCGGGCTCGACGGTGACCACCCGGGTAGACCCGCGCTGCCTGTCGACCTCGGTCGCTTCCGCGCCGTCCAGCGGCCGGCAGGACACCACCACGAGCACGTCGGAGCGGGGTGCGGCCGAGACGTTCAACCGGCTCACGATGCCGCCGTCCATGTACCGCACGCCGCCGATGGTGACCGGAGGGAAGAGCATCGGCACGACGCAACTGGCGGCGACCGCGTGCAACAGCGGCACCCGGGAGTGCTCGCCCCACACGACAAGCTCTCCGGTGTCGGTGTCGACCGCGGTGCACCGGAAGCCCGGCGGCCAGGTCTCACCGTCGAGAACGCCGAACAGGCCGAGGTAGTCGTCCTCGGTGAGCGTGACAGGTGCTTTCCGTGCCGCCGAGCCGATCTCGCGTAGCGTCGGCCGTGGGTCGGTGGCGGACGCTGCCCTGCGGGAGGCGTCCTGGAAGCCGTCGGAGCCGGCCGCGAGGTTGCCGGCGTCGAGCCGTTCTCCCACCGCCTTCAGCATGGCGAGGGCTCCGGTCATGTCTCGGCCGCTCGCCAGCAACGCGCCGACGAGTGAGCCTGCGGAGGTTCCGACGATCTCCGCGGTCCCCGCGAGGTCCACGCCGGCCTCGCCCAAGCCGATGATCAGGCCGGTCTGCCAGGCGACACCGACGGTCCCGCCACCTCCCAGCACCACTGTGGTCCTCATATGGTCCTCCTCCTCCGTTGTTATGAGATGCCGAACAGTGCGCGGGCATTGCCGGTGGCGAACAGCTCGCGGGCCTCATCGGTCGGGAACTCGGCCAGGAATGCGCCGATCTCCGCCCGGGACGGTCGCTGGAACGGGTAGTCGGTGGAGAACAGCAGCCGGTCCGGTGTGGTGACCGCCACGGCATGCCGCAGCAAGGCGGGATCCAGCATTCCTGAGCAGGTGAGGTACACGTTGGAGCGGATGTAGTCCGACACCTTCCGGTCCAGCCCGGCGATCGCGGACAGACTGTCGGCGCGACCGGTCCAGAAGGGCAGCAGTTCGCCCCAGTGGCCGAGCACGATCTGCAGGCCGGGATGCCTGTCGAAGGTGCCGCGGACGATCAGCCGCAACGCGGCCAGCGCGGTCTCCACGTGCCAGCCCCAGGCGAAGGTCGCCAACCCCAGGTCGGTCAGTGGGTCGAAGCCGCTGTAGGCCGCCCGCCGGACCGTACCCGCCGGAATCTGGGGGTGAATGAAGATTGTCTGCCGCAGCGCCTCGGCGGTGGCCCACAGCTCGTTGTAGCGCGGATCGTCGAGCGGCGTCGGTCCGGTCCGCCCGTAGAGCATCGCCCCGACGAAGCCGAGGCCCGCCGTCCGTTCGAGCTCCGCGACGGCGGCCTCCGGGTCGGCCATCGGCAGGGTGGCGAAGGCGCGCAGCCGAGCCGGATGGCGCCGGATGACCTCGGCGACGATGTCGTTCGCGCGCCGGCTGAGCAGGCGAGCCGGCGCCGGGTCGAGCGGCTGGGTGCCGGGCGGCGTCAGGGACAGAATCTGGATGTCTACGCCCTGGTCGTCCATCCACGCGATCCGGGCGTCACCGAGGTCGGCCAGTCGTTCCGCGTTGTCGTCGATCTCGTCGAACATGACGCTCGCATCACCGCGCTGCTCCGGGAGCGCCCGCACCTCGGCGGCGACCTCAGGCAGTTGCCAATGTTCCTCTATGGCGATCATCAAACCCCTTCCCGGGTACGCCGGAAGCCTCGCCTCTCTGCCCGCCGACGAGCCAGCGTTCGTAAGATTCGGGCTGTGGAAGCATCATCGGTGGTTGAATCCGGCACTCTTGAGCCCGATGACGTGCGAATCATTCGTGCTCTCCAGCTCGACCCGCGGGCGTCGTATGCGCGGATCGGCGCCGTCCTGGGTCTCGCCGAGGGCGCGGTGCGCCGCCGATACCTGCGCCTGCACGCCGACGGGGTCGTGCACGTCGCCGGCGTCCTCGACCCGGGCGCGCTCGGCCAGAGCCGCTGGTTGGTACGGCTGCGGTGCCGCCCCGACAGCGTCCCGGCGATCACCACAGGCCTCGCCCGGCGCGACGACGTCAACTGGATCGCGGTCGGCGCGGCCGGCACCGAGATCACCTGCGCCGTCCGCTCCCGGACCACCGTCGACCGCGACGACCTGATCGGCCGTCGCCTGCCCCGCACCGCCGCCGTCCTCGACATCAGCGCGGCCGTGATCCTGCATCAGTTCGTCGGCGGGCGCGGCCATTACTGGGCCACTCTGTCCGGCGTCCTCACCCCGCGGGAGGAGGCCGCCCTGGGTCATCCCCCCGTCGTCGAATCCCCGGTCGTGGCGACCACTCCGGCCACCCTGGAGGCCGCTGACGACAAGCTGCTCGCCACCCTGGCCGTCGACGGCCGCGCCCCGCTGTCCGCCCTCGCCGCCGCTGCGGACCTCACGCCGAGCCGTGCCGCCCGCCACCTTCAGGCGCTGATCGAGCGGCGCGTCGTCCACATCGATGTCGAGATCTCCCCGGCCGCCCTCGGCCTGCATACCCGCGCCGTCCTGCTCCTGCGCATCCACCCGGCCCAGGTGCATGCCGCCGGCCGGGCACTCGCCCTCGATCCCGCCATCCCGTTCGCCACCGCCGTCTCCGGCCGGGACAACGTGCTGGCCGTCGCGAACTGCCGTGACCTGGGCGCCCTCTACGAGCTCACCACCACCGGCCTCGGTGACCTTCCGGGCCTGCGATCACTTGAGGTCTCACCAATCGACTACCAGGTCAAGCAGGCCGCCACCGGAGTCGTCGCCGACCGCCTCGTTCCGTAAGCCTGCTCTGCCGCATCCCACCGGGCGCCTATCAACTGCGAGTAGACAGTGTCTACTCCTCCTTGGTAGCTTCGGGCATGCATCGTTTCGTGGCATTGATAGCCAGCGTTCTCGGGGCCATGATGGTCGCCCTCGATGGCACGGCCCTGCTGATAGCTCAACCGAGTCTGCTCCGCGATCTGCACGCATCTGTCGTCGACGTGCAGTGGACCAGCACCGCCTACCTGGTCGCGGTGGCGTCGCTGCTGGTGCTGGGTGGCCGGCTCGGCGATCGGTACGGTCACGCCCGTCTCCTGCTGATCGGCGCAGCGGGATTCGGGACCGCCTCGGTGGCGATCACGGTCGTCCCGGACATCGGCTGGGTGATCGCCTGCCGCGCCGTGCAGGGCCTGTTCGGCGCCCTTCTGCAGCCGGCCACCCTCGCCCTGCTCCGGTTCGCCTATCCGCCGGACAAGCTCAGCACGCCGGTGGCCATCCGCACGAGCGGCATCGGCATCGCCGCCGCGCTGGGCCCGGTACTCGGCGGTGCACTCGTGGACCAATACGGCTGGCGCTCGGTGTTCGTCGTCAACGTCCCGGTCGCTCTGCTGATCGTGGTCGCGGCCGTCTCGGTGAAGGACCTCAAGGCCACGGAACGGCCGGCCCCCACACGCCTCGACCTGATCGGATCCGCCCTGATGGCCGCTTCGCTCGGGCTCCTGGTGCACGCGCTGACCCAGGTCTCGACCTCCGGTGCGAACGGACCCGTGATCCTGGGCGAGCTGGCCGTCGCAGCCGTGCTCGCGGCCCTGCTGGTGCGACGACAGCGGCAGGATGCGGATGCACTGGTGCCGTCAGCGGTCGCCCGCTCCCGCCCGGTGATGGCGTCGATGTGCCTGCTACTCATCACCGCGGCCGCCCTGTTCGGCTCACTCTTCCTGGCCAGCCTGATGCTTCAGGACGGGCAACGCCTGAGCGCCCTGGCCAGCGGCGTACAGGTCCTACCGCTGACCATGGCCATGGTGTTCGGGGCGCCTCTGGTCGGCTTGGCGTTACGCCGGTGGGACGCTCGCCGTACCGCGATCACCGGGGTGTTGCTCGTGGTGCTCGGTATTGCCGGACTGGCGCAATTCGGGCCGGTCGGCCTCACCGCCGCCGTGCTCGGTGCGGGTTACGCGATCGTGATGGTGACCGCTACGGGCACTGTCGTCGGCGACGCCCCACCGGCGTACGCGGGCGTGGTGGGCGGTCTCAAGCAGACCGCGCTGAACATCGGTTCGACGCTTGGCATCGCGATCGCCGCCGTAATTATGAGCGGCTGGACGAGCGGTGCCGCTGTATGGGCGCTGTGCGGGTTCGCCATGCTCGCGGTGGTACCGGCCGCTCTACTGCCAGGTGCCCGGAAGCGAACGATGGGCGCGATCGCCGGCGAGCCGCCGTCAGGACGTGCGGCCCACGACGCGGCGCGGGCCGATCGTCGTTGGAAGCCGTTCCGGAGCGGGGGAGGCGGCAGGGCGTGATAGCGCGGTGCGTGCGACTCCGGACTCGGCGGACGAGCCGAAGCCGCGCTGACCTCTGGTCGGCTCTCGCGTCATATTCCGGTTGCGGGAGACATCGGCACCTGCGTGACTGCGTTGATGGCCTTCGACTTCGCCGCCGCATACAGCGACCTGAACCCCGACGATGGCGATTACCGCTTCTACGCCGGACTCGCAGCCGAAATGCAGGCGACCCGCATCCTGGACCTCGGTTGTGGCACCGGAACCCTAACGCGGCCTCTCGCCTCCCAAGGCTGTTCGGCAGTGGGCGTCGATCCTGACCCGGAGATGCTGCGGGTGGCACGGCAGAAGTCGAACGGCGAGGAGGTCGACTGGCGGCTCGGATTCAGCGACCGCGCCGACACGGCCTCGGCGGACTTCGCCGTGATGTCCGGCCACGTCGCGCAGGTCTTCCGGCATGACAGCGCCTGGAACGCCGTACTGCACGATCTGCACCGCGCACTCAGCCCGAACGGCACGCTGGCCTTCGAGTCCCGAAACCCCGCGGCCCGCGCATGGGAGCAATGGAGCCGGCAGGCCACGCTGCGCACACTCGACACCGAGGAGGGCCGGATCGATTTCTGGCACAAGACCGTATGGGTGTCGCTTCCGCTGGTGGCCTACGACACCCCCGCAACCTCGACACCCATGACGAGAAAGTCGATCGCGACGTCCTCGCCTTCCGCGACCCGACCGCACTCGTGCGCTCACTGGAAGCAACGGGATTTACCGTCCTTGACCAATACGGCGACTGGCACCGAACACCGCTGACACCCGAGTCACCCGAGATCATCACCGTAGCGCGGAGGGCGTGAAAGTGCTGGCAGCCAACTCGCCATCGGGTATTCAGCCAGCCGTCGAGCACGGTGACAAACCATCGACAAGCACCCGGTCAGACCGCCTGACACCGACTTCAGCGGAGCAGACGACGAAGCGCCTTCTCGCCGAACTCCCGTACCTCATATCTGGATTGATGGATCTTTTGTTGGGTTTGGCGTTGTCGGCGATGCGGTCGACCCGGGCTTCGGCGAGGCCGTATCGGGCGTCCATGCCGATCGACTCGCCGACGCCGTCCCCGATCGCCGAGTGGGCGGCGATCGGGGGGGTGTCGTGCCGTTCGCCTCGACTTCGAGGCGGCGGACGTCATGCCGCGGCCCGATCAGGCCGAGGCCGAACGGCTCCCGGCGCGGAGGCCCGACGGCTACCGCCACAGAGAGGAGCGAGTGTCGTGCGGGCACGCCGAGGCGGCAGGAACCGCGTTCCGGAGAGTGCGGAGATCCGGCCGCGACGGTGTGCCCGACGCGCGCGGCCGTCACAGAAGCGCGGTCAGCACGCCCCCGTCGACGCGCATGGCCGATCCGTTGATCGCGGATGCCAGCGGGCTGGCCAGGAAGGTGATCGCGTGTGCAATCTCGGCCGGTGTGATGAAACGGCCGAGCAGGGTCGTCTGGTTGCCGCCGATGATCGCCGCCTTCATCTGCTCCTCAGGGATCGACTGCGCTGCGGCGATCGCCGTGACCGTGTCGGCGACCCCGTCGGAGTAGGTGGGGCCGCCCAGGACCGAGTTGACGGTCACGGCGGTGCCCTTGGTGAGTTTCGCAAGGCCGTTGCCCACCGACAGCATCGCCGTCTTGGACGTGCCGTAGTGGATCATGTCGGCGGGGACGTTGACTCCCGACTCGCTGCTGACGAACACGATCCGGCCCCAGCCCCGCTCCAGCATCGCGGGCAGGAGCCGTCGTGCGAGCCGGACTCCGCCCAGCACGTTCACCTCGAAATAGAGTCGCCAGTCGTCGTCGGAGATGAGTGCGAACGGCTTCAGCTCGAAGAGCCCGACATTGTTGACGAGAATGTCGATATCGGGAAGCGCGTCGCACAGCCGTTCGATGTCGTCCGCATCTGTGAAGTCGGCGGACAGGCCGGTGACGGACACGCCGGGCACCTCGCGGCGTAGTGCGTCGACGGCCTTGGCGAGCGTCTCCGGGTTGCGGCCGTTGAGGATCACGTCGATGCCCTCGCCGGCCAGGGACCTGGCGGTCGCGTAACCGATGCCGCGGCTGGATCCGCTGATGAATGCCGTCTTGCCACTGAGTTGCAGGTCCACGTGCTCTTCTCCTCGAAAGCGGTCGCCGGCTGACACCGGGACCTCGACCCCACCGGCGCTCCAGCAGGGGTCCCTCAAGGCTGCGGCAGCTCGATAAGTGTTCGATAAGCATCCGACGCGTGGCGTCGCTTCCGTGGAGACGCGAGCCTGGTCGGCGGGGCGTCCCGGCTGGTGCGTCCCGGCGGCCGCCCTCCGCCCTGCCCTTTATGACCTGCGCGGACTCCCGGCGTCGACGCCGGCCACCCGGTCATCGGGCAGCAGAAGGTGGTCGAGGCACAGGTCGAGGGCGGCCTCCAGGTGGTCGGCCGATCCGGTGGAGATCAGGACGCTGACGCCGCCCTGGATACCGGCGACAACCGCTGCGGCGGTACGGTCGGGGTCGAGCGCCGGGTTTGCCTCGCCGGCCGCCTGCGTGGCCACGATGCCGTCGCGGATGCACTCCTGCCACCGCCGGATCATCTGTGCGGTGACCGCCTGGGCCGCAGTGCTGTGCCGCCCGACGTCGGCGATCAGCACGCCGAGCGGGCAGTACCGTCCCTGATCGCGATACTGCCCGACGACCAGGTCACGCCAGGACTCCCAGGCCGCACGCGAGACGAGTTTGCCCAGGTAGGGCTGCTGGCCGTCGAACACGTTGGCGGCCTCGAACTCGGCCACGGCGAGCAGCAGCTGCTCACGGCCGTCGGGAAAGTAGTGGAACATCTGGCTCTTGCCGGTGCCGCTGCGCCGGCCCACATCGTCGAGCGTGGTGGCGTTCGTACCCCGCTCACGAATCTCGGCGGTGGCGGCCTCGATGATGCGCTGTCGCGTGGCGGCGCCTTTCTTGGTGGCCATCCCCATACTGTACTAGCAGGTACATTCTTGCGAGATCAGCGTGGCCGCCAGGAAGACGATCGTGATCGACAAGCCCGGTGGTACCGATCGGCCGCGGCTACGTGAGCGTCCCGGTCGAGATCCTGGTGGGCCTCCGCGTCGTAGGCGTGGTGCGTGAGACCGGCGAGAACGTCTACGGCGCGGCGATCGAGGTGGACGGCCATGCGCCAGCCGGCCCGGCCGTCGGAGGCCGAGCTAGCTGGTGCTGGTGAGGTGGCCGGCGCTGACCCGGTTGATCAGCTCGACGATGGCGGCGTGGAGTTCACCGGTGTCGCCGCGGGGATAGGTGAGGGCGGTGACGATCAGGCCCTGGATCGCGGCCGCGACCGCGAGGCCGACTGTGTGTTCGCCGACGCACGGCGTGAGGAGTTCGGCGACGCGCCGGTGGTGGTCGTGGTAGGTGGACCTGAGGGCCGGATCGCGGATCGCCGCTACGATCAGCTCCTGCACGGCCGCGGCGGCCTCGCCCCGCCGGGTCACCAGGGCGACGACGTAGTCGGCCATGAGCCGTGGCAGCTCGTCAGGTCTCCCGGTTGCCGCCGTGGCGGTGAGCTGATCGTCGATGATCTGCAGCGCATGCTCGAACAGTGAGCGGCGCAGGTCTTCGATCGAGGAGAAGTGGTAGGTCACGGAGGCGAGCGACACGCGCGCCGTCGCCGCGACGGCCCGATGCGTCAGGCTGCCGGAGCCGGCGGACGCGACGACGGAGACGGCGGCGTCCAGCAGGGCGGCGCGACGAGCCGCACCACGGACGGTCAGACCACGGACTGTCGCGCCCGGTACGTCGTTCACGGCTCTCCCTCCTCGCGCTTTCGCACCAGGCACAAAAGTACCGGACGACCCGGGCGCGTGGCATCGGAGAGGTGCGCGGCCGCCACGCGACGAGCGCCCCGCTTACCGCGGGTGGGTGTGGTGCCGCAGAGGTTCAAGGGCGAAAACCGGGATCACGCGGCTCGTACGTTCCTGGTAGTCGGCGAAGCCGGGATGGCGTTCGGCCTGCCGGGCGAAGAGCCGGGTGCGCTCGGGTTCGGGCAACTCCACCGCGTGCACCGGGACCGTCGTGCCGTCGATCTCGATCGTGGCGGCCGCGTTCGCCCGTAGGTTGCGGTACCAGGCGGGGTGTCTGTCCGCGCCGCCGTTCGTACCGAAGATCAGGTAGCGTCCGGCGTCGGCGAGGTAGACGACCGGGCTGACGTGCGTCCGGCCACTGTGGGCGCCGGTGGTGTGGAGCAGGAGCATCGTGGCGCCGGTGAATCGACCACCGACTTCGCCGCCGTTGGCCCGGAACTCCGCTATGACTCGCGCGTTGAGCTCCGATGCCGCCGTCCGCCGCGCGGTGTCCGGGTCCGTGGCCGGCGGATAGTCGACGTAGCCGGCCTCGCCGCCGCCGAAGAAGGTCTCCGGGTCGGCGGTGGCGAGCGGGCTGCCGTTGCGGAAACGCTCGACCAGGTCGGGGTTGCTCAGGTAGGGGCGGCCGAACGCCGCGAGGTCGATCACGCCGCGGCCGATCAGCTCGCTTGCGCTCTGCTGGGTCAGGTTGCCGGCCAGGATGACGGGGGTGTCGCCCAGCTCCACGCGGAGGCGCTGCAGGAACGCCTGGATCCGCCGGGTCAGGGAGCCGTCGTCGGCGGGCAGGAACACGGATGTGTCGATGAGGTGGACATAGGCCAGCCCGCGGTCCGCGAGTTCGCCGCTCAGCGCGAGATAGGTCTCCTCCGTCCGGTCGTCGGCGGGCATGTTGCCGACCGTGCTGAACGGTGACAGCCGGATCCCGACCCGATGGGCGCCGAGTCGCGCTGTCACGGCGTCGACCACCTCGAGGGTGAAGCGGATCCGGTCCGCGACGGTGCGTGACCCGTACCGGTCGGTGCGGTCGTTGACCTCGGAGTTGAGGAACTGTTCGAACAGATACTGGGTGGCGGCGTGCAGCTCGACGCCGTGAAAGCCGGCGGTGTCCGCGTTGGCCGCCGCCGTGGCGAAGTCGGCGGCCACGCGTACCACTTCGTGCGTGTGCAGGGCGCGCGGCGCCGACGCCGGCACCCGGCCCGGAACGCCGTCGGGCTGATAGGCGAAGGCCGTGTAGCCCGAGGACGTCGAGGTGGCGCTGACCGGCGCGGCCCCGCCCGGCTGAAGAGACACGTGCGAGGCGCGGCCGACGTGCCAGAGCTGGGCGAAGATTCGGCCGCCACGTTTACGGACGCCGGTGGTGACGCGCTGCCATCCCGTGATCTGCGCATCGGTGTACAGACCGGGTGTGAACAGGTAGCCGGTGCCCTCGTGGGACACCGGAGATCCCTCGGTGACGATCAGGCCCGCGCCGGCCCGCTGCCCGTAGTAGCGGACCGTCAGTTCGTCGGGATTGCCGGTGACGGCCCGTGCTCGTGTCATCGGTGCCATCACCACGCGGTTGGGCAGAGTGAGACCGCGCAGGTTGAAGCTGCCGAAGAGGTTGTCGGTCATGTCCTCGTTCTTCCGTTACACAGAAACGGTACATCTGTACCTGGTACGTTTGTAGCAGGTACAGATGTACAGATTCAAGTGTCACGCTGGGCACAGTGCGGCTCGGTGGATCAGACGATCAGCAGCAACTTGCCCGAGGTGCCGCGGGACTCGATGGCGGCGTGGGCCTTCGCCGCTTCGGCCAGCGGGTACCGGCCGCCGATGCGTACGGTCAGGTCGCCCTTCTCGACGAGTCCGAACAGTTCCGAGGTGTGTGCGGCGAGCAGTTCCGGTGTCTCGATGTGGTGGTCGGTCGCCGGGTAGGTGATGCTGATGCTGCGCGGAATGTCGCTCAGCCGGATGACCGGCGGTTCCCCGATCAGCGGGCCGTAGAAGACCATCGTTCCGTGTGTGCGCAGCACGGACATCGAGGCTTCGAAGGTGGTCGCTCCGGCCCCGTCGTACACCACGTGGACGCCCCTGCCGTCGGTCAGGTCGCGGACCGGGCCGGCGAAGGCTCCGCCGGTGGAGACCAGGACGTGGTCGGCGCCCGCCTCGGTGGCCGCCGCGACCTTCTCGGGCCGCGACACCAGGCCGATGACCGTACCTCCGCGTGCCTTGATCATTTGGGTGAGCATCATGCCCACCCCGCCGGCCGCGGCGTGGACCACGGCGATGTCGCCGGCCCGGATCGGGTGCGAGACGGTGCTGAAGTGGTGCGCGGTCAGCCCTTGCACGTAGACGGCCGCGGCCGTCTCGTCGTCGATGGTGTCGGGCACCCGCACGACCTGATCCGCCGGAAGCACGATCTGCTCGGCGTAGCTCGCGTGGGTTCCCAGATACAGCCACACGACGCGGTCCCCCGCGGCGAACGTGCTCACGCCGTCGCCCACGTCGTTCACCACGCCGACGCCCTCGAATCCGGGCACCTCGAACAGGGCGTTCCTACGAACGGCGGTGTCGAAGAAGTTGACGCCGACGATGCGGACGTCGACAAGGATCTCGCCGGGTCCGGGGTGGCGAATCGGCCGCTCCCGCAGCTGCAACACCTCGGGACCACCGGGCTTCTCAATCACGATCGCTTTCATGCGGCCGAAGCTAATGAGCCGAAAATGTACCTGCAAGTACACTCTGTGGTGGCGGTCGCCGAGGCCACGGACGTGTGTTCAGCGAGCGCGGGACCTCTCCTGCGCGCGCAGGAAACGCTTGTTGCTCTCGATCAGGGCGTCAAGCACCGTACGGGCGGTGGTCAGATCGTCGATGGACTCCGACAGCCGCTGTCGTTCGCGGTCCATGACCTCGGCGGCGTGCCGGGCCTCGCGCAGGCTCGGACTGTCCATGCAGGGCACCATCTCGGCGATCGTGCGGCTCGGCACCCCGGCGGTCAGGTACGCCTGGATCGTGCGTACCCGATCGATGTGGTCCTCCTCGTAGTGGCGCTGCCCGGTCGCGGAACGCGTGCTCACCAGCAGACCCTGCTGCTCGTAGTAGCGCAGCGACCGGGTGCTGACACCGGTCCGGGCGGCCAGTTCACCGATGCGCATCGCAGCCCTCATCCCTCGTGTGCGCCCCGTCACGACGCCTTGCCTTTGACATCAATGTCAACTTCTACGGTATCTCCCACCGGACATCCGATAGGGGAGAGTCGATGATCAAATTTGTGTTCCTGGTCAAGCGCGCCGCGCACCTGACGTTCCAGGAGTTCGTCACGTACCACCGGGAGAGTCACGCGCCGCTGTTCAATTCCATCCCCGAGGCGGCGAAGTACGTCAGGCGCTACACCGTCTCGCACCCCGTTCCCGCCGAGCAGTACCCGGCGCCCGGCTGGGACGCCGTGGTGGAGATCTGCTTCGACTCCTGGGCCGACCACGACGCCTTCTTCTCCTCGGAGAACTACCGCACGGTGGTCCAGCCCGACGAGTCGACCTTCTTCGTCCATGCCGACCTCTCCGTCATGGTCACCGAGGAACGTGTCATCATCTGAAAGATCACACCCGCGCCCTCTCCGGTACGGGGTGGGCGCGGGCCTCTCGCCGCCGCGAGACCGCAGGGCAGGTCCGCCCCGAGCGCGATGCCGGTGTCCGTCGGTAGGGTCGTCGGGTGATCCCGCTGGCAGTCGAATGTCGTTCGCTCGTCGCGCCGCACCCGGGGAGAGGCATATGAGGAGTCCCGCCGCTGACGGCCCGCGCCCGGCCTCCTGGGTGGGGGCGTTGAACGCCGTCCTGGGGCCGGTGAGCCCGCGCGCCTCGATCGAGACCGCGCAGAGGACGGCGAGCCGGCGTACCGGCCTGCCCGCCCGTACCGATGATCAGGTTTTCGTCGACGACATGCGGGTGCTGGCCGACGCGATCCG
This sequence comes from Catenuloplanes sp. NPDC051500, assembly GCF_044454585.1. NCBI lineage: Bacteria > Bacillati > Actinomycetota > Actinomycetes > Micromonosporales > Micromonosporaceae > Catenuloplanes > Catenuloplanes sp. NPDC051500. The sequence goes on from NZ_JBITDX010000024.1 coordinate 39,930, forward strand.
GGCCGCACCCGCGCTGAGCCCGATCGGGCGGCTGGGCACCCAGGAGGAGCTTACCCGGCGGCTGGAGACCCGCCTGCGGATGCGGCACCTGCTCGATCAGGATCCCTCCGTCGCGCACCGGCCGGTCGATCGGCCGATCATCATCACCGGCCTGCCGCGGACCGGCACGACGGTGCTGCACCGCATGCTCGGCGTGCACCCCGCGGTCCGCGCGCCGGCGTTGTGGGAGCTGCTGGGCCCGGCCTCGCTCGGCCGGGAGGACGAGAAGCTGATCAAAGCCGCCCGCCGGATGTCCTCGATGTACCACCGCAGCATGCCCGAGATGCGGACGGTGCACCCGCTCGACCCGTTCGGGCCCGAGGAGTGCGTGTTCCTGCTCCCGCACAGCGACCAGTTCGACGGCGTCGTACCGGTGCCCGCCTACCGCGCGTGGTACGCCGACCGGGACGTCCGGCCCGACTACGCCTACTACCGGCATCAGCTGCAGGCGATGCAGACCCGCGACGACCCCGCCCGATGGGTCCTCAAGTCGCCCTATCACCTCGGCCGTCTCGACGTCGTCCTGGACACGTTCCCGGACGCCACGATCGTCATGACCCATCGCGATCCGGCGGCGGCCCTGCTGTCCTGGTGCTACTTCATGGAGGGAAGCCGCCGGCTCTACAACACTGTGGTCGACCCGCACGAGATCGGCGCCACCTGGCTCGGGATCTGGACCACCGCGGTCACCCGCGCCCGGGCCGTCCGGCAGGCCCACCCCGGGCGCTTCGTCGACGTCGACTACGCCGCGCTCTCCGAAGCGCCGGTCCCCGTGGCCGCGGGGGTGGCGGCCCGGCTCGGACTCGCGGATTCCCCGTCCTGGCAACGGCTCGCAACCGCGGAGGCACGGCGCGACGGTCACACCGCGCGCACCGGCGACCGTCCGCAACGGCCCTCGCTGGCCCGCTACGGCCTGGACGCGTCCACGGTCCGCCGCGACCTGACCCTGCCGCCCGCCACCACCGGGAACGACGCCCGGGAGGCCGACTCCGCCGGGTGACGGGCGGGAATCTGAGCGTTCGGCCGCGCCCGGTGCGGTGCCAGCCGGGGCCGCCGCCTGTCGCAGCTGGTAGATCTCGCCGACGAGTCGTGAGACCAGCTGTCCGCGGCTGCCGACGCCGAACGTGACGAACAGCGACCGGAGATGGCTCTCCACCGTGTGTGCTGACAGGCGCGGTGCGGCAGACCGGCGGCAACGGCCTGGGCCTGTCCATCATCCGCAAGGTCGCCGAGGCGCACGGCGGTTCCGCGACCGTGACCAGCGAGCCCGGCGAGGGCGCCACCGTCATCCCGCGCATCCCCACCGGACCTGGATGAGCCGCCGGCGGCGGCTGTCCACAACGGAATCCCGCCCTTAGCGCCGGCGGGCCAGCGCGGCCGCCTCGCCGCGGGAGGTGACCTCCAGCTTCTCCAGGATGTTGCGGACGTGGAACTTGACCGTGTGTTCGCTGAGCCGCAGTCGCTCGGCGATGCCCCGGTTGCGCAGGCCTTCGGCGATGCCGGAGAGCACCTCGACCTCGCGGGGGTTGAGCCGGTCCAGCGGCCGTGCCCCGGCGGGCGCATCGACTGTCAGCGGCAGGGCGACTGTCATCGTGGTGCCCCAGCCGGGGACGGTGTCGATCTCCCAGCGCCCGCCCGTGCCGGTGATCCACTCGGTGAGGCCGGGGGCCGCCGGAACCGCTTCGGTCACGTCCGGGCCGTCGTCGCGGACGGTGACGTGCAGGGTGGCGTGGTCGAGGCGCCAGGAGGCGCGTACCCGGCGGACGTCCTGGCGGCCTACCGCGGCGACGACCAGGCCGCGGGTGACGGTCCGGGCGGCGTGCGCGATGTCCTGCGGAATGACGCCGCCGGTGCCCGGGCCGGCCAGGGTGATCTCCACCTCGGTGTGCCGCAGCAGGTAGGCGAGCTGCCGTTCGAGGGCGGCGAACGACTCGGCGGCAGTCTCGGAGGACAGCTCCTGGTCGCGGCGGGCGACGGCGCGCAGGTCGATCAGCGCGTCCGCGGCCAGGTCGACGGCGGTCCGGCGGGCGGCCGCGTCGGTGAGCCGGCCGGAGCGCAACACGGCCTGCAGCGCGGTGAGCGTGGTCGCGTACGTCTGCCCGAGGTCGGTGATCGTCCGGGCCCGGGCGGCGGCCGCGGCGAGGTTGCCGGCGAGCAGGTCCGGGCCCTGCTCGCTGACGCGCCGGGCCTGGTCGGCGCTGAGCACGGACCACAGCCGCCCGGCCAGCTCCAGCGCGTCGGCGCCGGGGTCGGGCCCGTCGGGGACCAGCACCAGCAGCGCGCCGGTGTGCGAGGCGATCAGGATCAGCCGCCGCACGGTCCCGGCGAGCAGCCCGTCGGTCAGCAGCGCGGTGCCGGGTTCGCCGCGCCCGGCCAGCCGGAGCAGCTCCGTGCTTGTCACCGCCGCCGCGATCGCCGGATCACCGTCGACCGCGAGCGGGCTGCGCGGGCAGTCGGCCGTCTGGATCGCCGCGGCCCGATGCGGCAGCAGCGTCCGGAACTCGGCCGAGAACGAGACGTAGAGCTCCTGCCTCGGCACCGCGAGCAGCCGCTCCACCACACCGAGCACGTGCCGCGGGTCCGACCAGATGGCGTCCATACCCCCAGGGTAGGTGCCCGCCGGTGCCCGGCCGCCTGCTCGTCCGGCTGGTCAGGACTGCTCCTTCGAGCGGGCCGCCGGCCGCCGGTCCGCGGGTTGACTTGCCGGCGACACCGTCAGAGGAGCAGATCATGAAAGCCATCACATTCGCCGGGTACGGCGCGCCGGACGTGCTCACCGTGTCCGAGGTGCCGCTGCCCGAGCCGGGTCCGGGGCAGGTGCGGGTCGCCGTCCGGTCCGCAGGCGTCAACCCGATTGACTGGAAGATCCGCAGCGGCGCGATCCAGGCGTTCTTCCCGGTGCCGCTGCCGCACACGCCGGGCCTGGAGCTCGCCGGGGTGGTCGACGTCGCCGGCCCGGACACCGACCTGTCCCCGGGCGATGAGGTGTTCGGCTGGTCCGACACCGGCGCCTACGCGGAGTACGCGCTTGCCACCGTGCTCGCCCGCCGTCCGGCCGGGCTCTCCTGGCCGGACGCGGCGTCGTTGCCGATCGCCGGGGCCGCGGCCGTGCGTGACCTCGAGGCACTCGCCGTCCTGGCCGGTGAGACGCTGCTGATCCTCGGCGCGGGCGGCACCACCGGCCGGTTCGCGGCCCAGGTCGCCGTGGCCCGTGGGGCGACAGTGATCGGGGTGGCCGGCGCCCGGCATCACGACGACCTGCGCGCGCTCGGCGTGCGGCCGGTGAGCTACGACGACGGCTGGACCGGCCGGGTCCGCGAGGCGGCGGGCGCGCCGATCGACGCCGTGTACGACACCGCCGGTCACGGGCTGCTGCACGGCGCGGTGGAGTTGCGCGGCGGCCCGGAACGGATCATCACGATCGCCGACCCGGCCACCGCGGGCGCGCTCGGCGTCGCGAACGCCACCGGCGGCGAGCAGAGCCGCGCGGTCCTCGACGAGGTGGCCCGCTGGGTCACCGAGCGCGGCGTCCGGATCGTGCACGCGGGTGCGTACCCACTCGCGGACGCGGCCGCCGCCCACACGGCGAGCGAGTCCGGGCGGCCCGGCAAACTGACCCTGCGGCCGTAGACCGGCCCGCGCACCGGCCGCTGGATCGCCGTCCGGCGACCTCGGAGCCACGGCGGCTGGTAGGCGACCCGTATCAGCGCCGGCGCGCGGCTCGCTACGAACTCGGCAAGCCGCGCCCGTTCGTCGTCGTCCACCCCACCACCCTCGTTTTACAGACGTCCTGCGGTCGCGCCGCTATCCGTCCGCCGGGAGAAAAGATGCAACCTTCTTGCGGCGCGGGTGACGACGTCAGTGGCGCTGGCGGGTCCCGCGACGCCAGACGGCGCGGATGTTGAGGGTGTCGCCGATGGTGGTGGTCGGGTCGCCCTCGACGAGCAGCAGGTCGGCCCGGAGCCCGGGTGCGATGCGCCCCCGGTCCGTCAGCCCGAACCGTCGCGCCGGGGTGCTTGTCGCGGCCCGCAGGGCTTCGACTGGTGTCAGCCCGGCTCGGACGAGGTACAGCAGTTCGTGGTGCACGCTGGCGCCATGGGCGACGCCTCCCAGGAACGGCAGCGCCATGGACGCGTCTGTACCGACGAGGAGGTCGACGCCGGCGTCGTGCAGCGCCTTGACCGAGGAGAGGACGTCGTCGATACGGCCCTGTGGGTAGTGGCCGAAGCTCGATCGCAACGTCGTCATCCACGCGTCAGGCAGGCGGGAGGCCACTCGCGGGTCGTCGGCGAGCGCCGCCCCGGTGATGCCCATCATCGACGCGTCCAGGACCACGCACGGTACGACGAACGCACCTGACCGGGCGATGAGTTCGATGATCGCGTCGGTGTGCGGCCGGTCCATGAACAGGTGCGCGAGCCCGTGGATGCCGGCCTCGATCGCCATGCGGGTGGCGTCGACGGTCAGCGCGTGGGCGACGGTGAGCATGTCGTGCTGCCGGGCCGCGGAGACCCCGGCGTTCAGCGTCGCCTGGTCCAGCATCGGCAGTCCCGGGTGCCCTTCCACGCTGCCGTCGTCGACCATGAACTTGATGTAGTCCGAACCCGCTTCGACAAGCTCCCGGACGAAGGCTGCCGCCTCCTGCGGTGTGCGCGAGAAGGGCATCACCGGACGTGGCCCGGCCGGTGGCGTCGCACCGGGTGGAGGTCCGGGCCGGAAGCCCTCGGGGAACAGCTCGCTGGGGTGTCCGCCGGGCGGGGTGATGCCGAACCCGGAGGAGCGGACGTCGGCGACCGTGTCGTCGTCGGTGATGTGCGCCCGCTGGTCGCGTGTGTGGATGCCTTGCATCTCCAGCTCGGTGGTGACTCCGAAGCGCAGTGCCAGGGCCAGGCTCTCCGGGTTGGTGTGCACGTGTGCGTCGATCAGGCCGGGTAGCAGTGTGCCGCCGGACGCGTCGATGATCTCCGCATCGGCCGGGGGCCGGCCGCCGACAGCGGTGATGCGTGCACCGTCGACCACCACCACATCTGCCTGAATCACCTCCTTCCCGTCGAAGATCCGGCCGTCGCACCGCCCTCGTCGAGGTCGACCCCCCGGTCACCCGGAAGGACATGTCCCGCAATCAGGTGCTCAATGTGGTGGACGAGGCCATCGACGAGATCACCGTCGGCGGCGTCGCCGAGCAGCTCGCCGTCGATCCGTCCGTCGCCAGCCGGATGGTCGCCGAGTGCATCAACGACGGCCTGCTCGTTCGCCGGGCGTCTCAGCGCGACGGGCGCCGTACCGTGCTCGAACTGTCCGCTGAGGGTGTCCGGCTGCGTGACCGGTTTCGCAGCCAGCATCGCCAGGCGTTCATCGAGATCACGCGCGACTGGCCGGAATCCAAGCGGCTGACCTTCGCCCGCCTGCTCATCGAGTACGCGGATGCCAGTGTCGCGCTGACCCAACGACCCCGGTGATCACGCGCCTCATCCGCAGCCGGGGGAGGCTCACCCCTCCGGTAGTCAGAACCACAGGCCCGACGACTCGTCGACACCCGGCAGCCCTGATCCTGGCGTGAGCGGACGGGATCCTGAACGCTAACGCAGACGAGCGAGGTCCCGTCGGATGTAGCGCAGGTGTGCCCATTCCTCCTCCAGGATCACCCGGACGCAGTCACCGACGCTGGGACGCCAGTCACCGCCGCCCCACGGGTCCTCGCGCTCTTCAGCGAGCACCTCCGCCGTGACCTTGGCCAGGAAGTCGGTCACCAGGCGCTGTCGCTCGTCACGCACCGCGAGGATCTCCGCGTAGGCCGGTGGGTCCGCGCGGAAGACCGACATGTCGAATCCCATCTCGCCGGCGCCCGTGAAGATCTGGCCGATCTCGTGGAACGGCTGTCGCATCCGCAGAATCCCGCCGCGGAGCCAGGCGTCGGTCGCCAGGATGAGGTGCCGCAGGGTCTGGGCCAAGGACCACTCGTCCTCGACGTGGGCGTCCACCAGGTCCGGCGGGGTGCCCGCCACGGTCGTCCGCCACGCCGACTGCACGGCGACCCAGCCCTCGCGCAGCCCTTCGGGTGTCCGCGCCTTCTGCAGCTCACGGCCCGGGAACTGACGGTTGAGCGCGGCGTCCACGAGCGGCACCACGTCGACCCCATTGACGAGGAGGCTGCCGAAGAACAGGTCGTGGCTGTCGATGTCGAGCCCGTTCACATCGACGCCACGCATCGTCACACCGCTGACGTCCGAGAATCGCAGTGCGGCGCCTTTGAAGCTGGCCTTGATGAAGGTCGCGCCCTCGAACTCTGTGGTGCCGGAATAGGTCGTCATCGCCCCATCATCACGGCAGCCGGGGACCGCCGTGCCCATCCGCGCCCACGACAGCGAAGACGTGCGGCGCGGTCAGTCTCCGCCGGGTCGGGGCCCGGCCGGATGCGGAAGACGGCCGCGCAGCCGGGGAGCGGTGATCGGGCCCGGGGCGGGGATCGGCGCGGGCCAGGGTGTGCCGGTGAGCGCGTCCCAGCGGCGGAGGCTGACCCCGTCGACGCTGAACAGTGTGGGGCGGCCGCCGATGTCGGCGACGGCGAGGTCGTGGATCTCGCGACGGTGACCGCTGAGGGTACGAAGGGTGTGCACCCCCGAGATCGCGTCGAACTGGTGGATCACCCGGCCGGAGGCCACGGCCAGCACCGGCCCGTCAGCGTCGAAGACGCCTACCGCCCGAGGACGCGCGACGGGGATGGGCGTGCCGACGTTCTCACCGTTCTCCGCGTCCGTCCGCCGGACGGCGTCGCCGTCGAGTCGCACCAGGCAGGTCCGTCCGGCCAGCGGGAATGAGATCTGACGTTCCCGCGCGCCGCCGATCGGCTGCCGTACCGTCCGGGACCGGCCGGGTTCGACGTGCCTGCGGAGCCACCACAGCAGGCCGGGCCAGGAGTTCACCCGGGGCCGCAGACCGGATGGGCGTGGTGGCGGGTAGACCTGCTCGCCGGTGTCCGGGTCCAGCAGACCGTTCTCCGTGTCGATCAGAGTGCGCCGCCCGATCCTGACGACGTCGACCCGGTAGCCGCAGCGCCCTGCCAGCTCACGGGCGATCCCGCGCCAGCGCGGCTCGTACGCTCCGCTGTACGTCCCGGCGAGCAGTCTGTCCACCTCCGGCCGCGCCGGCACATGGCTGGCCGCCGCGCGCAGCAGGCCCTGGCTGTCGCGCAGCGCCTCCCGTACCGTGTCGATCCGGTCGTCGATCTCTTGACCTGACGCGCCCTCCCTGTCGATCGGAGCGCTGACCAGCTCCACCATGAAGTCGAGCACGGCGATGGTGGTCTCGTCGGAGGGGTGTGCCGCCGCGATCCGCGCCAGGAAGCGGAGGACCGGCGCGGTCGCCGGACCGTAGCCGCAGTCGGTTCCCCACTCCGTGTAGAAGTAGTCCGCGTCCTCGATGAGGAGGTCGCTGAGCCTGTCCGTCCAGGTGCCGCCGTCGGCGAGCGCGCGCAGTTCCGCGATCACCTGCGCCCCGGTCGCCGGTGCGTCAGACGTCGCCAGCAGTTCGTCCCACGGGACCTCTTCGACACCGTCCAGCGGATCCATCGGCCTGTTCGCTCCCTGCGCGTCGTCGACATCGGACCCATGATCGCGGAGAACCTGACACGCATCATCATCGCCCGAGTCGCCGCGGTCCTGTGCGGCCTCGACGGCACCGGGCCCGCCGTCACCGGCCGTTCTCCGGGGCCGCTGCTGAGGTTCTGGTCGTATATGGGACGTCTATCCCGATTCATTACCGTCGTTGCGATGAACACCTATTCGCTGCGGCGACGCTGGGTGACCGCCGGTGCCGTGCTCGTGCTCGGCGCGGGCTTCCTGGCGGTGACGCTTCCGGCGGACGCCGCGACGGCCTCCGCCGAGATCGCACCCGCGGTGCGCGCGCAACTGGAACGGGACGGCCGCGCGCCGTTCTGGATCATGCTGGAGGGGAAGCCTGACCTGTCCGCTGTGGAAGGGTCTCCGGCCGGCGTGTACGACCGGCTCACCCGCGAGGCCGCGACCGCGCAGCAGGACCTGCGGGCGCTGCTGACCGCCCGGAAGGCGACCTTCGAGCCGTTCTGGATCTCCAACGCGATCCGCGTGGTCGGTGACACCGGTCTGCTCGCCGAGGTCGCGTCGCGGCCCGAGGTGGCGCGCATCGACGCCGAACCGGCGCCCGCCGAGCCGAGGTCCGCGCCGGCCGTGCTCGCGGAGGAGGAGGTGCCGCAGCCGGTCAACGGCGTGGAGTGGAACATCCACCGGATCGGCGCGGACACGGCCTGGGCCGAGTCCGGCAGCCGGGGCGAGGGCATCGTGGTCGCCAACATCGACACCGGCGTGAAAGGCGACCATCCCGCGCTTGCCGGCGCCTACCGCGGCCGGTACGGCAACGGCGCTGTCGACAACGCCTACAACTGGTTCGACCCGACCGGATCGTGCGCCGGGCCGTGCGACGACGACGGGCACGGCACCCACGTGATGGGCCTGGAGGCCGGCCGGGCCGCGGACGGCGGCAACCAGATCGGTGTCGCACCCGGCGCCCGGTGGATCGCCGCCCGCCGGTGCTGCGAGGTCGCCGACGCGCTGCGGGCCGGGCAGTGGATGCTCGCGCCGACCGACGCCGACGGCGCGAACCCGCGCCCCGACCTGGCGCCGGACGTCGTCAACATCTCCTGGTACTTCCGGGGCGACAACGGCAGCCTGTTCGGCGACATCCTTGACGCGTGGGTGGCGGCCGGGATCTTCCCGGTCATCGCGGCCGGGAACAACGGCAACGGCGGCACCTGCGCGACGAACACCTGGCCGGCGTCGTTCGACTCGGCGTACACGGTCGGCAACACCACCCCGGCCGACGTCGTGTCCGGCGACTCCAGTCGCGGCCCCACCCAGGACGGGCGGACCAAGCCGGACATCTCCGCGCCGGGCACGGCCATCCGGTCGAGTCACATCAGCGCGGAGTTCGCCGTGCAGAACGGCACTTCGCAGGCGGCGCCGCAGGTCGCGGGCGCGGTGGCGCTGCTGTGGTCGGCGGTGCCCGAACTGGACGGGGACGTCGCGGCCACCCGCAGGCTGCTTGACGACACCGCCCGCGACATCGACGACACGACCTGCGGCGGGACCGCGGACGACAACAGCGTCGCAGGCGAAGGGCTGCTCGACATCGCCGCGGCGCTGCGCGCGGCACCACGCGGCCCGGTCGGCGCGCTGACCGGCACCACAGTCGGGTACGCCACCGTCCAGCTGAACGGGCCGAGGCTGAAGAACCTGACCGCGGACGCGGACGGCAGGTTCGCGCTCGCCCGGATGGTGCCGGGCACCTACACGTACCGGGTGAGCGCGTTCGGTCATCAGGACGCGACCGGGACCGTGACCGTCCCGGCGGGCGGCACCGCGACGCTTCCCGTGACGCCGGTGGCGCTGCCGAGCGCGACTGTCACGGGCGTGGTGCGGTCCGCCGAGGGCCCGGTGGCCGGTGCGACAGTCACCGTCGCGGGCACGCCCGCCCGGGTCGCCACCGATGCGGACGGCCGCTACCGGCTGACCCTGCCGACCGGCGGCGACTACCTGCTGAGCGCCGAGTCGCCGAGCCGGTGCGCGCTTCCGGCCGACGTGCCGATCGAGGTCACCGCCGACCGGACCCTCGACGTGGACCTGCCCGCGCGCACCGACCTCGCCGAGTACGGCCACACCTGCACCGCCCCGGTCACCGGATATCAGGCCGGCACCACCCGGCTCGACCTGTCCGGCAATGACGGCGCGGTCACCCAGGTGGACCTGCCGTTCCCGGTAAGCGTCTACGGCAGCACGTCCCGTACCGCGTGGATCAGCGGCAACGGCGCGCTCAGCGTCACCGGGCCGATCCCGCCGCCGTTCATCGACGTGCTGCCCGAGCCGCCGGACAGCATGCTGCCGACTGGCGCGGTCCTGCCGTTCTACTCGGTGCTCGGCATCGACGCGCAGGCCGGCGTCTACACCACGCTCGGCGCGGACCAGATCGTCGTGGAGTGGCGTGACGTCCAGGTGCTGCGGCCGTTCAGCCGGGAACCGGACGGCCGGATCTCGGTGAGCCTGGTGCTACGGCCCGACGGCACGTTCACAGTCAACTACCGCACGTCAGATCCCGGCTGGTACGTCCGCGGCCGCAACGCGCTCATCGGACTGCAGAACGCCGACGGTACGGACGCGTTCATCTACAGCGCCCTGGAGGTCGTCGTCCGGGACGGTCTCGGCTTCACGATCCGCCCACCGCGCGGCTGACCCACTCACGGTGCATCCCGCCGGGCCGTGAGGTCCGGCGGGCGCCACGGCGCAGGCCCACTGTCACCGAGTGGCTCACCGACCTCCCCTGAGCGACGACCCGCACGAGCCGGCCGCCCACCATCCAGACAGCGGCTGGCCGGCTCAGCGGTCGGACACGGCGAGACCGTGCCGCTGTCCGGTCCGTGCTACGGTCTGTGTGTTGCAATTTTGATCTCCAAAGACGTTTTCAGCGCCGGATGGGTTATCTACACCCGTGCAGGCGCTTTTTCGTTCTGTCGTGTCGTTTCGACGCGGGTGATCAACGCGGCAGCGTCAGGGGTTCGCACAGGGCGGGCTCTCCGGCCTGCGAAGGAGCAGACATGGCTACAGGTACCGTGAAGTGGTTCAACGCCGACAAGGGCTTCGGCTTCATCACCCCGGACGACGGCGGCGCCGACGTCTTCGCCCACTTCTCCGCGATCGCGTCGAGCGGCTTCCGCAGCCTCGACGAGAACCAGAAGGTGGAGTTCGACGTCACCCAGGGCCAGAAGGGCCCGCAGGCGGCGAACATCCGCCCGCTCTGATCCACAGCTTTACCTCGAACGGCGGCCCGGCTGGTTCAGCGGGCCGCCGTTCGGCGTTTTCGCTCAAAAGCGATACGCCCCCCGACACCGGCGACCGGCAGGTCGGGTGCGATGACGGCGCGCGGATTGTTGTCAGACCGGACAAGTCCACATGATACGGATTGTTGATCACAACGTAATCGAAGATACTCATAGTGAGCGGTGCTCGATTCATCGATCATCCGCGAGGTTTCGTTGTCACTGTCACGCCTACGTGGGCTCGGGCTCGTCGTACTGGCCGCAAGTGCGGTCACGTTCGTCCCCTCGGCCGCCCATGCCGCCCCGTCCGTGCCGCCGCCTCAGAGCGCGCCGGCCACCACCGTCACCCTGATCACCGGCGACACCGTGACCGTCGCCGCCGACGGCGGCGTTCAGGTCCGTAACCCCGCTGGTCAGATGGCCGGCTACCTGTCGAACTTCAAGGACGGCGACACCTACGTCTATCCGCACGACGCCTTCCGGCACCTGGCCTCCGGTCTGCTCGACGAGGACCTGTTCAACGTCACCGAGCTGGTGGCCGACGGTTACGACGACGCGCACAGCGCCGGCATCCCGCTGATCGTCACCTACACCGACCCGGCCGCCACCATGCGTACCGCGGCACTGCCCGGCACCACCGCGGTCCGGCCGTTGGACAGCATCGGCGGCGCCGCGCTGACCGCCGACCGTTCCGGCCGGTTCCTGAACTCCGCGATCGGCGCCCGATCGGCCTCGGGGGTCAAGAAGATCTGGCTGGACGGCAAGGCCAAGGCAACCCTGGCCGACAGCACCGCGCAGATCGGCGCCCCGGAGGTCTGGCAGAAGGGCAACACCGGCATCGGGGTCGACGTGGCCGTCCTCGACACCGGGATCGACACGGAGCACCCGGACCTGGCAGCCGCGGTGGCCACGACCACGTCCTTCGTACCCGGCGAGTCGGTCGAGGACGGCATGGGCCACGGCACCCACGTCGCGTCCACGATCGCCGGCAGCGGTGCCGCGTCCGGTGGCAGGGAGCGCGGCGTCGCGCCAGGCGCCCGCCTGCACGTCGGCAAAGTGCTCGACAACACGGGCACCGGCCAGGAGTCGTGGATCATCAGCGGCATGGAGTGGGCGGTGCGCGACAGGCACGCCCGCGTCGTCAGCATGAGCCTCGGCGGCGACCCGACCGACGGTACGGACCCGATGAGTGTGGCAGTCAACCAGCTCAGCGAGGAGACCGGCGCGCTGTTCGTCATCGCGGCCGGCAACGCAGGACCGGGCAGATACACAGTGGGTACGCCGGGCGCCGCCGACGCGGCGCTGACGGTCGGCGCGGTGGACGGCCGCGACGTGCTCGCCGACTTCTCGAGCCAGGGGCCGCGGGCCGGCGACCGAGGGCTCAAGCCCGACCTGACCGCGCCCGGCGTGAACATCCTGGCCGCCCGTTCCCGCCTCAGCGCGACCGGCGAGGGTTCCTACACGTCGATGAGCGGCACGTCGATGGCCACGCCGCACGTCGCCGGCGCTGCGGCACTTGTCGCCGCGGCGCACCCGGAGCTGAAGGGCCGGCAGCTCAAGGATGCCCTGGTCAGTACGACCAAGGCCACCCCGGACCTGAACGCCTACCAGGGCGGGTCGGGCCGGCTCGACGTCGCCGCGACGGAGCGTGCCACGGTCTTCGCGACGGGGTCCGCCGACTTCGGCTACGCGTCCTATCCCGCGCCGACCGGCCCGGTCACCCGGGAGATCACCTACACCAACATCGGCGCGACTGCGGTGACGCTCGATCTGGCCTCCTCGCTCGACCTGATCACCCTGTCGGCGAAGCAGATCACCGTCCCGGCCCACGGCACCGCTACGGTGACCGCGACGACATCGTTCGACAGGGTGCCGGCCGAGCAGACCTTCTCCGGCTACGTGACCGCGACCGGCGGGCTGCGTACCTCAGTCGGTGGTGGCAAGGAGGGCGCCCGCTATCAGCTCGCGCTGCGCGGCCGGGACCGCGGCGGCAAGCCGCTCGGTGGCGTGGTCGTCGTGCTCAGCCGTGACCGGACCGTCATCCAGATGATCGACGAGACGGGTGCGCTCGACCTGCGGCTGCCGGAGGGCCTGTACACCGCCTACCTGACCGGCGACGTCGAGGGGACCCACGGGCCGAGCTCCATGGGCCTGGCCATCCTCCCGGTGACAGGCATCCAGCTGAACGCGGACCGCACTGTCGTCTTCGACACGGGCCGTGCCCGCCGTTTGACCGCGACCGCCCCGCTGCCGTCCACGGTGACCGCGTCCCGGTTCACGCTCATCCGGGACATCACCGGCGGCAATCCGTGGCTTGACGCGTGGTACCCGGGACCGCAGTACGACAGCGTCTGGGTGCTGCCGACCGGCAAAGTTCCGGACGGCACCCTGACCGCGTCGGCACGCTGGCGCCTCGCCCAGCCCCAACTGACCCTCGCCGACTACGACGATTTGCGGGTACGGCATGGCGCGACGCCGTTGCCGGTCACCGTGCGCAGCCTCGACGCGGTGCTCGGCGGCGCCGTGCGCGGCAAGGCGCTCGTCGTCCGGGCCGGCGGCGCGACCTCGATCCAGGACCGGGCGGTCGCTGCCGCGGCGGCCGGCGCCACAATGCTGCTCGTCGTCAACGACGGCCCGGGGCGCCTCGAGCCCTGGCCCGGCTCGGTGTGGATGCCGACGGATCCGCCACCGATCACCGTCGCCACCCTCACCCACGACGAGGGCGAGAAGCTCATCGCCCGCATCCAGCGCGAGCGTGGCGTACGGCTCGACGTCACCTCGCACCCGGTCACCGAGTACGCCTACGACCTGGTCACCGACTACGTCGGTGCGGTGCCCGCGGACCTCTCCTACCGGGCCACGCCGGGCAGTCTCGCCAAGGTCGACATGTCGTTCGACAACTGGCGCCAGGGTCGCGCGATCGAGCAACGATCCGAGATCGACTCGCTCGGCCTCGCGATGTTCCTCGACTACACAGAGATTCCGGCCCGCGGCGACCGCACGGACTGGGTCACCGCCGGACGGAAGTGGATCTCCAACGTGGAGATACCGGGGGAGCAGGCCCAGCACACCGCGCCGACCGCGTACCGCGCCGGTGCGGTCCACCGGCAGCGGTGGTTCGGCCCGGTGCAGCGACCCCGCCTGGTCGACGAGCCCGACGGCCTCAACATCTTCCGCCAGGAAGGTGGCTGGTTCTTCGCCAACATCCCCGGCTGGGGCGACTCGGGCGCCGCGCACGCGGGGAACACCGGCGACAACCCGGGCGCGGACAACCGGCTGACCCTCTACCAGGGTGACAAGCTGGTGAGCGCCAACGACAGGTACAACGCGCTGCTGGTCGCCGGACCGCTGGCGGCACAGGCGCTTCCGTACCGGCTGGTGTCGGAGAACAACCGGGACACCTGGGCCGGGCCCTACTCGACACGCACCCGCACCGAGTGGTCGTTCACCTCCGGTGACGTGCAGCCGGGGACGCTGTACAGCCCACCGCTGATCCAGCTCGACTACGACGTGGACACCGACCGGGACGGCCGGGCGAGACGCAACGCCGACCTGACGATCGCCACGTCCACCCTGGCCACGGCGACCGACCCCGGAGTCGTGAAGACGGTCACGCTCGACGTCTCCTACGACGACGGGGCCACCTGGCACCCCACGGTCCTCCACCGCCAGCCGAACGGCTGGACCACCCGCATCGCCGCGCCCAGGACAGCCCAGTTCGTCACGTTGCGCACCAGCGCCCGCGACGCCCGGGGCAACACCGTTGAACAGCGCATCACGCGGGCGTTCGGCCTGCGGTGATCCGGACAGCGGCTCGGGCGCGACAGCACGCCCGAGCCGCTGTGCGGTGCCGCCCGCCGCGACGGGATCCACCGCCGCCACGTGATACAACCCTTACGGCTATGCGCGGGAACCACAGCGTCCCGCGGCCCGACCAACCACCCGATGGACTGTGCCCACCCAGGCGGCGGGAAACGGGCGGAGACTGGCGTGCCACCTGCTATCCCCGGGCCGTCGCGGCCGATGAACTGGTGTTCCGCACGCACCGACACCGGGAGCAGAATCATGCGACGCCGAGCCGTTCTCACCGCCACCGCCCTCGCGCCCGCGGCGCTCACCGCCGTTCCGGAATCGGCTCCACCATGGACGGCCGATCGGCCGCTGCGGGTGCAGATGGTGCTCTTCGACGGCGTCGCCGAGCAGGACTTCATCGGGCCGAACGAGGCGCTCACCATCGCCGGCTTCGCGACCGGCGGCGCGGTCACGGCCGGCTACGTCACCGCCGACGGGCCCCGCACCGTCGACGCCCTCGGCGGTACCCGGATCGTCGTGGACCGGGGCTGGTCACCGCGCGACGCCGACCTGCTGCTGGTGCCCGGCGGCGGGCCGACCGGGCCGGACGAGCCCGGCGTCGCCCACGAGATCAAGAAGGGTGAGCTGCCCCGGCGCCTCGCGGCCGCCCGGCGGGCCCGGCTCACCATCGCCTCGGTCTGCACCGGCGCGCTGATTCTCGCCGCCGCCGGTCTGACCCGCGGCCGGCCGTGCAACACCCATCACACGGTACGGGAGCAGCTCGCCGAGTCCGGGGCCGTGCTCAAGGACGCGCGTGTCGTCGACGACGGCGACCTGATCACGTCCGCGGGCAGCACGTCCGGCATCGATCTCGCGTTG
The DNA here is from genome assembly GCF_044454585.1 of Catenuloplanes sp. NPDC051500. Classification (NCBI taxonomy): domain Bacteria; kingdom Bacillati; phylum Actinomycetota; class Actinomycetes; order Micromonosporales; family Micromonosporaceae; genus Catenuloplanes; species Catenuloplanes sp. NPDC051500. The sequence goes on from NZ_JBITDX010000024.1 coordinate 55,483, forward strand.
CACGTGCTCGACCGCGAGTGCGGCCCGGACGTGGCGGTGATGGTCGCCGGCGTGCTGGAGTTCGAGCCGCGTGGCACGGTGTGGACGGCCCGTGGCCGGTAGACCCCACGTCGTCGCGATCCTGGCACTCGACGGCGTGGTCGGCTTCGACCTCGCCGTACCGTGTCAGGTGTTCGGCAGCGCCCGCCTTGGTGACGGCACCCACCCGTACGACATCAGGGTCTGTGGTCTGCGCACCACGGTCCGGACCAGCGTCTCCGGCGTCAGCCACTACCGGATCGAGGCACCCTACGGGCTGGACGGCGCCGCCGACGCGGACACCGTCGTCATCCCCGGCGTCGCGATGCCGTGGCGGGCGCCGGACGCCGTGCTCGACCTGCTGCGGGCCGCACACGCGCGCGGCGCGCGCACCGTCTCGATCTGCACCGGCGCGTTCGTGCTGGCCCAGGCCGGACTGCTCGACGGCCGCCGCGCCACCACTCACTGGTGGGCCGCGCCCGACCTGGCCCGCCGGCATCCGGCCGTGGACGTGGACGCCGCATCGCTGTTCACCGGCGACGGGCGGGTGTTCACCTCGGCCGGCGTCGCGGCCGGCCTCGACCTCTGCCTGCACCTGGTGCGACGCGACCTCGGTGCGGAGGTCGCCGCCCGTACCGCCGGATTCGTGGTCATGGCGCCGGTCCGGGACGGCGACCAGGCCCAGTTCGTCGACCACGGACCGGCCGGCGCTGACGGCTCGCTCGCGCGCACACTCGACTGGCTGGACACGCACGCCGCGGACGACGTCACGGTCGCCGACATCGCCCGGCACGCCCGCCTCAGCGCCCGGACGCTCACCCGCCGCTTCCGCGAACAGACCGGCACCACGCCGCTGGCCTGGCTGCACACCCGCCGCCTGCACCTGGCCCGCCGTCTGCTGGAGACCACCGACCTGCCGGTCCCGGTGATCGCCGCGCAGAGCGGCCACGGGTCCGCCACCGCGCTGCGCGCCCACTTCCGGCGGGCGCTGCGCACCAGCCCGGACCGCTATCGCCGTGCCTTCGGCGAGCGGTGACGGGGACACGGCGACGAGGGCGCCACCGGTCGTCACGGCCCGGCGTGCGGTATGCCGTGGCGGACTTCGTAGGCCGAGCCGTCGGCGAACACCAGGGCCGGGCCGTCGTCGCGGTGCAGGCGGTGCGCCTCGCCCCGCGCTATGACCTGGAATCCGCGGACGTCCTCCGGCTCGACCGACATCAAGACCGGCCGGCGCGACACCACGCACACGTCGGTGCGCGGCCACCACCAGCCGGCGCCGCAGCGGCCCAGGTCGGCGATCTGGCCGAAGTACCGCACGTAGCCGGGCGCGTCCTCCGGCGGACCCAGCAGACCCAGCCGCAGTACCGCATCGTAGAAGCCGACCCACGTCGCGGCGGTCCACGCCTCGCAGGGCGCGGGCACCGACCGGTCGGAGCGCACCGCCTCGCGCACCGACCACCGCAGCCGCGCGTCGGCCTCGTAGCCGTGGGCGCCCTCCACCGGTGGCGCGTACCAGTCGTGAACGGTGACGCCGAACGGCGCGGCGATGTCCGCGAGGAGGTCGACGTCGACGTCTTCGAGGTCGAAACCGGCCTGGTGCAGCAGGGCCGCGTCGATCGCGATCACGTGCCGCGGGTCCGCCCAACCGGTGATGCCCTGGGGCTGATCTTTCCTGGGCAGGACGCCGCCGGCCCGCTCACCGAGATCGTCCAGCAGCCGCGCCGCCTCGCGCGGTGAGTCGACCCAGGCGATCCGTGGCGCCGGGGTCTCCAGATCCTCGTAGACCGACCGGATCACCGCCTCGGTCGCCTCCCGGTCCAGCGGCCTGGACACCGCGGCCGCCGCCCGCCAGTCCCGCGCCAGCCCGGTCACCAACTCGGCCTGCTCCGCGTTCAGCCTCATCCCACGAGGCTTCCACAGCACCGCAAGAGCCCGGCGCTCCGAACGTCGCGATCGGGCGGACCGGGCCGCGGCCAGGCACCGATGCATCGCCCAGGCTCGCGCTGCCGCTCGCCGCGGCCCGCGACCGCATCGTGCGCCACGGTCCGGCGCGCGGTCCGTCCTGGCGTGGGACGGACCGCTCAGACGGTGGGACGGCGCACCCTCGCGGCGCAATCAACCCGCGAGGCGTGACCAGCGACTACAGTCCGAGAGCCGGCAGCGGACCGGGATGTGGATCTCCCGCGGGGATGCTAGGCGGCATCCCGCCGGCCCAGCCATCGCAGAATCACCTCGGTCGTTTCCCGCGGCTTCTCCTGCTGGATCCAGTGACCGCAGTCCAGACTGACCACCTCCACATTGGGTACGAATTCCGTCAGCCTTTCAGACCTGGCGACCGTGTCGCGGTCGCCGTAGATCATGAGGGTGGGCTGGCGGATGATCGGGTCCACGTCCGCGAGCAGGTGCCAGTTGCGGTCCAGGTTCCGGTACCAGTTGATGCCGCCGGTGAACCCCGCCGAGGCGAAGGCGGAGACGAAGACCGCCAGTTCGCCGTCGCTCATGACCGGCTCACCGAGTGGGGTCTCCGCCCTGGCAAGGTTGATCAACGCATTGCCCGGCGCGGGCTCCGCGAGAGGCACGTTCTTCCGATACAGGTTCCGCAGGAACTGGAACGTGTGCTCCTCGAACACGGCGTCCGCGACGCCCGGCTGTCTGTTGAAGTGGACGAAGTAGAAGTCGCTGCCGAGGACGGCCTCCATGCCCTCGATCCAGGGCGTCTCCCCGCGTTCGAGGTACGGCAGGCTCAGGTTGATCACCTTGTTGACCCGGTGTGGGTGCAACAGGGTCAGGCCCCACACGACGGCGGCACCCCAGTCATGGCCGACGAAGGTGGCATCGGCGTACCCGTAGTGGTCGAGCAGTGCGACGAGGTCACCCGACAGGTGTGCGATGTCGTAGTCGGTGACGTGGGCCGGGCGGGACGAGCTGCCGTAACCGCGCTGGTTCGGGACGATGACGTGGTAGCCGGCCGCCGCGAGCGCGGGCATCTGATGACGCCAGGAGAAGGCGTGCTCCGGCCAGCCGTGACAGAGCACGATGGGGTTCCCCGCGTTCTCCCGGCCGGCTTCGAAGACTTCGAGTTCCACACCGTTTACCGAAACGCGGGTGGGCTCGGGAAAATCGATTGTCATGCCGGCATCGTGCCTAGCTAAACCGGTCACCTCCTGACCGGTTTCTGCGGAAGAGTTGCCGGAGTGCGAGCCGACCGGTTGATGGCCATCCTCCTGCTGCTGCAACAACGCGAGCAGGTGACAGCGGCGGAGGTCGCCCGGGAGCTGGAGATCTCCGAGCGCACCGCCCGCCGCGACCTCGACGCCCTCGGCATGGCCGGCGTCCCGGTCTACTCCATGCAGGGCCGAGGTGGCGGCTGGCGTCTCGTGGGCGGCGCCCGCACCGACCTGTCCGGGCTGACCGCGGGGGAGGCCCGCGCGCTGTTCCTGGTCGCCGGCCCCGCCTCGTCCGCGACGCCGGCCGTGAAAGCGGCGCTGCGCAAGCTCGTCCGCGCCCTGCCGGAGCCGTTCCGGGCGCAGGCCGAGGCGGCCGCGTCGTCGCTCGTCCTGGACCCGCAACGCTGGGGGTCGAGCCGGATCGAACCCCGGCCGCCCCGATTCCTCGACGACCTCCAGGACGCGGTGATCCGCGGCGCCCAGGTCCGGCTCGGCTACGTCGACCGCGAAGGCGCCGCCACCGAGCGCATCGTCCATCCGCTGGGCATCGTCGCCAAAGGCCCGTCGTGGTACCTCATCGCCACGACCGGGGCCGGTCGGCGGACCTTCCGCATCGACCGCGTGTCCTCCGTCGACCCGACCGGCGATCCCGTGCACCGGCCCGAGGACTTCGACCTCGCCGAGAGCTGGCGCGCGATCGCGGACGAGGTCGACCGCAGACGAACGCCGATCGAGGCCCGGGCGGTGTGCACGCCCGGCGGGATGAGCGTGCTCCGGATCGGGTTCGGCAGCCGGCTCGAGGTGGGAGGCTCCAGGGCCGACGGCCGCATCGAGGTCGTGATCCGCGGCAACGACGAGTACAAACTCGCCGGCGAGCTCGCCGGGCTTGTCGAATGGATCGAGGTCACCGGCCCTCCGGCTGTACGCGACCACCTGGCCGCGATCGGCAAGACGCTCGTCGCGCGATACGGCTGAGGGCGGGCGCGGACGTCGTGCGGCGGAGTCTTCCGCAGCGGTGCCCAGGCATCGAGACCTGTCCCGGGGTGCTGCACCGCCTGCACCGCACCCGTCGGCGCCGGTACGCCATCGGCGATCCGGGGTCGCGGTGGCGCTTGTGGACGGACGGCCCGCATCTGGAGGAGAGAGCACAGACGCGGGCCGCTCTAGACTGTGTCGCCGGTCAGCAGTTCCGCGACGGTGTGCACGCTGACGCCGCCCACCACGCCGCCTCCCGCGCGGGTGGACACGGCCAGGACGTGGGCCAGCGCCGGTGCGGCGAGGCCGTCGTAGATCGCGGCGAACACGTCGCGGGCGCGGTCGCGGGGCCAGCCGGCCGGCATCATCCGGGTGGGCAGCCGGGGGTCGAGCATCAGGAACCGGCGGTACGTCTCCATCACGGCGGTGCGTTCCCGCAGGGCCTCGGCGCCGGTGACGGCGCCGTCCCTGACGCGGGGCAGCAGCGGGCTCCACCGGGTGACGAATGCCTCGTACCGGTCGCCGATGCCGGCCAGGTCCCAGGCCTGCAGCGGATCGCGGCCGAGGTGGCCGGCCGGGGCGAGGCTCCGGGCGCGGAAGACGGTCAGCGCGCCGCGGCCGATCCCCTCGACCGCCGCGAGGTCGTGCTCGGGGTGGCCGTGCGGGGAGATCCAGAGCCCGTCGTAGAGCGGTGCGTATCCGAGCCAGCGGAGCCGCCCGCGCAACGACCGCCGTGCGGCGTCGCCGGCCTGGGGCAGCGAGAACGCGATGAGCGTCCACAAGCCGTCCCACGACTCGGCCTTGACGGTGAGGCCGACCACGGCGCGGCCGCCGACGGTGAGCGCGGCGGCGGCCGGGGCGGTCAGGCCGTAGGAGGTGTGGCGCCCCTGCCGGGTGCCCTCGATCATGCCGCGGCGGGCGAGCCGGCTGATCGCGGCGCGGGCACCGCCGGGGGTCACACCGGCCTCGGCGAGCAGGGCCACGATCACCGCGGACGGAAGCCGGGCGCGGGTACGCAGGGTGTAGTCGGCGAGCAGCGTCACGGTGAGCCCCTGCGGGGCGAGGCCGTTCTGCGCGCGGGGGAGCCGGGCCACGGTCGCGTCGTACCCCGGCAGCAGTTCGGCGAGGTCGAGCGGTGGCATCACTGGCGGCTCCGGTGCGGCGGGGACAGCAGCACTCTACAGGCATATTGATGCTTGACACTTTTTCGTCCCGGAAGGACATTCATAGACGCACGTCATTGTCTTACCCGCACCTCGGATCGAGGAGTCGCCTCATGAGAACCGCCCGCACCAGGCTCGGCACCCTGGCGGTCGCGCTGACCGCCGGAGTCGCGGCCGTCCTCGCCCTGGCACCGGCCGGCCCGGCCGCCGCCGCATCGCTGCAGGAGGTCACCGCCTTCGGCGACAACCCCGGCGGCATGCGCATGCACCTCTACCTGCCGGACCAGCGCCCGGCCAACCCGGCGATCGTGGTCGCCATGCACGGCTGCGGCGGCTCCGGCCCGGGGTTCTACTCCGGAAGCGAGTTCGCCCGCCTGGCCGACCAGCACGGCTTCATCGTCATCTACCCCTCGGCCACCCAGCAGGCCGGCTTCGGCAACTGCTTCGACACCTGGTCGCCCGCGTCCAAGCGGCGCGGCGGCGGCAGCGACCCGGTCTCGATCGTCTCGATGGTCAACTACGTGCAGCGCCAGCACGGCGGCGACCCGAACCGGGTGTACGCCACCGGCAGCTCGTCCGGCGGGATGATGACCCAGCACATGCTGGCGCTCTACCCCGACGTGTTCAAGGCGGGCGCGTCGTTCATGGGCGTGCCGTTCGACTGCTTCGCCGGCGCGTCCGACTACCCGCCGGGCGCCAGCCGCTGCACCGGCGGCAGCATGGACCGCACGCCGCAGCAGTGGGGCGACGCCGTCCGGCAGGCCTACCCGGGCTACTCCGGGCCGCGCCCGCGCATCCAGCTCTGGCACGGCACCAACGACACGCTCGTGCCGTACTCGCTGCTCACCGAGTCGATCGAGCAGTGGACGAACGTCTTCGGGCTCAGCCAGACGCCGAGCTCCACCGACACGCCGCAGAACGGCTGGAACCGCCGCCGGTACGCCGACGCGTCCGGGACCGTGCAGGTCGAGGCGTACAGCATCGCCGGCGCCGGGCACACGCTGCCGTCGACGGGCATGGCGGCGCAGGCCGTCGCGTTCTTCGGGCTGACCGGCACCGCCCCGACCAGCCCGCCGGCCACGCCGACGCCGACGTCCACACCGACGTCCACACCGACGTCCACACCGACGCCGCCGGTCACGCCGACCCCGCCGCCGGCCGGCGCCTGCCGGGTGGGCTACACGGTCAACTCCTGGCCCAGCGGGCTGACCGCCGGCATCACCGTCACCAACACTGGCACGACCGCGGTCAACGGCTGGACGCTGGCGTTCACGCTGCCCTCCGGCCAGAGCATCACCTCCGGCTGGAACGCCACCTTCAGCCCGGCCAGCGGCGCGGTGACCGCCCGGAACGTCTCCTACAACGCGTCGCTGCCACCGGGCGCCTCGACCGGGCTCGGCTTCCAGGCCACCCACACCGGCGACACCGGCCGGCCCGCCGCGTTCACGCTCAACGGCGCGGCCTGCACTGTCGCCTGAGGAGCCGCCTCACGCGCCGGCCGGGGTGTCCGGCCGCAGGTCGAGCAGGCCCGCGGCGACCGCCCTGGCCGGCGCGCCGAGCGTCGTCTCCAGCTCCTGGAACACCTTCTGCGCCCGTACCCCCGGCCAGTCGTGGGGCAGGTGGGCGACGGGCAGCCGCGGGTCGTTGCGGATCACGTCGTGCCACTCGGCGATCAGCCGCAGTCGCGCGGCGAACGGGTCGGCCGGTACCTGACCGTCCCAGCGGGCCAGGAACGCCTCGTACCGGGCGGCCAGGCCGGGCAGGTCGTAGGCGTCGCCGATCATGGAGGTGACATCGGTCAGCTCGTCGGCCCGCGCCCGGAAGACCCGCACGTGCGCGGCCAGGCCCAGCCCGGCCACGATCTCCGCGGTCGCGGCGTGCCCGGGCGCGATCCACAGGCCGCCCTGCAGCGGCCCGAAGCCGGCCCAGGCGAGCTGGGAGCGCAGGTCGTGCCGCTGGCGCTGCCACGACTCGGGAAGCGAGAAGCACAGCAGCGTCCAGGTGCCGTCCCAATCGTCGTTGACCGCGCCGGCGCGCCAGATGCGGGCGCGGCCGTCGCGCAGCACCGCCGTGGACCTGTCGGTGAGCCCGACGTACATCCGGCGGCCGTGCCGGCGGCGGCGCAGCAGGTCACGTGCGGCCATCCGGGTCAGGGTGGAGCGGGCGGCGTGCGCGGACACGCCGAGCCGGCCGAGGGCGTCGACCACGCTGCCGGAGAAGACGCACACCTCCCGGTCCAGCACGAAGTCGCCGAGCAGCATGAGCAGCAGGGTCTGCGGTGTGGTCAACGAGCACGACTCCGATGTTGGGCAGAATATTGACGGCCGTCAGCAAAGAGCCTAGCTTCGATGAAACGCTCCCGAAACGAATACCTGGGAGGAACCCGTGCGCAACCCCGTGCCGCTCCTCGCCACCCTGACCCTCACGATCGCCGTCGCCGGTTGCGGCTCCACCGGCGACAGCGGCGGCGACGAGCCCATCCGGATCGGTCAGATCGTCTCGCTCACCGGCAACTACTCGCCGCTGGGCAGTGAGAACCAGAAGTCCGTCGCGCTCGCCGTCGACCGGATCAACACCGCCGGCGGCATCGGCGGGCGCCGCATTGAGCTGACGGTGCGCGACGACAAGAGCGCCCCCGACCAGGCGGTGCTCGCCTTCAACGAGCTCAAGGGCGACTCCGACGCGATCATCGGCTCGCCGTTCTCCAACTCCGCGCTCGCCGTCATCCCGCTCGTCGACCGCGAGGAGATCCCCTACATCTCGCTGACCCCGGCGGACGAGCAGGTCGACCCCGTCCACCCGTGGGTGTTCGTGGTGCCGGCGACCTCGGCCACCTACGCCCAGGCGACGCTCGAATACCTCAAGGTAACCGGCATCAGCCGGCTCGCGGTCGCCTACGACGGCCGCAGCAGTTACGCCGCCGCCGGTTTCAAAGGCCTGCAAACACGATCCGGTGGGTACGGCGTGAGCCTCGCCCCCACCGAGGAGTTCCAGACGAGCGCCACCGAGTTCGGTGCGGTCTTCACCCACGTGCGCTCGTCCGACGCGCAGGCGCTGATGGTCTGGGCCACCGGACCGCCGGCCGTCGCGCTCACCAAGCAGTACTCCACCGCCGGTCTGGATCTCCCGCTGATCCTCACCGGCGCCCAGGCCAGCAAGCTCTTCCTTGACCCGGCCGGCCCGGCCGCCGAGGGCGTCACGATCGCGCACTCGATCGGCGTGGCCGGCGCCGCCCTGCCCGCCGGTGAGCTGAAGACCGCGGTGGACGAGCTGACCACCGCGTTCACCCAGGCGCACGGCTACCCGCCGCCGCAGTTCGCCCAGGACGGCTGGAGCGGCGTCAAGCTCCTGGCGGCCGCCGTCGAGAAGGCCGGCGGCACCGACCGCGCGAAGGTGCGCGACGCGCTTGAGGGCCTGACCCTCACCACGCCGAACGGCGTCTACCGCTACTCGGCCACCGACCACAGTGGGCTGACGACCGACTTCATCGCGATCAGCACGGTCCGCGGCGGTGCCTTCGTGCCCACCGGCTACTCCGCGGCCCGGCTGGCCTCGATCGGCGGCAGGTGATGGCGGCCGGCGCCGCCCTCGACGTCGCAGGCCTCGCCCGCGCGTTCGGCGGGGTCTACGCGGTGCGCGACACGCACCTGAGCGTCGCGCCGGGGGAGTTGCGTGCCGTGATCGGGCCGAACGGGGCGGGTAAGACCACGCTGTTCGCGCTGATCGGCGGCCAGCTCGCGGCGGACGCCGGTGCGGTGCGCCTCGATGGGCGGCGCATCGACCGGCTCCCGCCGTACCGCCGGGCGGGGTTGGGTGTGGCTGTGGTGTTTCAGGCCGCAAGGATCTTCACCGGCCTGACCACCAGGGAGAACGTGATGGTCGGCGCGCACGCCACCACGAGTGCCGGCTTCGTGGCGGCGGCGCTGCGGCTGCCCGCCCACCACCGGCAGGAGCGGCTGATCCGGGACCGCGCCGACGAGTGCCTGGCCCGCACCGGCCTCACCCGGTGGGCGGACCGGCCCGCCGGCGAGCTGCCCCTCGGCCAGCAGCGCGCCCTGCAACTGGCCCGTGCGCTGTGCGGAGCGCCCCGGCTGCTGCTGCTCGACGAGCCCGCCTCCGGGCTGCGGGCGGCCGAGCGGGAGCGGCTGGCCGAGCTGGTGGCGTCGTTGCGGGCCGAGGGGCTCACCATCCTGCTCGTCGAGCATGACGTGGCGTTCGTGATGAGGCTGGCCGACCGGATCACCGTGCTCGATCTGGGCCGGGTCATCGCCGACGGCCCGCCTGCCGAGGTCCGCGCGGACCCGGCCGTGATCGCCGCCTACCTCGGTTCCACAGCTGATCGCCGGGCCGCGGCATGAGCGCCGTCCTGGAGGTCCGTGACCTGACCGTGCGCTACGCGGGCGCCACCGCGCTCGACGATGTGTCGCTCACCGTGTCCGCCGGGGAGCGGGTCGCGCTGATCGGGGCGAACGGCGCCGGCAAGACCACACTTGTCCGCGCGGTCTCCGGCCTGGTCCGCCCGGCCGCCGGCACGGTGACGGTGCACGGCCGGCTGGCGCAGGTGCCCGAGGGCCGGGAGGTCTTCGGTGACCTCACCGTCGACGACAACCTCCGGCTGGGCGGCTGGCGCAACGGCCGCCGGGGCCGGGACACCGCGGCGATCTACGAGCTGTTCCCGGGCCTGTCCGGGTTGCGGCGGCGGCGCGCCGGCACGCTCTCCGGCGGTCAGCAGCAGATGGTGGCGATCGGCCGGGCGCTGATGGCCCGCCCGGACGTGCTCGTCATCGACGAGCTGAGCCTCGGCCTGGCCCCGCTCGCCGTCGAGGAGATCACCGGCCACCTGCGCGCGCTGGATCTGGCGCTGCTGCTGATCGAGCAGAACGCGCGGCTCGCGCTCGAGTTGTGCGACCGCGGCTACGTGCTCGAGGCGGGCCGGCTGGCACTGACCGGCGACGCCGCCGCGCTGGCCGCCGACCCCCGGGTCGCCGCCGCCTACCTGGGCGGGCACGTGGCGGTGACGCCGTGACGGACCTGATCGGCTACCTGGTCACCGGGCTCGGCCTCGGCGCGGGGTTCGCGCTCGTCGGCAGCGGGCTTGTGGTGATCTACCGGGTCACCCGGGTGGTCAACTTCGCGCAGGGCGCGCTCGCGGTGCTTGCCGCGATGCTCACCGCGTCGCTGCTGTCCGCCGGGCTGCCGCACGGGGCCGCGGAGGCGCTCGGGGTGCTGGCCGGGGCGGCCGCCGGGCTGCTGGCCGGCGTGGTGGCGATCGGCCGGCCGGGCACCGCGCCGGGCGCGTCGCTGATCGTCACGCTCGGCCTGGGGCTGCTGGCCTACGCGGTGGAGATCCTCATCTGGGGTGACCAGCCGCGCTCGTTCGCGGGGCTGGGCGGCGCGGTCGAGGTGGCCGGTGCCCGGGTGCAGGCGCACTACCTGCTGATCGTCGCGGTCACCGTCCCGGTGTTCACGGCGCTGGCACTGTTCTTCGCGCGCACCGATCTGGGCAAGGCGCTGTCGGCGTGCGCGTCCAACCCGTACGCGGCCCGGGTCGTCGGCATCGACGTGCGCCGGATGGGGCTGCTGTCCTTCGCGCTCGGCGGCGCGCTGGGCGGTCTGGCCGGGGTGCTTACCACGCCGGTGCAGCAGGTGACCTTCGACAGCGACGTGGCGCTGATCGTCAACGGGTTCGCCGCGGCGGTGCTCGGCGGGCTCACCCGGCCGGGCGTCGCGCTCGCCGGCGGGCTGCTGCTCGGGGTGGCGCAGACGGTCGTGGCCGGTTACGGCGGCGGCGCGTACCGGCTGGAGGTGGCCCTCGTGGTGCTGCTGGCCGTGATGATCGCGCAGGCCGTGCGCACCCCGCCGGTGCAGGAGGCGGCCGCATGAGGGCGGGCTGGATCGCGGCGGGACTGCTGGCGCTCGCCGCGCCGGTGCTGCTGCCGCAGCGGCACCTGGCGGTCTACGTGCTGCTGGCCCTCACCGCGGCGGTCGCGGTCGGCGTGTCGATGCTGATGGGGTACGCCGGGCAGGTCTCGCTCGGCCAGGCGTCGTTCTACGCCATCGGCGCGTACGCCGCAGGCCTGCTCGCCGTGCACGGGCTGCCGCCGCTGCTCGGGCTGCTGGCCGCCCCGCTCGTCGCCGCCGCGGCCGCGCTGCTCGTCGGCGCGCCGCTGCTGCGCCTGCGCGGGCACCACCTGGCCTTCGCCACCCTGGCCATGCAGCTGATCCTGCTCGGGCTGCTCAGCCGCGGCGAGTGGGCCGGGGGCGCGATCGGCCTGCAGGGCATCCCCCGGTTCTCGGTGGCCGGCGTGCAGGTGCGCGACGACGTCGGCTACGCGTACCTGGCGCTTGCCGTGCTGGCACTGGTGATGCTGATCTACCGCAACGTGGTCGTCTCCCGGGTCGGCCGGGCGCTGCGGGCCGCCGCCACCGGGGAGGCCGCCGCGGCCGCCTGCGGGGTGCCGGTCGGCCGCTACCGGCTGGCGGTCTTCGCACTCTCCGCCGCGTTCGCCGGGCTGGCCGGCGGCGTCTACGCGTTCTACCTCGGCTACCTGTCGCCGGGCTCGTTCCCGGTGCTGCTGTCAATCGAGTTCGTGGTGATGGCGGCCGTCGGCGGCCTGGGCACCATCGCCGGCCCGCTGGTCGGCGCCACCGTGATCACGCTGCTGGTGCAGGCGCTGACCGTGCTGGGAACCCAGCCCGGCATGCCCGGGTACGCCCCGGCGGTGCTCTCCTACGCCGTCTACGGCCTCGTCCTCGTCGTCGCGGTGCTCTACCTGCCGCGCGGCATCGTCCCGTCCGTCCACGGCGCACTGCGCATCCCGAGGAGGAAGTCGTGAATCTCAGCGGCAGGGTGGTCATCGTGACCGGTGCCGGTCGCGGGCTCGGCCTGGCCTACGCGCGGGCGCTCGGCGCGGCCGGCGCGGCGGTAGTGGTCAACGACGCCGACGAGTCGAGCGCGGCCGCGGCGGCCGGCGAGATCGAGGCGGCGGGCGGCCGGGCGGTCGCAGTGCCCGGCGCGGTCGGGCCGGGCGAGGTGGCGGAGGAGCTGGTCGCGCGGGCGGTGGCCACGTTCGGCAGGCTGGACGCGCTGGTCACCAACGCGGGCGTGCTGCGCGACCGGATCCTGTGGAAGATGACCGACGACGAGTTCGACGAGGTGGTCGCCGTGCACCTGCGCGGCACGTTCACCTGTGTGCGGGCGGCCGTACGGCGGTTGCGGGCGCAGGGCGAGGGCGGGCGGATCATCACCGTCGGCTCCCCGGCCGGTCAGCGCGGCAACCCGGGGCAGACGAACTACTCCGCGGCCAAGGCGGCGATCGTCGGGATGACGCGCACCTGGGCGCTCGAGTGCGCCCGGGACCGGATCACAGTCAACGCGGTCGTGCCGGTCGCCGCGACCGCGATGACCGCGACGATCCCCGCGTTCGCCCCGCACGTGAGCGCCTGGCAGGAGCGGGGGGTGCCGCTGCCGGCCTGGCTGCGCGCCGGGGAGGGGTTCGGCACCGTCGAGGACGCGGCCGGGCTCGTGGTCTTCCTCGCCTCCGCGGCCTCGGACGGGGTGACCGGCCAGGCGATCGGGATCGGCGGCGACCGGCTGACGCTCTGGACGCATCCGGCGGAGGCGGTGGCCGCGCACCGGGACGGCGGCTGGGACGCCGACGCGATCGCCGGGGTGTGGGAGCCGGTGTTCGGGGCGGCCGCGCAGCCGGTGGGGATCCCGGCACCCCGGGAGCCGCGGTCATGAGCGACCTCGCCGCGATCGACATGCACGTGCACGTCGAGGTGTCGGCGGACGGGCACCCGTCGCTGCCGGAGCACCTGATGGCCGCGTCGGCGGCGTACTTCAAGGTGGCCGGCGGGGCACGGCAGCCGGGGGTGGACGAGATCGCCGCCTACTACCGGGAGCGCCGGATGGCAGCCGTCGTCTTCACCGTCGACGCGGAGACCGCCACCGGGCATCCGCCGATCTCCAGCGAGGAGATCGCCGACGCGTGCGCGAAACACGCCGGCACGCTGATCCCGTTCGGAAGCGTCGATCCGTGGCGCGGGCGGGCGGCGGTGCGGCAGGCCCGTGGACTCGTCGAGCGGCACGGGGTGCGCGGCTTCAAGTTCCATCCGAGCCTGCAGGCCTTCGCCGTCAACGACCGCAGGGCGTACCCCCTGTATGCGGAGCTTGAAGCTCTGGGGGTGATCGCGTTGTTCCACAGTGGGCAGACCGGGATCGGCGCGGGCACGCCGGGCGGCTCGGGGATCCGGCTGCGGTACGCGAACCCGCTCGACCTCGACGACGTGGCCGCGGACTTCCCGGATCTGCGGATCGTCATCGCGCACCCGTCGTTCCCCTGGCAGGACGAGGCGCTCGCGGTGGCCACCCACAAGCCGAACGTGTACATCGACCTGTCCGGCTGGTCGCCGAAGTACTTCCCGCCGCAGCTCGTCCGCTACGCCAACACGCTGCTGTCCGACCGGGTGCTGTTCGGCTCGGACTTCCCGGTGCTGACACCCGACCGCTGGCTCGCCGACTTCGCCGCGCTCGACATCAAGCCTGAGGTGCGGCCGAAGATCCTGCGCGACAACGCGGCCCGGCTGCTCGGACTCGCCGATGCGTAACCAGGGCGTCGGCTCGTGGGCGGCCCGCCGGGCCCGGATGGCCCCGGACCGGATCGCGCTGATCCACGATGGATTGTCGCACACCTACGGTGAGGTGGCCGCCCGTGCCAACGCGCTGGCGCACCGGCTGGCCGCGCTCGGCGTGGGCCGCGGTGACCGGGTCGCCCACCTCGGGCCGAACCATCCCGCGTTCCTCGACGCGCTGTTCGCCACCGGGCTGCTCGGGGCCGTGTTCGTGCCGCTCAACACCCGGCTGGCCGCGCCCGAGCTGGACTACATCATCGACGACTGCGGCGCGCGGGTGCTGCTCTTCTCGCCCGGCTGCGAGACGACTGTGACACGGCTCGGCGCGGCGGTGCGGGCCGTACCGATCGACTCGGGGTCGGTTGTGGACTCCGCGCCTGTCGACATCGAGGTCACCGGCGCCGAGACCTGCATGATCATGTACACCTCGGGGACCACCGGGCGGCCCAAGGGCGCCATGCTCACCCACGCCAACATCGCCTGGAACTGCGTCAACCTGCTCATCGACGTCGACCTCACCTCCGACGAGATCACCCTGGTCAGCGCGCCGATGTTCCACGTCGCCGCGCTCAACCAGACGGTGCTGCCGACCTTCCTCAAGGGCGGTGCCTGCGTGCTGACCGGCGGGTTCGACCCGGAGGCGACGCTCGACCTGATCGCCGCGCACCGGGTGACCTGCCTGTTCGGCGTGCCCGCGATGTTCGCCACGATCGCCCGCTCACCGCGGTTCGGCACCGCCGACCTCCGCTCGGTCCGGTCGCTGCTCTGCGGCGGCGCACCGGTCCCGGAGCCGCTGATCGCCACCTACCAGCGGCGTGGACTGACATTCCTCCAGGGGTACGGGATGACCGAGTGCTCGCCCGGCGCACTGTTCCTGCGCGCGCCGGAGAGCGTGCGCAAGGCCGGATCGGCGGGCACTCCCGTGTTCTTCGGCGATGTGCGGGTGAGCACCCCCGACGGCGCCGACGCCCCGCCCGGCGAGACCGGGGAGATCCTGGTGCGGGGACCGGCGGTGATGGCCGGCTACTGGGGGCTGCCAGGCGAGACCCGCGCGGCGCTCGGCGACGACGGCTGGCTGCGCACCGGCGACCTGGCCGTCACCGACACCGACGGCTTCGTCTACGTCCGCGACCGGATCAAGGACATGATCATCTCGGGTGGGGAGAACATCTACCCGGCTGAGGTGGAGTCCGCGCTGCTCGCCCACCCGGCCGTCGCCGAGTGCGCCGTCATCGGCGTGCCCGACGCGCGCTGGGGTGAGGTCGGCCGGGCGTTCGTGGTCCCCGCCGCCCCGGTGGAGGCCGCCGAGCTGCTCGCCTTCCTCGACGGCCGGATCGCCCGCTACAAGATCCCGAAGTCAGTCGTGTTCGCCGAGGCCCTGCCGCGTACCGCCTCCGGCAAGGTCGTCAAGGCGCGGTTGCGCGCGCCCGCATCCGATCGGAGAGAGCCATGACCACAGTCCGCACGCTCGGCGAACTCGCCGGAACCGCCGGGCTCGACCTCGGCCACAGCGACTGGATCGAGGTCACCCAGCAGCGGATCGACACCTTCGCCGACGCCACCGGAGACCACCAGTGGATCCACGTCGACCCGGTACGGGCGGCGGCCGGCCCGTTCGGCGGGACCATCGCGCACGGCTACCTGACACTGGCCCTGGTCATCCCACTGTGGACATCCCTGCTGGTAATCGAGGACGTGGGGATGGCCGTCAACTACGGCCTCAACAAGGTGCGGTTCCCCTCCCCGGTCCCCGCCGGGTCGAAGGTGCGGCTGCACGCGGCCGTCCTGGGGGCCCGGGAGGTGGCGGGCGACGGCGTGGAGCTCACGGTGGCGATGACCGTCCACCGCGAGGGGGCCGCGAAACCGGCGGTGGCGGCCGAGGCCGTCTACCGGTACCACCCGCGCTGAGCCGCAGGCAGCAGCGCACCCGATTCCGCGGAGCCGGGGTGGCGTCGCAGATCCGCCGGGTGCACTCTCAGAGCCTGGGGGAGCGGCCGTCACCTCCGGTCGGGCAGGGAGTCGCCGGGCTTGACCAGGTGATGCTGGTAGGCGAACACCACGAGTTGGGCCCGGTCGCGCGCGTGCAGTTTGATCATCGTGCGGTTGATGTGCGTCTTCACCGTCAGCGGCGACAGGTACAGCCGCTCGGCGATGTCACAGTTGGACAGGCCGTGCGCGACGAGCAGCAGGATCTCCCTCTCCCGCTCGGTGACGAGTGCGAGCCCCGGCACGTCGGTGACCGGCGGCCGGATGTGGTGGATCAGCCGGCTGACCAGACCGCTCGTGGCCCGCGGGGACAGCAGCGCCTCGCCGTCAGCGACCACCCGGATGGCGTTGACCAGATCGCCCGGCATCACGTTCTTGCCCAGGAATCCGCTCGCCCCGGCCTGCAGGGCGTGGATCACGTTGTCGTCGTCGTCGAACGTGGTGAGGACGAGCACGCGTACGCCGGCGAGGCGCTCGTCGGCGTTGATGCGGCGGGTCGCCTCGATGCCGTCCACGTGCGGCATCCGGAGGTCCATCAGGACGACGTCGACCCGGCCGCTGTGGCACAGCTCGACGGCCTCGGCGCCGTCGGAGGCCTCCCCGACGACCTCCAGGCCGGGGTCGGCGTCGATGATCATCCTGAAGCCGGCGCGGATGAGAGCCTGGTCGTCGGCGAGGAGAACGCGGATGCTCACGCCACCTGCTCCTCGGGCACGGGGGCGTTGAGGCGGTCGGCCGCCCGGTCGGCGGTGGGCAACTCGGCGTGGACCCGGAACCGGCCACCGCCGACCGGCCCGGCCGCGATCGTGCCGCGCGTGGCAGCGGCTCGTTCCCGCATGCCGAGCAGCCCGAATCCGGAACCGGGCGACCGGCTGCCGGCCGCGGCGACACGGTTCGTGATGTCGATGCGCAGCGTGTCCACCGTGTATTCGAGCTCCAGGTCGGCGCCGCCGTCACCGTAGCGGTGCGCGTTGGTCAGCGCCTCCTGCACGATCCGGTACGCGGCCAGGTTCACCACAGCCGGCAACGGCCGGGGCTCGCCGCGCTGCCGGTGCCGTACGGCGAAACCCGTGGCACCCAGCCCGCTCAGCAGCTCATCAAGGCGCTCCACCCCGGGCGCCGGTTCGGTGCTGCGGGCGTCGTCCGGGTCACGCAGCACGCTGACCACCGACTTCATCTCCTCCAGGACGGTGTCCGCGGCGGTGCGGATGTGCCCGAGCACCGGCCACACCTTGTCCGGCTCGTTGCGCAGCACGTGGCCGGCGGCACCGGCGTGCACGCTGATCACCGCGATGTGGTGGGCGACGACGTCGTGCAGTTCCCGCGCGATGCGCAGCCGCTCGTTCATCACCTGACGGCGCGCCTCCTCCTCACGGTTCATCTCCGCCTGCCTGGCCCGCTCGGTCACCTCGGCGACGTACGCCCGGCGCATCCGGCCCGAGTCACCCACCGCCGCGCCACCGAAGACGAGCGCGTACGTCGTGACCTGGTCGGTGGTCCACCAGTCGTCGAGGTACGTGATCGAGCCGGCGATCATGAGCCCACCCCACATGAGCATCGCGTAGAACCAGGGCCGGCGCCGCGGGGCGGACAGCGCGGCGGAGTAGGCGAGCATGCCGGCGACGATGAACATCCCGTCCGGGGGCCGGGCCAGCGCGGTGGCGAGCATGAAGACGGCGGTGCCGGCCAGCAGCGCCGGCACCGGATACCAGCGGCTGGACAGGATCAGCACCGCGCACGCCACCGCGAGCAGCACCATGTGACCGCGCGCCGGTGCCGGGCCCAGGTACAGCAGCAGTGCGGCCCCGATCGCCGCCGGCGTCACATTGCCGAGCAGGCCCCGGTAGCGGTCGAGGTAGGTCTTTGCCGCGTGCATGGTCACGACGGTAGTGCGGCGAGCCGATCACATCGACCTCCTCCCGCGGTACCGGCCGCCACCGCAGTACCGCGTTCGCAGTAGCCGGCCGCTTGCGCTTGCAGGACGACACGCCCCGGTGCCTCCGGCGATGGTGAGACGGCCCCTGAACGGGGGCCACCCGACAGTAGGAGGACGTTCGTGGCGACCCTTTTGTACCGGCTGGGACGGTTCTCGTTCCGGCGCAGGTGGCTGACGCTCGTCGCCTGGGTGATGCTCCTGGGCCTGTTCGGAGTGGGGGCGGCCAACCTGTCCGGGCCGACGAGTGACGAGCTGGCCATCCCCGGCACCGAGTCGTTGCAGGCGTTGGAGGTGGTCACGGACCAGTTCCACGGGGGTACGGACACCGCCTCGGCGCGGGTGGTGTTCACCGCCCCCGGCGAGGCCGGGCTGACCGGCCCGCAACAGCAGGCCGCGGTCCGGGCCGCGATCGGCGCTCTGCGCACGGCGCCCCAGGTCACGGCGGTCGAGGACCCGTATGAGGCGATGACGATCGCGCCGGACGGGAGGACTGCCTACGCGACTGTCGACTACGCGGTGGTGGCGGCCGAGGTGGATGCCACCTCACGCGAGGCGCTGCTCGCCGCCGGTGACCCCGCGCGACAGGCCGGTATCGGCGTCGAGTACTCCGGAGAGGTCACCGAGCTTGACGACGCGGGAAGTGGCACCGAGGGCCTCGGCCTCATCGTGGCCGCCGTCGTCCTGGTGATCACCTTCGGCTCACTCGTCGCCGCGGGCCTGCCGGTGCTGACCGCGCTCATCGGTGTCGGCATCGGCCTGCTCGGCATCCAGATCTCCACAGGCTTCCTCGACCTGACGTCGAACACCGCCGACCTGGCCGTCATGCTCGGCCTGGCGGTCGGCATCGACTACGCGCTGTTCATCCTGTCGCGCTACCGCCACGAACTCACGAACGGCCACAGCGGCGAGGAGGCTGCCGGCCGGGCCGCGGGCGCCGCCGGTTCCGCTGTCGTCTTCGCCGGGCTGACAGTCATCATCGCGCTGGCCGCCCTCGCCGTGGTCGGCATCCCGTTCCTGGCCTCGATGGGCGTCGCCGCGGCGGGCACCGTCGCCGTGGCTGTGGTGATCAGTCTGTCCCTGGTGCCCGCTCTGCTCGGCTTCGCCGGCCGTAGGGTCCTGCCCCGGGCCCAGCGCCGCGGCGTCGACCGGCCCGCCGGGACTCCGATGGGCGAGCGCTGGGCCCGCGGCGTGGTCCGGCATCGCGTACCCGCGCTGGTCCTGTCGTTGGTGGTGGTCGGGATCGTGGCGCTCCCCGGGCTCGGCCTGACGCTTGCGCTGCCCGACGACAGCACCGCGGCCGGCGAGTCCACCCAGCGACGGGCGTACGACCAGCTGGCCGCGGGCTTCGGAGCCGGCATGAACGGCCCTTTGCTCGTGGTGGTCGAGGCCGCCGCCGGCCAGGCCTCCGGAGCGGGCGAACAGGCGCGGAGGATCATCTCCGGTCTGGACGGCGTGCTGCTCGTGACCCCGGCGGAGCCGAACCGGGCCGGGGACGTCGCCACCCTCACGGTCATCCCGCGGAGCGGTCCGCTCAGCGAGGACACCAGGGAACTCGTGCACGACATCCGCGCCAGGCAGGGGAGCTTCACCGCGGCCACCGGCGGCGCCACGCTCGCCGTCACCGGCCGGACCGCTGTCGACATCGACGTGTCGGAGAAGATCAACGACGCGCTGCTGCCCTATCTGGCGGTCGTCGTGGGCCTCGCGTTCCTGCTCCTGCTCGTGGTGTTCCGCAGCATCCTGGTGCCGATCAAGGCAACGCTCGGGTTCCTGCTGTCGGTGGCCGCCTCGTTCGGCGCCCTGGTCTTCATCTTCCAACAGGGCCACCTCGCCGATCTGGTCGGCATCGAGTCGACCGGGCCGATCGTCAGCTTCATCCCGATCTTCCTGATCGGCATCCTGTTCGGGCTGGCCATGGACTACGAGGTCTTCCTGATCATCCGGGCCCGGGAGGAGTTCGTGCGCGGGTCCACCCCGAACGACGCCATCGTGTCCGGCCTGAGGCACGGCGCGCGGGTCGTCACCGCGGCGGCGCTGATCATGATGAGCGTCTTCGCGGGCTTCGTCCTCGCCGACGACATCATCATCAAGTCGCTCGGTTTCGCCCTCGCGTTCGGCGTGGCTGTCGACGCCTTCCTGGTCCGGATGACCATCGTCCCGGCGGTGCTGTCGCTGCTCGGCAGGTCGGCGTGGTGGCTGCCGGCGTGGCTCGGCCGGATCATTCCCGATGTCGACGTCGAGGGGGAGCGGCTGACCCGGCGACTCGCAGGTGAGGAGTCACCGGCCGGGGGCGGCCCGGTGCCGGGGGAGACCGTCGGCGCACAGCGTCAGTAATCCGGGCGACCGGCCCCGGCCGGACGCCTCTCGATCGGCGGCGACGACCACGTGCCGCACGATGCGCACGCCATCCAGGGTCTGCCGGCTTCGGCCGTCAGGCCCTGGCGCCGGTTCCTCACGATGTCCGATCGACGCTGACGGCCTTCTCGGAGGTCGTCCAGAGACGCGACGCGACCTGCGGGTTGAAGATCCGGTGGCGGAGCCGGGTGGGCCGTTCGGCGACGTAGAAACCACCGGTGCTGAGCTCATCGGCGGGAACTGTGGCCAGCCGGACCAGTCGTTCGGCGGCCTGTCGCGGACTGCGCAGGAACGGCGCGTACCGGAAGAAGGACTGAAGATTCGTGCCCTCGTTGATGTTCGTGCGGACGAGGCCGGGATGGAAGCTGACGCTGAGGATGTCCGGCCAGCGCGAGGCCGCCTCCATTGCGAACAGCACGTTCGCCGCCTTGGAGCTCTGGTAGGCGGGAATGCTTCGATACCGCTGCTCCGAGCCGTTCAGGTCGTCGGGGTCCAGCCGCACGCCGGGCCCCGGCAGCACCGAGGTGTTCACGATCCGCCCACCCCGCAGACTCTCCCGGAGCAGGTGGCTGAGCAGGAAGTGGCTCAGATGGTTCACCTGAATCGTGGCCTCGTTGCCGTCCACCGTCCGCCGGTACGCCGGCACGCGCATACCCGCGTTGTTGACCAGGACATCGATCGTCGGATACATCGCCAGGACGCGGCTCGCGAGTGCGTGAACGTCGGCGAGCCGTTCGAAGTCGGCCTGAAAGGACTGTGGTGCGCTGCCGGGTCCGTGTGCCGCCTCCCGGACGCGCGCGACTGCCGCCTCCAGCCGCTGCGGATCGCGCCCGACGAGCACGACGTGGAAGCCCTGCGCGGCAAGCAGTTCGGCGGCGGCCGACCCGATGCCGGAGCTCGCTCCGGTGATGACAGCGGTGGGCTGCCGTCCTGCCTCAGCCATGTGTTGCCTCCGTGGACTTTTCTCGCCCGGCAACTGGTGTGCGTCGCCGGCGATGCGACGGTTCCGCCGACGCGCGTGAGTCTCGATACTGCGGCAACCTGGCGACGGCTGCCACGGATCGTTGATCCCAGACTCAGGGCTTGCCTCCGGGCCGAATTCCGTAGGCCCTGCGGCGCCGCGCGGTCCGGCTCGCGACCGGACACCACGGCGAGGGTTGCCGCATATACAGATGGTCTTTATATTGGCCACCATGAGCCGTGCCATGCACGAACCCACGTTCTGGATTCTGACCGCCATGATCGACGCCCCTCGCCACGGGTACGGATTGATCAAGCAGGTCGTCGAGCTGTCCGGCGGGCAGCGGCGACTGCAGGCCGGCACGCTGTACGCGGCGCTTGACCGCCTGGTCGGTGAGGGCCTGGTCGAGGTGGACCACGAGGAGACCATCGACGGACGCCCGCGCCGCTACTACCGGCTCACCAGGCAGGGCGCCTCGGCGCTCACCGCGGAGACGGCCCGCCTGGAACACACCGCGCGCACCGCCAGACGTCTGCTCGCCGCGCACCCCGCCTTCGGTCAGGTGAGCTTCGGATGACCCCCGCCCCGCCCGCGTCCGCCGCCGTGGTGCGCCGCTATCAGCGCCTCCTGCGCGCCTACCCCGCCGGCCCGCGCCGGGCCGAGCTGCTCGACACGCTGCTGCTCGCCGCCGCGGACGAGGGCCGTACCGGCCCCAGCGCCCGCCAGACCGTCAACCTGCTGCTCACCGGCGCCCGAGCGCGACTCGGCCGCCCCGGCAGCGTGAGCATCGTCGTCCTCGCGGTGCTCGTGTCGCTCGTCGCGGGGCTCTACACCGCGTCCGCCGCGTCGGTGATCGCCTGGCGGGTCGCGGCACCGCCGCTGCCGAACGCCGCGCAACTCGCCCAGATCGGCGAGGTCGTCACCCCCGGCCGTCCCGCCGTCGCCGAGACCGCGCCGGGCCTGTTCCACAGCACCGACGAAGGGGTCCGCTTCGACACCGCCTCCTACTGGACGCCTGACTACGCCGCCACCCGTGACCTTCCCGGGTACGCGGCCGGGCTGCGGAACCGGCTGGAGAGCAACGGCTGGGAGATCAGGGAACACGAGATCGTCGCCGCGGGTGTGACCTCGTCGGGCATCACCTTCGGCGCCCGGATGACGCTGTCCGCCGCGCGAGGCGACTGGCTGCTGTCCATTGAGACCGACGGCGGCTCGGGCGAGGCCACCCCCGCACCGGCTGACGCGGTAGGCGTCCAGGTCGAACGCCTGAGCCCTTGGCCGGTACGGGTCGCGACGCTTGCCGGGCTCGTACCCGGCCTGCTGCTCGGCTGGTTGTTCACCGGCTGGGTGAGCCGCCGTACCGAGCGACACCACCTCGCGTCCACCATCACCGTGCTGCTGACAGGGCTGTCGCTTACCTTCCTCAGCATCCAGCTCGGCGTGGCGGCGACGAAGCTGGCCGCCGAGGTGTGGAACGGCTCCACCGACGCCGAACCGTTCTGGCACTTCCTCGTCTACGACTACGAGGCCGGGTTCATCACCGTCTTCGCCACCGTCCTGGCCGTCGCCGTGCTTCCCGTCGCGATTCTGGCCCCGCTACGCGGAACCCGCGCGCCGCACTGACCCTCGGGACAGCTTACGGATGGCCCTGCGCCGCGAGCCGCGTCCGCAGCCAGTCGGGGTTCAGGATGGTGTCGAAGGCGATCTCGGCCGCGCCACGGAGCGGGCCGGTCTCGCCGACCGCTCCGGCCAGGATCCGGGGCGGGGCGGCGCGCCGGAACGCCATCAGCCCTTCGGCGCAGGTCCGTTCGATCAGTCCGCGCCGCAGCCGGATCAGGTCCGCACCGAGTCCGGAGAGGGTGATCACCTCGGGATCGAGGGCGTTCGCAAGCGCGCCGAGCCCGCGCCCCAGGGCGGCGGCGTTGTCGTCGACCGCCTGGTTCGCCAGGCCGTCGCCCGCCTCGGCGCGGGCCAGGATCTCGCGGCCCGACTCCCGTCCGTGGCCGTAGCCGGGTTCCTGCGCGAAGTGACGAAGCAGCGCGTTGGTACCGACGTCCAGGCTCCAGCATCCGCGGACGCCACACATGCACTGAATATCGGAGCCGGTGAGGGGCATGTGCCCGAACTCGCCCGCGATGTTGCCGGCGCCGCGCTGGGCGTCCCCGCTCAGCAGCAGCGTCCCGCCGATGTCGAAGTCGATGTGGAAGTGCAGCGCGGTGCCGATCCCGCGCAGGGCCCCGCGCCGGGCCTCGGCGAGCCCGGCCAGCCTGGCGTCGTTGTCCACCACCGTGGGCCACTCGTCACCGAGGTGCTCGTCGAGATCGACGTCGTCCCATCCCAGGTGGGAGATGTGTGAGCGGCGGCCGTCGCGGACCGGGCCCGCGATGGCGATGCCGAGCGCGGCGAGACGGTCGTCGGCGTGCCGCCGGGTGGCCGTACGGACCTCGGTGAACACGGTCGGTGTGCGGTCGTGCTCGCCGGCCTCCAGCACGGTGAGCCGGCCGCCCACCTCGATCCGCGCCAGGGTCCAGGTGTCCTCCCGGATGTCGGCGGCGAAGACGACAGGGCTGTCGGGGTGCGGAAGCAACGAGGTGGTGGGCCGGCCCCGGCCGAACGGGGTGGCCGGAACTTCGCGCAGCAGGCCGGCCGCCTCCAGTTCACCGGCGAGCGCGGCGGCGGTGTTGCGGCCGATGCCGATCAGCCGGGCGACGCCGGCCCGGGTGAGCGGCTCGTCGGCGTCGTGCACGGCGCGCAGCAACCGCGCCAGGTTGTGGATGCGAAGGTCAGCGCTGGTCTTCATGTGCTGCACGGCAGCGATTATGCCCGGCGCCGTACCGTCGCCGCATTTTTTGTCTCCGCCCCGAGCAAAAAGTTTGACCTTCGATCTTCCCGGCATTATGTTCTCGGCAAGGACATAATCATCGAACCAGGGAACGACATGCTCCTCGACCCGCCCGCCCTCCGCCGCGCCCGCGTCGGCGTCTTCGGCACCTTCGCCACCTCCGGCTTCGTCATGGGCGCGTGGGCCGCCGCCCTGCCCTCCGTCGACCGCCGGCTCGATCTCGGCGAGGCGCGTCTCGGCACGCTGCTGCTGCTGATCCAGCTCGTCGGGCTGGTCGCCATGATGGTCGCCGGACGGATCGCCGACCGGATCACCAGCCGCGGCCTGCTGCGCTGGACCGGGCCCGCCACCCAGCTGGTCCTGATCGCCCCCGCCCTCGCGCCGAGCTACGAACTTCTGCTGCTCTGCGGGGCGCTCTACGGCATCGGCATCGGCTTCGTCGAGGTCGGCCTCAACGCGCACTCCGTCGAACTCGAGCGGTACTACAGGCGGCCGATCCTCTCGTCGTTCCACGGCTTCTGGAGTCTCGGCGGCGCCGCTGCGGGGGCTCTCACCTCCTTCGGCCTCACCCTCGGGCTGGGAAGCCAGTCCATGCTGGTGATCGCCGCGATCGCCAGCGCCGCGGTCTTCGCCGGCTTCACCCTCCCGCTCCTGCCGCCACCCGGCCACCCGACCGCCGACGGCACCGCCGCACCGGGGCGCCCGGTGCGGATCGGCACCATCGTCCTCGGCGCGATGTTCGTTCTCGGCCTCGGCGGCCACCTCATCGAGTCGGGCGCGATCGACTGGGCCAATCTGCACGCCGCGCGCGTCCTGGAAGCCGACGAGGTGCTTGCGCCGCTGTCGTACACGGTCTTCGCCATCGCGATGACGATCTTCCGCCTCGTGGGTGACCCGATCCGCGCCAGACTCGGCCCCGGGTACACCCTCCTGGGCGCGGGCACCCTGGCCGCCGCCGGTTACGCCCTCGTCCTTCTCTCGGCGGCGACAGGCGGAATTCCCCTCGCCTGGGCCGGCTGGATCCTGGCCGGCTCCGGCATCGCGGTGATCGTCCCGGTGCTCTTCAGCGCCATCGGCGAGGCGGGCGGCCCGCCCTCGACAGTCGCCCTGATCTCAATCTCCGGCTCCACCGGCCTGCTGCTCGGACCGGCCGCGATCGGCTACACCGCAGAGGCGACGAACCTGACCGTCGGCCTCCTGATACCCGCCGTCCTGGCGATCTTCATCGCCGTGGCCGGCCCGATCATCATGCGTCAGCTGTTCAGGAGCGCCACTTCCGGCACCCCGCTCACCACCGCGAGGTAACGAGTCCTACCCGGTGGACAGCGTGGTGCCTTAGCGCTGCGCAGGATGCCGTGCCGTCGGGGTGGAACCACCCCGACGGCATGCGAAGTCGTCGATCAGCGGACGCGGACTCCCGACCGGAACACCGCGCTGACATCGCGCAGGCGGGACGGATCGGTGAGTGGATCACCGCCGACCACGAGCAGGTCGGCGTCCGCGCCCTCCACGACCCGGCCCTTGCTGCGGCCCAGTCCCAGCGCATCGGCGGCATTGCTCGTCACCGCGACAAGCGCCTGCTCCGGGGTGAGACCGATCCGGTTCAGGTCGTCGGTGACCGCGTACGGGAGCACGTCATGCGGTTTGACGGGACTGATGCCGCCATCGGTACCGACAACGATGCGTGCCCCTCGCCCGGCCAGTTCGCCGAACACGGCGTACATGTCGTCCAGTACCGCGAACATCCCGGTCGGCTCTTCCGGCCTGCTGGAGAAGCCGAACGTTCCACTTACCGTGAGCGGGGCGTCGGCTATCGCGTCCAGCAGGCCGGCGTCGGAGACGACCTTGCCGTCCTGCTGGAAGGAGCAGTGTTCGATGAAGTCGGCCCCGGCCGTGATCGCGTCCCTGATGGGTTGCAGGCCGTGCGCATGGGCTGCGACGGGCAGACCCAGGCGGTGCGCGGTGTCCACGGCGACGGTCAGGTCGGCGACGGAGTACTGACTGCGCTCCGGGGAGGATCCCGGCGTCATGTGGCCGCCGCCCACCATGATTTTCACGACGTCGCAGCCCCGTTCGTACCGTTCCCGTACCGCCCCCGGCAGGCCGGCGCCGATCGTCTCGCCGCCGAGGAAGTGGCAGTGCCCACCCGGTGTGGTCAGCGGCGGGCCGGAGGCCAGCAGATGCGGCCCTCGCTCCGGCCGGTCCGCGAACTCCGCCCGCAACTCCAGCGTCAGGTAGTCGCGGTCGCCGAGGTCACGCACGGTGGTGATCCCGGCCTGCAGGATGCCGGCGGCCGTGGCCCGCATCCGGTCCAGCAGCGCCGAGCGGTCGTAGTTCCCGGTCACGGCGGCCGTCGCGGTGGTGCTCGCGTCGAAGACCAGGTGGGTGTGGGCGTCGATCAGGCCGGGCATCAGGAAGGACTCGGTGCCGAGATCGAGCACCGGTACGTCGCTCGGCGGAGTGAAGCGTCCGGTCTCCACCCCGGCGATGCGTCCCTCCCGCATCAGGACCGTGCTGGGGCCGTGCCGACGCGTCCCGTCGAACACGGCTCCTACCCGGACCGCACTCGTGCGCGTGTCCAGCAAGGCAGCCTCCATCAGTTCTGGATCAGTTGTGGCCGGTGGCCGGCGTCTCGTCGCCAGGCACCGCGAAAGAGTCCTGGACAGGCTGCTGGTCTCCCTCGCCGCGAGCGGTTGCGGCGCTGGTCACCGCCGAGCGAGTCCGATGTGGATGGTGCTACAGGATGGTGCGCCCGCCGTCGACGGCAAGCGTCGCCCCGGTGATGTAGCTGGCCCTGGGCGAGGCCAGGAAGACCACCGCCTCCGCGATCTCGTGGGGCTGAGCGGCGCGGCCGAGGACGCTGTTCTTCACTCCGACGGCTTCGACGGCCTCCCGTCCGGCGATGTTCACGACGCCGTCCGAGATGAAGGTTCCGGGCGCGACGGTGTTGAAGCGGACACCCGATGTCGCGAACTCCTTCGCCCAGGTGCGGGTGAACGACTCGATCGCGGCCTTGGTGCCGCTGTAGACGCCCGCGCCGATCTCGGCCTGCCGGACCGCGTGGGTGGAGATGCTCACGACGCTGCCGCCGCCGCGCTCGATCATCGCCGGCAGCAGCGCCTTGGTCAGGAAGTACGGCGCCCGCACGTTCACCTCGAACAGCAGATCGAAGGTGTCGGTCCCCTGCTCGCTTGTGTGCGCGAAGGGAAAGATGCCGGCGTTGTTGACAAGCACGTCAATAGGACCCGCGGCCTCGGCCAGATCCTGGACCGAGGCGAAATCGGCGAGGTCGGCCCGGATGAAGCGAGCGGTGCCGCCGGCCGCCTCGATCTCGCGCACGACCGTGTCACCGCGTTCGCTGTCACGCCCGGAGACGATCACCGATGCGCCGCGTTCGGCGAGCAGTCTCGCCGTGGCGCGTCCGGCGCCGTTGGTGGTGGAGCCGGTGACCAGAGCGGTGAGGTTCTCGAAATCCATCTGATGCTTCCCTGCGGTGTGAGTGGCTGACTGTTCATTTCGCTGGGCAGCGGATCGTCCGCAGGCGGCTGATCCCGGACGTTTGTCCAGGTGAGCCAGCCCGTGACGAAGAGCCCCTCAACGTCGGATCACGCTATGAGGGGACGGGCATAGAATCAAATAATCGAATACTATGATTGGCATAAGTAGTCTCTATGTCGGTGCGGAGCTGAGAGCACATGAATCTGCGGCAGTACGAGTACGCCCTGACCGTCGCCGAAGAGGGCTCCCTGACGGCGGCGGCGGACCGCCTGCGCGTGTCGCAACCGTCCCTGTCCCAGCAGATCGGCGCGCTCGAGAAGCACCTGGGCGTTCGGCTGTTCACCCGCACGCCAACCGGAATGGCGGCGACGGTCGCGGGGCGGGCCTTCCTCGCGGAGGCGAGGATCGCGACGACCGCATCCCGCCGGGCACTCGCGGCAGCGCGCGCCGCCAACGGAGACCTGGTCGGCGAACTCATCATCGCGGTGCACATGGGCTTGGGCGCGCGCCAGCTGCCTCAGGCGCTGGGGCGGCTGCGTCAGCGCTACCCGAAGCTCCGGGTGACCCTCCACGAGGAGCCCGACCCCACGGAGATGGAGCGACTGGCCCGGGAGGGCACCCTGGACGCGGTTCTCGTGCACCGGATCCCGGCCGGGTGCACCTTCGACACCCATGTCCTGGGAGAGGAGTCCTACGTCGCCGTACTGCCGGACGGGCACCCGCTGCTTGCCGACGGGACGGCCCTGCACCTCGGCGACCTGGTGACAGAGGGATGGGTGCGATTCCGCCGTACCAGCAAGCTCGACGAATATCTCGCCCTGCTGCTCGACGACACGGGGGCCAGCCCGCACACCGTGGCCAGCGTCTCGCAGATCACCACGGCGGTGCGGCTCGCGGCGCAAGGCCTCGGCGTCACAGTGGTGCCGGCCTCGGCCGTCCCCGAAGGCTTCGAAAGGCTGGCCCGTCCGCTATTGCCGCCGCTCACCGAGCCTGTCCTCCTCGGGCTGCGGCGCGACCCGGGGCCGGCGGAGCAGGTGCTGCTCGACCACCTCCGCGAGGAGGATTGGCGCGGTCTGGGCCTTGTCGCCCCACCCGCCTCCGCCTGACCTCCGCCGATGAGGCCTCCCATCCCGGCGGCTTCTACGCCACGCACACCGAAGCGCGCGAGTTCGTAGATTCCTGAATGGGTCGGGGCGGGAACCCGCACCGGCTCAACGGTTGGTGCCGACACTGCCGTGCGGGTTCCGCGGCTGGCGGGGCTTGCCCGCTGGTTGTTCGTGAAGTCACGGCGCTGGGTCTCGTCGCGCACCATCTGAGATTCGACAGTGTCTATGCCTGACTCCGCCGGGCATCCTTCGGTCTGCGGTCGGCCTGGGGTATGCCGAACGACATAGGTGGCCGCTGACCGACGGGAGATGTGCGCGACCGGGCTCTTCGCGAGGCTGAATTCCATGATCGAGCTTTACGAACTGACCAAACGTTATGGGGACCGGACGGCGGTGGACCAGGTCACGGTGACCGTGCCATCGGGAAAGGTCACTGCGCTTCTGGGGCCGAACGGCGCCGGGAAGTCCACCGCTATGCGCATGGTGCTCGGCCTTGACCGGCCGACCTCAGGAACCGCGCTGATCGACGGCCGGCGGTACGCCGAGTTGCGCAACCCGCTGCGGCTGGTCGGCGCCCACCTGGACGCCCGTGCCTTCCACCCGCGGCGTACCGGGCGCGCCGGTCTGCGCGCGCTGGCCCGCTACAACGGTTTCCCGCGAGCCCGGGTCGAGGCCGTGATCGACGCGGTGGGGATCGGCACGGTCGCCGGCAAACGTGCCGGGACCTACTCGCTCGGGATGGCGCAGCGACTCGGGATAGCCGGCGCGATGCTCGGCGACCCGGGCACGATCATCCTCGACGAGCCGGTGAACGGCCTCGACGCCGACGGCGTGCGGTGGGTGCGGGGGCTGGTGCGGCGGTGGGCCGGTGACGGACGCACGGTCCTGGTCTCCAGCCATTTGATGAGCGAGGTGGCGCTGATCGCCGACCGTGTCGTGGTGCTCGGCCGGGGTCGGTTGCTCGCGGATGCGACGGTCGCCGACTTCACCGCCGGGCAGCACGCCGCCGTCGAGGTGGCAGCGGCAGACGACAATTCCTTTCGGCTGCTGGCGGCGGCGCTGGGCGAACACGGGGAGCAGATCGGTGCTGACCGCTTACGGGTCCACGGCCTAGCCGCGGCGGCGGTCGGCTGCCGCGCTCAGAAGGCCGGTGCGGTGCTGCGCGAGCTGCGCACCGACGCGCCGAGCCTGGAGGACGCGTATGTGCGCCTGGTCGAAGACGAGGCCGAGTACGTGGCGGTGGCGGCGTGAAGAACGCAATCACCGCCGAGTGGGGCAAGATCTGGTCGCTCCGTTCACCCTGGTTCTGCGTGATCGCGGCGGTGTTACTCACCGTCGGCATGGCCGCAACGCTGGCCAACGATTTCCTGTATAACATCGCGCAGGGACGCCTGCCGGAGTCCGAGACACTGGCTGTGCTGGACCCGCTGACGCAGGCGATGCAGGTCAGCCAGCTCGCCCTCGTTGCGCTGGCGATGCTGGTGGTCACCTCCGAGTACGGCACCGGAGTGATCCGGTCCACCTTCCTGGCCCGTCCGCGGCGACGTGATGTGTTGCTGGCCAAGACTGCGGTCGCCGCCGTGATGGGTTTCGCGGCCGGTCTCGCATCTGCGGCGGCCGGCTGGGCGGCGGCCGCGCTGCTGTTGGGTGATCACGCGGGGACCGGTGAACCCGTCGCGGCGTGCCTGCGGCTGGCCGTGATGGCGATGCTGGCCTGCATGTTCACCGTCGCGGCCGGGTTCCTGCTGCGCAGCGCCGCCGGCACCCTGACGGCGATGTTCGTGTTGCTCGTCGGCCTGCAACTGGTCGACCCCCGGATCGGCCAGTACCTGCCGGCCGGAGCGGCCGTCGCGTTCGCGGCCGGTGACGGCGTACGCAATCTCTGGGTTTTGGTGGTCTGGACCGCCGCCGCCCATCTGGCGGCCGGGCTGCTGCTGGTCCGCCGGGATGCCTAGGCTGTCGGAATGCACGGGTGGGGCCAGTGGTATGTGCTCGCGGCGGCAGCCGTGGTCGTCGGCTGCTTGCTATCCGGGGCGCGTAATCGCGTCTGGGCGGTCATCGCGCTGCTCAGCGCGGTGGAGGTGGCCGCCGCGGTCGCCGTCGCACGTAACCAGGACACCGTGTCCTGGCTGGTCGACCAGGCCGTCGTGGTGCTCGCCGTGTTCGCGGCGTTGACCGGCGCCTATCGCCGGTTGCGTCACGAGTTCGTCGAGCAGGGCTGGGCGCATGCCCGCGACGCGCGGCTGCACGAGCGCACCCGGATCGCCGCCGACCTGCACGACACGCTCGGGCATGACCTGGCGCTGCTCTCGCTGCAGGCAGCGGGAATCCAGGTGGCGGCGCGGGATCCGGAGACCCGGGAGCTGGCCGCGGCGGTCCGCGCGGGCTCGGCGGCGGCGATCGAGACCGTACGCCGAATTGTGGATCTGCTGGACGTCGACGCGGACGCCGACGTCGCGACGGTGCTCGACCGGGCCCGGAAGGCAGGGATGACGCTCGAGATCAGGGGCACCGTGCCCCGGGAGCCGTTCGTGGCCCGGCTCGTCACCGAGGCGCTGTCCAATGCCGTCCGGCACGCGCCCGGAACTCTGGTGACCGTCACCTTCGCCGGCCGGCGGGTGAGGATTGCCAATCCGGTGCCGGAACAGGCCGTCGCGGGCCGGCCGGGCGCCGGGCTGGCGATGCTGTCGGCGCGTCTCGAACAGGCCGGCGGTTCGCTGACGGCCGGCTCCACCGACGGCATGTTCCAGTTGGTGGCAGACGTGCCAGCCGGCATGGACGAGGACACTGGCCGGCTCGGCGCCGACTACCGGTCCAGTCGGCGCCGGGTTCGGCGGATGCTGGCCGGCACGGTCGTGATCCCGTTCGCTGTGCTGCTCGTGGTCGCGACCGGCTTCTACACCTGGGCGGTCCGTGACGCGTCGATGGAGGACCGGGTGTTCGCCGGGCTGCAGGTCGGAATGCCGGAGACGGCGGCGGTCCGGGTGCTACCCGGTCGGGAGGCACCGGTCCGGTGGGGTGGCCCGAGCAAGCCGGGATGCCGCTACTTCACGGATGGGAACTATCCGCTGGCATACGGGAACTATGTGGTCTGCTTCTCGGGGAACCGGGTGTCCCGGTTGGAAGATCTCACCGGGCGGAATTGATGATCAGAATTTTGCTTGCCGACGATCAGCCGCTGGTGCGCGCAGGGCTGAACACCGTGCTGGCCTCCGACCCTGAACTGCAAGTGGTAGCCGAGGCGGCAGACGGCCGAGCCGTGCTGGCAGCGGTCGAACGGTCGCGACCCGATGTGGCGCTGCTCGACATCCGGATGCCGGGCATGGACGGCCTGACCGCGGCCGAGTCGCTGCGCGCCAGCCACCCCGCCCTCCGCGTCATGATCATCACGACGTTCGACGAGGACCGGTACATCGCTCGCGCGCTCGACGCCGGTGTCCACGGATTCCTGCTCAAGTCCAGTGACCCGTACGAGCTGATCGGCGGGATCAAAGCCGCGATGAACGGAGGTACGGTGCTCGCTTCCGCGGTCGCCCACCGGATTGTCCACGTGCTGCACGGGGGTGAACTGCGGAAGCGGCTGGCCGCCCGCAGCGGCATACAGGCCCTCACCCCCCGGGAGCGAGATGTGCTCGCACTGGTCGGAGCAGGCCTGTCCAACGCCGAAATCGGCCGCCGTCTGCACCTGGCCGAGGGAACCGTGAAAATCCACGTGAGTGCCCTGCTCGGCAAACTCGGCCTCACCAGTCGGGTACAAGCGACCATCTACGCCTACCAGGCAGGCCTCGCCGAGTAAGGGCGGTTGTCGGCCGCGGCTGACCAGCAGGTGCGGGTTGGCGGACTTCGGCCACCGCTCGCGCCGGTGCCGCAGCCAGGCCGCGCCCGCCTGGCTCGCGAAACGATGGGACAGCGCGGGCGTACCCGCGAGAGGGTGGGTCGAATGACCGTCGCCGTCCACGGTCGAGGCATGGAGATCTCTCGGTGCTGACGCGGCCGGGGAGGCCGGCCATGATGGCCGCGCGCCACGATTGCAGTTCGAGGGTCAGTGACGGGCAGGCAGACGGAGGGTGACGGTCAGGCCGCCGCCGGGGCGGGGTGTGGCGGTCCACTCGCCGTCGTGGGCGTCGACGACGGCGTCCACGATGGCCAGGCCCAGGCCCGAGCCCTCGACGCCACGGGTACGACCAACGCCGCGCTGGAACGCCTGCCTGAGCGTGGGGATGATGTCCGCGGGGACGATCGGGCCGGTGTTGGCGACCTCGAGGACGGCGGTCCCGGCCTCGGTACGGGTCGAGAGCCAGACGCTGCCGCCCGGGACGTTGTGGCGGACCGCGTTCTCCAGCAGGTTGCGGATCAGCAGGCCGAGCAGCACCGGGTCGGCGTCCGGCGCGATCCGCGCGGCGCGTTCCAGCGCCTCGGCGCCGTCGCCGGCCACGTCGACTACGAGATCATGTTCGCGCAGGCCCTCCGCGATGATCTCCGCCAACGTCTCGTCGTCCTCCACCACAAGCACCCGCATGGTGGCGATTCTCCTCCGCTGATGTGGCGTTCCTGTGAGGCGGCGGCACACGGTGGCGCCACGGCATGCCCGGCACGGTGGCGCCCATGAGAAGACGACTCCTCGCCGTACCGACGAGCCGACCGGCAACCTCGACACCGCGTCCGGCGCGGAGGTGCTGCGGCTGCTGCGGGCGCTGCACGAGTCGGGCACCACCGTCGTGATCATCACGCACGACCGGGAGCTGGCGGCCGGCCTGCCGCGGGTCATCGCGATGCGCGACGGGCGGGTGGCCTCGTGAAACCCGCCCGCATGTCGCTTCCGGACGTGGCCGGGGTGGGTGCGGCCGGGCTGGTCACCCGCCCGCTGCGCGCGTTCCTCGCCGCGACCGGCATCGCGATCGGCGTCGCCGCGATGGTGGCCGTGGTCGGCATCTCCGCGTCGAGCCGGGCCGGCGTGGAACGGGAGCTGGCCGCGATCGGCACGAACCTGCTCACGGCCGCGCCGGGCCGGACGTTCGGCGGTGAGCAGGCGCGGCTTCCGGACGAGGCGGTGGACATGGCCGCCCGGCTCGACGGCGTCACCGGCGTCACCGCGACCGGGCGGCTGGACCAGGGCGTCTACCGCTCCGACCTGATCCCGGCCGGGCTTACCAACGGCCTCGGCGTGCTGGCGGTCCGTGCCGACCTGCTCGGGCCGGTCGGTGGCGCGCTCGCGTACGGCTCCTGGCTGAACGAGGTCACGATGCGCGGCCCCGCACTCGTGCTCGGCGCGGAGGCGGCCCGGCTGCTCGGCGTCCACCGGGCCGACCCGGACGTGCGGCTGTGGCTCGGCAACCGCTGGTTCGTCGTGACCGGCGTGCTCCAGCCGGCCCCGCTGGCCCCGGAGCTGGACACCGCGGTCCTGGTCGGCTGGCCGGCCGCGCAGGAACTGCTTGGCTTCGACGGCGGCATCGGCACCGTCTACGTCCGCACGGACCCGGACCGGGTCGCCGCCGTCCGGGCGCTGCTGGCCCGCACTGTCGCGCCGGCCCGCCCCAACGAGGTGCTCGTGGAACGGCCGTCCGACGCGCTCCTCGCCCAGGAGGTCACCGACCGCGCGCTGACCGGGCTGCTGCTCGGGCTCGGCGCGGTCGCGCTCCTGGTCGGCGGCGTCGGGGTGGCGAACACGATGATCGTGTCGGTGCTGGAACGCCGGTCCGAGGTCGGGCTGCGCCGCGCGCTCGGGGCCACCCGGGCACAGATCCGCACCCAGTTCCTCGTGGAATCGCTGCTGCTGTCCGCGCTGGGCGGCGCGACGGGCCTGCTCCTCGGCGCGGCGGTGACCGGGGTGTACGCCTGGTCCCGGGGGTGGCCGCCGGCCGTACCGGGCTGGGCGGCGGCGGCCGGGCTCGCGGTCACCGTGCTGATCGGTGGCGTGGCCGGGCTGTATCCCGCGGTGCGCGCCGCCCGGCTGTCACCGACCGAGGCCCTGGCCGTGCCGTAGCGCCGGTGCCGATGCGGGAGCCGGCTCCCGCATCGGCACCGGCTGAGGCCGGGGCCTCAGGCGAGGGCGCCGCCGTCGACACGGACGGTGCTGCCGGTGATGTACGCGGCGTCCGGCCCGGCCAGGAACGCCACCACACCCGCGACCTCGTCGGCAGTGGCGTACCGGTGCATCGGGATGACCGCCTGAAGCATGAACCGGCCGCCCTCGGAATCCTTCGCCATGGCCATGTCGGTGTCGATGATGCCGCACTCGATCACGTTCACGTTGATCCCGCGCGCGGCGAAATCCTGGGCCCAGCCACGGGTGTACGCCGTCACCGCGGCCTTGGTCGCCGCGTAGTCGGACATGCCGGCGGCGAAGGTCTTGCTGGCGAGGCCGGACGACAGGTTGACGATCCGGCCGCCCTCCCGCATGTGCCGCACGGCCCGGTAGGTCGTGTCGGCGACACCTGTCACGTTGATCGCGAGCTGCTCATCGCGTGTGGCGTCGGTGATCTCCCCGGGCCGGAAGACGCCGGCGCTGTTGACCAGGATGTCGATCCGGCCGAACTGCGCGGCGACCGCATCCACCAGGGCCGTCACCTGCGCCCGGTCGGACTGGTCGGCCTGCATGGCCTCGGCGCGCACGCCCTGCGACCGCAGTTCCTCGACCACCGTCTTCGCCTGCTCCGCCCGCGTGACATAGGTGATCACCACGTCCGCGCCGAGTGTGGCAAGCCGCCGGGCCGTCGCCGCGCCGATCCCCCGGCTGCCCCCGGTCACCAGCGCCACCTTGCCCGACATGATCTTCTCGCTCACGAGCCACACACTCCTTGTGAAATCCGCGCCTGTCCTTGCCCGGTCAACACTCCCGGCCGGGGCGCGCGCGGTCTTTCGCTGCGGCGCACAGCGCTTGCGCCAGGGCGCGGAGAACTCAGCGTCGCACCGGAGTCACGGGGTGGCGCACCAGCGCGTGGCCGTTCTCCTGCCCGGTGAAAACCGAGCTGGTCAGGCGGTTCTGCCGGCCCGTGCGGCGGACGGCGCCGGTGGCGTCGCCTCGATCGAGCGGTACGCGCCGTGCAGGTACAGCAGCGGGGCCTTGGCGGGGTGCAGAGGGCCGTAGGACAGGGCCTCGCCGATGACGATCGCGTGGTCGCCCTGGTCGGAGAGGTCACGGACCCGGCAGTCGAAGTAGGCGAGCCCGTCGCTGAAGACCAGGCAACCGGTCGCCGGCGCCCGGTGCACCCGGGCGCCGGCGAACGCGGCGGCGTGCGAGGGACGCCGGTTGTCGGCGAACCAGCGGGCCAGATCCTGCTGGTCCGCGGCGAGCACGGTCACGGCGAGGATGCCGGAGTCGCGGATCTGGGCGAGCAGGCGACTCCGGTGTCTGAGGCAGGTCAGGACCAGGGTGGGGCGCAGCGACACGGTGGTGAACGAGTTGACCGTCGTGGCGAGCGGGATGTCGTCGTGCACGCTGCTGACGATGCCGACGCCGGTGGCGAACGTGCCCGCCGTACGGCGGAAGTCGACGGTCTGGTCCTGGTCCGGGGTCATGGCGTCAGTCCTGGCCCCAGACCAGGCAGAACGGGTGTCCCACCGGGTCGGCGTAGACCCGGAAGCCGTGGTTACGGCTCCCGCCGCCCTGTAGCAGGGTGGCGCCGAGCCGGAGCACGGCCTTCTCGGCCTTGCCGATGTCGTCCACCTCCACGTCGAGGTGGACCTGCTGAGGGAAGGCGGGGTCCGGCCACTGCGGAGCCCGGAAGTCGGCGACGCTCTGGAGACAGAGGCGGGGATGCCCGTCCGGGCCGCGCAGCGTCACCCAGTACCCGTCGCTGTCGGCCCACTCGAGCCCGGTCAGCTCGGCGTAGAACGTCGCCAGCTCCTCGGCGTCCGGGCAGTCGAGCACCACCGAGTGCAGTCGGCCGATCATCCGGCCCCTCCCGTCATCGTCGTCGTGCGTGGACCGGCGAACCGGTCCACCGATCAGTGAAGGTACCCGCCGAAGGAGGTGAAGTAGTCGATGGCGCGCACGGGCGGCCCGGTCTCGGTGGACACCTGGAGCAGCACCACACCACGGTCGTCGCCGTCGCGCGGGCCGCCGCTGGCGATGACCACGCCGCCGTAGTCGGCCTTGACGATCCGGCCGGGGGTGCCGCTGTGAGCCCGGGTCGGCCGGGTGGCCGCCTTGACCCACAGCCGCAGCCCATGATGGGTCGTCCAGGCGTTGACGAACGGGTCCGACTGGCCGCGCACCAGGTTCAGGATCGTGGTGGCGCTGTCCCGCCAGTCGATGCGGGTGTCCTCGACCCCGATGCGGTGGTAGAACGACGCGCCGTCCGGCTGTTGCGGCTCACCGCGGTGCCCCTCGGCGACCCGGTCCAGCGCGGTCAGCGTGACCGGCACGTACTCGGCGATCAGCCGCTCCAGGATCTGGCCTGCCGTGTCGTACGGACCGATCTTCACCCGGGCCTGCGTGATCACCGGCCCGGTGTCCAGTTCGTCGTGCATGTAGTGCACGGTGAGGCCGGTCTCCTCCTCGCCGTTGCGGATCGCCCAGTTGACCGCGCCGAAGCCGGCGTACGCGGGCAACAGCGCGTCGTGTGTGTTGATCGCGCCGTGCGGCGGGATGCGCAGCACCTCCGCAGGTACCCGGGTGCGCCAGTTGGTCGAGACGATCACCTCGGGCGCGAGGTCACGCAGGTGCTGGAGCAGGTCCGGCTCGGTGGCGGTGGCCGAGTAGCGCACCGGCAGCCCCAGCCGCGCGGCGGTCTGCTCCACGTCCGGTTCGCCGAGCCCGCTGAAGTCCACCCGGTGGGTGAGCACCAGCAGCACCTCGTGGTGTGGCGCGATGCCCCGCAGCACCGTCGCGCCGAGCTCGCCGTACCCGAAGAAGACGATCCTCACCGCTGCGCCGCCTTGCCGTCACGCCCGGCACGGAAGCGGACCGTGTTGACCCGCAGCCAGCCGGAGGAGTCCCGCTGGTCGAAGACGTCGTCGGCCTCGAAGGTGGCGAACGCGGTGTCGTACCGGCTGTGCGGGGAACGGCGGCCGATCACCTGGACGGTGCCCCGGTGCACGCGCAGGATCGCGTCGCCCGTGACGTCCCGCTGGCTGAAGTCGATGGCGGTCTGCAGCATCTGCCGCTCCGGGGCGAACCACAGGCCCCGGTACACCATGGCGGTGTATTTCGGCATCAGCTCCTCCTTGAGCTGCGCGACCTCCGGGTCGAGCACGAGCGACTCCACGGCGCGGTGGGCGTGCCAGAGCAGCGCGCCCGACGGGGCCTCGTAGATGTTGCGGGTCTTCATGCCGAAGATCCGGTTCTCGACGATGTCGAGCCGGCCGATGCCGTGCGGGCGGCCGATGCCGTCGAGCGTCTCCAGGACGGCGCTTGCCGACAGCGACGTGCCGTTGACGCCGACCGGGTTGCCGCCCTGGAAGTGGATCTCGACGATCTCCGGTTCGGCAGGGGTGTCGGGCAGGTCGCGTACCCGGAACAGCAGCCCCTCGGGTGCGGGCTTCGCCGGGTCCTCAAGCGCCTCGCCCTCGTAGGAGGTGTGCAGCAGGTTGCTGTCGATGGAGTACGGCCGTTCGCCGCTGCTGAGGTCGAGTTCGATGCCGCGCTGGTCGGCGTAGGCAAGCAGGTCGGTGCGCGACTGCAGGTCCCACACCCGCCACGGGCTGATCACCGTGATGTCGGGGCGCAGCGCCGCGTAGGTCATCTCGAAGCGGATCTGGTCGTTGCCCTTGCCGGTGGCCCCGTGCGCGACGGCGTCGGCGCCGACCTCCTCGGCCACCCGCAGCTGTGCCGCGGCGATCAGCGGGCGGCCGATGGACGACCCCATCAGGTACTGCCCCTCGTACAGGGCGTTGGCCCGGTACATCGGGAAGGCGTAGTCCCGGGCGAACTCCTCGCGCAGATCGACGACACGCACCTCGTCGGCGCCGAGCTTCTCCGCCTTGCGCGCGGCGGTGTCCAGCTCCTCACCCTGCCCGAGGTCCGCGATGAACGCGGTCAGCCGGCAGCGGTAGCGCTCCTTGAGCCAGACCAGCGCCACCGAGGTGTCGAGTCCGCCCGAGAACGCGAGCACGATGTGCTCGGGGGCAGTGCTGTTACGAGACGACATGACTGTCACACCTCTCCGCCGGGCGCGGTGGCCCACAGCTGGTCCATGGTTTCGTGGGTGAAGTCGCGGGTCAGGTCGGAGGCCGACGCGTACCCCATGTTGATGATCTTCCGGCGGCCCTCGTGGACCGGGACGACGCGATGCAGCGTGGTGTTGGTCCGCATCAGGTAGAGATCCCCGGGGAAGAGCTCCATCGAGTAGATCGGCCGGCTGACCAGAGCCCGGTTGATCTCCGGGTGCTGCTTGTTCCAGGTGGTGCCGGGCACACACTGGACGAAGCCGCCGTGCTCCACCGGCGGGCATTCGATCACCCAGACGAGGGCGAAGGCGAAGTCGTCCCAGTGCCAGCCGTGGGTGTCGCCGTCCTGCTCCAGGCAGGTGATGACGAACTGCTCCGGCTCGTACGGGCACGGGTGCACCGGTTCACCCGCCACCGCGGAGAGCATCCGCAGGATCGGCTCCGCGGTGTAGATCTCGTTGATCACCGTGCCCAGGCGGGCGATCTCGGCCCGCGTGACGTTGCGCATCCGGCGCGGTGAGAAGTCGGTCTCGGCGAACTGCAGTTCCCGCCGGGT
The DNA here is from genome assembly GCF_044454585.1 of Catenuloplanes sp. NPDC051500. Classification (NCBI taxonomy): domain Bacteria; kingdom Bacillati; phylum Actinomycetota; class Actinomycetes; order Micromonosporales; family Micromonosporaceae; genus Catenuloplanes; species Catenuloplanes sp. NPDC051500. The sequence goes on from NZ_JBITDX010000024.1 coordinate 94,790, forward strand.
GCCGGCTTTGTCGAGGAGCGCGTTCACCTCGTCGGCGACGGCGGTCTTGACGCTGTCCGGAACCATGAAGGAGACCTTCGCGTGCCCCAGGTAGGAGAAGTCACGGCGGGTCGTGGCGATGTCGTCAGGTGCCACGTCATGGTCCACATGATGTTGTAGTTCCTGGTACAGGGCATGGGATTCGAGCATGGGATCCTCCTTGGCCTAGCGCGGTGCCGTCGTGACACGCGCGAAGTCGATGACGGCCGCCGCCACCTGCGCAGCGGTGCCGGACTGCAGGACTCCGAAGTGGTCGGCGTCGATGCGGTGGAGACGGGCCGGCCCGAGCAGGGCCGCCCACTGGTCGAACTGCGCGTCGAGCAGGTCAGCGCCGACCACGAGCGCGGGCGCGTCGACCGGGCCGTCGTGGACGTACCGGGCGCTGGCCCGCAGATGGCGTTCGTAGCTGTGCCACCTGTGCGTCAGCAGCGACGCCGGCAGCGGCTGCCCGGCGGCGGACAGGCAGGCCGCGAGCGCCCCGGCGGCTAGCCGCGCGTCGAACCCGGCGCCGCCGGTCACCCGGGGCCGGGGAGCGTCGGACTCCACGTCGAGGGCCCGGTAGACGTTCTCGGTGAAGGTCGCGAAGCGGTCTCCGGCGCCGTCGGCCGGCAGCTGGTAGCCGACCGGCGGGGCGGAGTCCAGCAGCACCAGCCCGGGAGGCGACCCGGCCCGCCCGGCAGCCATCCGGAAGGCGATCTGACCGCCGAACGACCACCCGCCGAGCAGCTCCGGGTCCAGACCCGCCTCGTCCAGATCGGCCTGGTAGCGGCGGGCTAGCTCGGGCACTGTCGGCAGCTGCGCACTGTCCCGGGAGGCGGTCACCCGCCAGTGGTCCGGAAGCGCGGCCAGCAGCTGCAGGTAGTCCTGCGGGCTGCCGCCGGCCCCGTGCACCAGGTGCAGGTGCGGGCCGGTGCCCTCACGCAACCGGACAAGCGTCGATTCCGTCTCGGCCGGTGCGGACCCGTCGTCGAGCAGGCGGACCAGCCGGCGCGGGGTCGGCTCACCGAGCCATCGGACGATGTCCGCCGACGCCCGGCCGTCCGCAGCAAGCGCGTTCACCAGCCGCAGGGCGCTCAGCGAGTTCCCACCGGCGGCAAAGAAGTCGGCGTCCGGCCCGGCCGGCGGGCCACCCAGCACCTCGGTCCAGGCGGCGGCCACCCGGTCCCAGTCCGCCGACGCGGGCAGCGGATCGGCCGCCGGGCCGCGCACCGCCGGGCCTGGCACGGCACGGCCGGTCCGGGCGCGGGTGGCGACGTCGAACGAGTCGGCGGTACGGTCCGGTGCGGCGCCGCCGTCGGCCAGGACCGCGTCCAGATCGTGCAGCAGCGTCAGCACACTGCCCTCCCGGTAGCGCCCGGTGTGGTACTCGATCTCGGCCACGTAACCGTCGTCGGTCTCCCACACGGACATCGCCACATCGGCGCGCGCCGCCCGGTTCGGGCTGGGCAGCAGCGTCGCCGGGACCGGCCCGAGGTGCAGGCCGGCGCCGATCGGGCCGAGATAGCTCAGCAGCAGCGGCGCGGGGTCGCCGAGCGCTGACCGGGTCTGCTCCGGCAGCGCCCCGAACACCACCGGGTACGGCACCGCCTGGTGGGTGAGCATCTGCCACATCCCGTCCCGGGCGGCACCGATCACCGCGGCGACCGTGTCCGTACCGGCGACCCGGGCCCGTACCACGCAGAGGTTCGCGGTGTAGCCGAGCAGTGCCTGGTCACGGGTGGTCATCCGGTTCGCGGTCACCACGCCCACCGCCACGTCCGGGCCGGCGCCGGCGCGGGCGAGCACGAGCTGCGCCGCGCCGAGGATGACCGCGAACGGGGTGGCGAAGGTGGCCTTCGCCAGAGCCGCGACGCCGGATCCTGCCTCGGTGCTGAAGGCGTACCGCAGGATCGCGCCGGGCGCGCCGCTCGCCGACTCGCCGGGCAGATCCGGCTCCAGCACGACTGACGCGGCACCTGTGAGCGCGTCGGTCCAGTAGGCGAGGCTCTTGTCCCACCGGCCGTCCGCACGGGCCGCCGCCTGTTCCCGGGCGTAGACGCTGAACGGCACCGGGCCCGCCGGGAGGTCGGCGGCGCCGCCCCGGCACTCGGCCGCGTACACCTCGGACAGCTCGCTGATCAGCTGCTGCAGCGCCCAGCCGTCGAGCACCATGTGGTGCACGGTGAGCAGCACCTCGTGGCGGTCGCCGACCCGCGACAGGGTCAGCCGGGCCAGCGGCGCCGTCTGCGGATCCAGCGGCGCGGCGTGCACCTCCTCGGCGATCAGCCGCGACACGGTGCCCGCGTCCGCCTCGCCCGGATCGTCGACCTCCACCCGGTGCAGGCCCACGACGACGTGGGGTGCCACCACCAGGGTGACGGTGTCCGCCGGGCGGACCACCGCGGTCCGCAGCGCCTCGTGCCGGTCGACGATCGCCTGCCAGGCGGCGGCCAGCGCCCGCTCGTCGAGCGGTGTGTCCACCGCGAGCCGCCAGGTGAGGTGATAGACGGACCGGTCGCGGGCACGCTGGTGCACCCACCACAGCGCCTCCTGCATCGCCGTGGCGGGTACCGCGTCCGGGACAATCCCGGCGGGCTGCTCAGCCACGGGTGGTGAGCAGCTCGGAGGCCAGCCGCTTGCGGTCGACCTTGTCCACCTCGGTGAGCGGGATCTCCGCCCGGTGGTGGTACGCCCGTGGCCGCATGTACGGCGGCAGGTGCCCGACCAGCCCGGTGATGTCGTCGTCGGCGAGCGGCGTGCCGGTGTAGACCGCGTGCAGGTCCAGCTCCCCGTCATCACCCGCGACGGTGAGCACCACCGCCTCCACCACGTGTGAGTGGACGCGCAGCGCGGCCTCGATCTCGGCCAGTTCGACGCGGTTGCCGCGCACCTTCACCTGGTGGTCGATGCGGCCCTGGTGCACAAGCTCGCCCGACTCGCGGCGGACCCGATCGCCGGTGCGGTACCAGTGCGCGGCGGTCAACGGCTCGGTGCCGTCGTAGAGCAGGCCCTGCACGCCGTCGAAGGAGACGAACCGGCCGGCGTTCTCCGCCGGGTCCAGATAGCCGGGGAACCGCTGCGCGCCGCGCACACACAGCTCGCCGTCGTCGCACGGGCGCAGGTCGTCGTCGAGCAGTACGTAGTCGAGGTGCGGGTAGATGTCCCCGATCGGCACCGACCGGTTCGACGACTCGATCCGGGCGGCCGGGTCGGCGGGCACCTCGTACGCGGTGACGATGACTGTGGTCTCGGTCGGTCCGTAACAGTTGATCACCGCGGTGTGTGGTGCGGCGGCCGTCCAGTCGTTGACCTGCTCGATGGTGAGCGGCTCCCCGCCGAAGGAGCTCAGCCGCAGGGTCGGCATGCTGTCCGGCGCGAGGGCCCGCAACCGTTTGGCGAACGAGATCAGCGACGGTACGGACAGCCAGTGGGTGAGCCGCTTGGTGTTGATGAACCGCACCGGCGTCAGCACGTCGGCGCGCTGAGCGACGCACAGGGTGGCGCCGGTGCCCCAGGCCCCGAACATGGCCAGGATCGAGCCGTCGAAGCACATCTCGAAGGTCTGCGAGACCCGCGACTCCGGCCGGAACCGGTACCGCCCGATCACCTCGGTCAGGAACGAGCTGACATTGGCGTGGGTGGCCGGCACGCCCTTGGGCTTTCCGGTGGTCCCGCTTGTGAAGATGATGTAGGCGAAGTCGCCGCCGCCCGGCTCCGCGACCGGCGGGATCTGCCCGGCGCCGTCCGGGGACAGGAACCGGCGCCAGCCCGCACCGGTCAGGTCGAGGATCGCGGCGGTGGTCTGCGTACGGAACTCCGCCAGCCCGTCGCCGGAGGAGTCGTCGATCATGACGAGGTCCAGGTCCGCCTCGTCGGTGATGGCGAGGTTACGCGCGGCCGGGTTCGCCGGATTGAGCGGGACGACTGTCGCGCCAAGCCGCAGGGCGGCCAGGTAGGCGGCGTACCCGATGAGGCTGCGGGAGGTGAGCAGCCCGACGCGCCGAGGCGACCGCCCGGGCGCCTGCGTCATGACGGCCGACAACCGCTCGGCCGCGGCCCGCAACTCGGCGTAGGTAAGCGCGTCCGAGGCGACCTCGATCGCCACGTTGTCCGGGTGCAGCCGTGCCGAGGTGTCGAACCAGCCGTAGAGCGTGCGGGTCTGCATCGCACATCCTTCACAGGGTCTGCCGGTGCGGGAGTTCCGCCGCCGGCGTGGGGGTGGTCGCGCGGTCTCGTTCCAGGCGCCGCAGATTGTCGAAGGTGGTCCGGATCAGTGCGGGCCGGGGACGCCCGCGCTGCGCCGACTCCACCGCGAACCGCAGCGCCCGGGGCAGGTCGGCCCAGGCCCGTACGGCCTCGCCGTCGCCGAGATGGCGGTACCTGAAGGTCCGGTGCTGCGACACCGCCCAGAGATCCTCCAGATAGGTCCCGGCGGCGTCCGGGCGCGCGACGACGTGGTCGCACAGGAACGCCAGGACCGTGTCCTCGTCGAGCAGCCACTCGCCGGGCAGCCCTGGCGCGACTGCGGCGCGGTCGGTCCGGACCAGCCATTGCGGCCCGCCGTCGGGTGTGGGCATCCAGAACCCGAAGGCCAGCGCGTTGCGCCGCTGCTGTTCCGCGCGCCACGACGGCGGCGGAGTCATCGCGGCGAGCAGGCCGGCGGTGCCGAGCCAGCCCGCGTACGGGTGCTGTTCCCCGGCCGGCAGCAGCCCGCTGAACCCGTCGACCACGTGCCAGTCGTCGCCGCGCCTGCCGTCGACAAGAAGCCAGTGCGGCGCGTGCGCACCGCCACCGGGCGCGGGTGACCAGGGCAACGCCGCGTTGTCGGTGACCACGAGCACCCGGCCGTGGCGTTGAAGCTCCGCACCGACGGCCTCGACGACGCCGCCGGGCGGGGCGGTGGCCCACACCAGCCGGGAGCCGTCCGGAAGCCGGTCGAGCGGCGTCCGGTGATGGGAGAAGGCCAGCTGCTCGCCCGGCAGGTCGGTGCGGACCGCGACGCGGACGGACCCGGCGAAACGGTCCGCGGTGCCGGCGAACTCGGCGGCGTGGTAGCCGGCCAGGCCGCTTGTGTAGCAGCTCAGCCCGGCGAACCGGGGATCCGGGGCGGTCATCGCGCGCCGATCCCGTGCGCCACGCTGACCGGCACCCGGCTGTGCCCGCGCAGGCTTACCCACCGCAGGTCGTTCCACATCCCGGCCCGTCGTCCGACAGGCACCGGGATGGTCCAGGGCCGGCCGGCGAGGCCCGCGCCGGTCGCCTTGACGCAGGCCTCCTGCACCGTCCAGATCCAGGCGAATTCGTGATCCCGCACGGGTGCGGGCAGGTCGCCGAGGACGGCCCGGGCCGCCGGGGTGCAGCAGCGGCGCAGCAACGCGGGCGGGGCGGGCACCGGCACCTGCACGTCGATGCCGACCGGCACGCCGCGCCCGAACGCGGCGGCCACCGTCCCGGCATCGTGGGAGAGGCTGATGGTGATCCGCGGCCAGGCGGGCAGGTACGGCTGGCCGCTGCCGTGGACGGCTATCGGCGTGGTGCCGGCCGCCCGGCCCAGCTCGGCGGCGAGCAGGGTGCGCAGCAGGGTCCGGGCGGCAAGCCGTTCGGCGCGCGGGCCGGCGGTGAGGTCACCGACTCCGGCCAGGTCCGGCGGGGACGGTGGAAGGTGGGCGAGCAGGTGCTGCGCGGCCACCGCCACCCGTACCCGGGTGCCCAGCCGCAGCCGGACGGTGCCGCCGCGGCGACCGGTGCGGTACGCGGGCCGTTCCCGTCCGGTCACCACGGCCGGTCCTCGAGCAGTCCGGGCACGTGGTCGGCGATCCCGGCCAGCATCGCCTCGGTGGCGCCGCCGGCCGTGGCGAACATGCCGGCGGCGGCGCGCAACTGCGCCAGCCCGCCCTCGGCGAAGGCCTCGGCGCCGAGCAGCGCGGCGCATTCGCCGAGCACCGTGTCCAGGCCCTGCGCCACGGCCACCTTGAGCAGCATGCTTGTCACGAGAGGCTCGGAGCCGGCCCGGTGCGCGTCACAGGCGGCCTCGATCCGCCAGGCCTCCACCACGCACCTGGCGAACCGTTCCCGGATCGCCGGGTTGTCCCAGGCCCGGCCGGTGCCGAGCGGGCGCTCGGCGAGCCGGCGGTGCGTGTCGGTGAGCACCCGCCGGCACATCGCGGCGGCCCACACGCCACCGGCGTAGCGCTCCATGGCGATGTGCCGGGCGAAGGTGACCATGCCGCGGCCGGGACGCCCCACCAGATGCGAGCGGTCCAGCCGGACATCGTCGAGGTACAGGTCGCCCAGACCCGCCCCGGGCAGCGGGGTGCCGTGGGTCGCGGACACTCGCACCCCGGGAGCGTCAAGCGGGACCAGGACCCAGAGGAAGCTTGTGAAGTGTTGCTGCGGGCGGTGCCGGGCCAGCACGAGCGCGTACGCCGCGGTACAGGCGTTGGTGATCCACCGCTTCCCGCCCTCGATCACAAGCGAACTGTCGTCCAGGCGTACCGTCGTGCCGAGCTGCATCAGGTCGGAGCCGGCGCCGTCGCGGTCCGTCGCGGCCAGCGCGAGCACGGCGCGGCCCGCGGTCGCCTCGCGATACGCGGCACGCACCGGCTCGTCCGCCGGTCCCGCACCCGCCTGCTCGCCCAGGATGGGCAGCGCGCTGGCGACCTGGACGCAGATCGACAGCACCACCCCGGCCGGGCAGTACGTGTCGAGGACGCGCAACAGCCCCGGCAGCTCGGCCGCGCCGAGGTCCCGCAGCAGGCCGTGCGCGCCGAGAGCCTGCCAGACCGCCCGCGCGTCCCCGGGATCCGCCAACTGCCGCACCGCCGCCCCGGTACGCGCGGCGGTGTCGCCGGCGCCGGGCGCGTGCGGTGCGGCCGTCGTGGAGGCCACAGGTGATGTGGTCCGCAGGTCAGGCAAGGTGCACCTGCCGGTCCCGCAGGGCCAGCGCCCCGTTCACAAGCAGCAGCCGGTCGTTGGCGTAGTTGAGCGACGCCGAGCGCAGATCCCGGAAGACCCGCTCCAGGAACAGCGGCGACGACCTCAGGTAGCCGTGCCGGAGCCCGGTCAGCTCCACCATCTCGTCGGCGGCGGCGAAACACTGCTCCGAGGCGTGCACCTTCAGCGAGTTGACAAGCAGCTGGACCGACGGGTCGGCCATGTCCGGGGCGCTCTCCACCACGGCCACCGTGTGCCGGAGCAGGGCATTGACAAGATCAAGACGGCCGCGGGTACGGGCCAGCCGGGTCAGCAGCAGCTCGGACGAGGGATCGAACTGCCCCCGGCCCGCCTCGCGGACGTGGTGCAGGATCCGCGACAGCGCTCCGGCCGCCGTGCCGAGCCACGCCGCCGACCAGCCGATGTGCGCAAGCGGGCCGAAGGTCGGGGCGACGATCTCACGGAACTTCCCGGGGACGCCGATCACCTGGTCGGCGGGCACCCGCCCGGTCAGCCGCATCGGCACGCTCTGGGTGGCCCGCATTCCGAGCGGCTGCCAGTCACCGCGTACCTCGAGCGTGAGCTGATCGCGGTGGGCGTAGACGAGCGACACCTGACTCGGCGAGGTCGCGTCCGGCGCGAGCGTGGTGATCAGGAACGCGTCCGCGTGCAGACCACCGGTCACGATCGGGGCGTCCCGGTCGATCGTCAGCGTCCCGGCGTCCTGCCGGACCGCGGACTCGGAGGTGAGCAGATGCCCGCCCTTGCCGCGCTCGGTGGTGACCGAGGCGAGGTAGACGTCCCCCTTGCCGAGCGCGGGAAGCAGCCGCCGGGCGAGCGCGCCGTCCGCGTGCCGGACCACCGCCACCACCTGCTGGCAGTGCATCGCGAAGATCAGGGCGACGGACATGTCCACCCGCGCCAGCCGGACTGTCACATCGACGAGGTCGCCGAGCCCGCCACCACCGCCGCCGTGTGCGGCCGGGACCATCAGGCCCAGCAACCCGGTGGCCCGCATCGCATCCAGCGCCGCCGTGGGGAACCGCGCCGTCTCGTCCGCGGCGTCCGCGTGCGCGGCGGCGGCGGTCAGCACCTCCTCCAGCGCGCTGCCGGCTCCACCCGCGGCGCTCACCTCGCCCCACCCCGCAGCGACTCGATTGTGCTCCAGAGGCTGCCCGCGGTGGCGAAGGTGCTGTCGGTAAGCAGTTCGTCCGGCATGGACACCCCGTAGGTGTCCTCGATTGTGAACAGCAGTTCGATGGCGCGCATCGAGTCCAGGCCGAGCTCGTTGAGCGAGGACTCGGCGGTGATGGGCTGCGTTCCCGCGTACTTGAGGAACGGTTTGATCAGGTACGGAAATGCGTCGTCCATTGTCAGGTCAACCCCTGTCGCTGCCGATGACGGTGTGCCGGGTGAGCTCCAGTCGGGTCATCGCGATGATCCGGTCGCCGCGGACGGTGACCTCGACCGGCATGGGATGCGCGAGGAAGGCCACCAGGCTGGCGTAGAGGCCGTACGCGCCCACGTTCGGCACGGCGACCAGGTCCCCCGGGCGCACCCTCGGGAGAACGGCGGCGCGGGCCCAGGTGTCGAGCGGCGTGCACAGCGGCCCGGTGACGACGGTTCCCGGTTGCGGCGGCCCGGCCGCGGCGTCCACCGTGACCAGGTCCGGCACGATCGGCGGCAGCCGGCGCAGACCCGACATCCCGCCCAGGTGGTGGATGCCCGACTCGAGCACGACCACAGTGGCGCCCTGCGACCGCTTGACGTCGAGCACCCGGGTGACCAGGGTGCCGCAGGTACCGGCCAGGTAGCGGCCCGACTCGAAGGCCACCCTCGGCCCTTCGCGCGGCCAGCCGGGGAACGCGTCGGCAAGCAGCGTGGTGAGCCGGTCCGCAAGCTTCGGCAGGTCCGGCCGAGCGCCGGCGCGGGCGAACGGCGCCCCGAAACCACCCCCGAGGTCGATCAGCTCCGGGTACGTCCCGGACGCCGCGGCCAGCCGCCGTACGGTCTCCACCGACTGGGTGAACTGGGCGATAAGCGCGTCCTCGCCGTCGACGTTGCTGCCCATGTACAGATGGAACCCGGCGATCCGTACGTGCGGGCGCGGGCCGAACAGCTCGGGCCGGTCAAGCATCCAGCGCACGTCCGCGCCGAACTGTGAGGTCACGCCGGTCATGGTGAGCCCCTGACCGGGGGCCGGAGTGTCGTCGTTGATCCGCACCAGCGCGCGCACCCCGGTGCCGTGCGTGCGGGCCACCCGGTCGAGCTGGTCCAGCCCGTACGGCGAGTCGACGGAGAAGAGCCCGACCTCGGCGCGGACCGCCTCGGCCAGGTCGGCGTCCCGCTTGCCCGGACCGGTGTAGAGCATCCCGGCCGGATCGGCGCCGGCGGCCAGCGCGACGCGCAGCTCGCCGGGGGAGCAGATCTCCGCCCGGCACCCCGCGGCGACCAGCCCGGCGACCACCTCCGGGTGCGGGTTCGCCTTGAGCGAGTAGAACAGCTCCGCAGAGCCGGGCAGAGCGGCACGCAGCGCCGCGTACGAACGGTCCAGCTCGTCCAGGTCGTAGACGTACGCCGGGGTCTGCGGCGCGTCCGGCCGGTCGAAGAGCGCCGAAAGATCAGACACGGGAGTCCTCCGCCCGGATCCGGACCAGCCCGGCGCGGTCGACCTTGCCGTTGCGGGTCAGCGGGATCTCCGGCACGACCAGGCAGGTCAGCGGCGACTTGATCTCGTCGAGCTCGGCGCGCAGTGCGGCGAGGACCTCCGGCGCGGTCAGCTCGCCGACCACGAACAGGGTGGCCGAGTCCTCACCGGCGTCGGCACGCGGCGGGAGCACGGCGGCGGCCTGCACCTGCGGGATCCGGTGGGCCGCGGCCTCGACCTCGGTGACGCTTACCCGGGTGCCGCGCTCCTTGTAGATGTCGTCGCGCCGGCCGACGAAGTAGAGGTAGCCGTCGGCGTCGAGCCAGCCGTGATCGCCCGTTCTCAGCTGCGGGAAGAGCCCCTCGACCCGCGGGAAGCGCTGGGCGGTCAGCTCCGGGTGCCGCCAGTAGCCGGCCATTACGTGCGGACCCCGGACCACGATCTCACCGACGGTGTCAGGTGGCACGGCGGCGCCGTCCGCGTCGACGATGAGGATCTCGGTGCCGGGCAGCGCCCGCCCGCAGGCACCGGGCCGGCGCAGGTCCTCGTCGATCGGCATGATCGCCGCCCGCTTGCACTCGGTCAGCCCGAACATCAGCTGCACGTGCAGGGTGGGGATCCGCGCGCGCAGGTCGCGGATGATCTCCGGTGGCATCGCCGCGCCGGTGTTGGTGAGCAGACGCAGCGGAGGCGGCGTCGCGCCCGGCCGCGACAGCATCCGGGCCAGGGCACGGGCCAGCGCGGGTACGGCCGGCAGCACCGTCGCACCGCTGCTGAGCAGATGGTGTGGAAGCGTCGGGCCGGTGTCGGCGGGGGAGGCCAGGTGCAGCCGTGCGCCGGCGATGGTGCTGAGGAAGATCTGGTACATGCCGTAGTCGAAGGAGAGCGGCAGCGCGCACCAGACGACGTCATCGGCCCGGTAGGCGAGCTGGGAGGCGATCGCCGCGGCGGCGAAGACCATCTGCGCGTGGGTGGAGACCACCGCCTTCGGCAGGCCGGTGCTGCCGGAGGTGTAGATCAGGCAGGCCGGGTCGACGGCGATCGGGGGCGGCAGCGGCGTGTCGTCCGGGCCGTCGCGCACCACGCGGCGCAGGTCCGCCGTGCCGGTGGCCGCCACGCCGTGCGCGGCGGCCGCGGCGGTCGCCTGCGGGCTGTCGGTGACAAGCAACGCCGGCGCCGCGTCGGTGAGAACGTGTGCCAGCGCGGCCACCGGGGACTGGGCGTTGAGGACGCTGAAGACGGCGCCCGCCCGGGAACAGGCGTACAGCAGGGCGGGCACCAGCGGGCCGGTCGGCAGGCAGACGATCACCCGGTCGCCGCGCCGGACGCCCCGCCCGGTCAGCCAGACGGCGAGCCGGCGGCTGGCCACGTCCAGGTCGCGGTAGGTGTGGACCGAGCCGCTGTGCGAGATCGCCGGCGCGTCCGGGTGGGCGGCCGCGGCCCGGTCCAGCAGGTGGTGCAGCAGCGTGGTCATCGGCCCGGCACCTCCTGCGCGGCCGGGCGGGCCCGGCCGAACGCGGCGCTCAGCGAGTCCAGGTCGTGCAGGGCCGCGCCGGTGAGCTCGTCCGGGTCCAGCTCCACGCCCAGCCGCGTCTCGACCCGCTCGATCACCTCGACCAGCCGGAACGAGTTGAAGCCGGGCAGTGCCCGCAGCGGACGCCCGTCGACTGGCGTGTCAGGGCTGATTCCGAGGGCGGCGCGTACCTCCTCGGCCAGGGTCTCCCGGATCCGGCCCGGGTCGGCGGCCGGGCCGCCGGACGGCACGGCGAGCCGCCCGGCCAGCGCCCCCTCGTCGCTGAGCAGGCCGGTGAGCTGGTCGAGGACGTGGCCGGGGAAGGCACCGCCGCGTCGGACCCGGCGCATGGCCACGTAGCTCTGGCCGGCCAGGGCGCGCCAGGCGTCGGCCCGCTCGGCGGCCTCCCGCGCCGCGCCGGCGGTGGCCGGGTCGTCGGCCAGCCAGGCGGCGTGAAGTGCCCGGGACCTGCCGAGCAGCCAGATGTCGAGCACCAGCTGGGCCGCCCCGTCCGGATCGTCGGCCCGGCTCCGCACGGCCGTCAGGTAGCCCTCGACCCGGCCGGCGTCGGCGCGTGCGGCGGCCGCGTTGTCTCGCAGCACCGCCGCCCGGTCGAGCACCGGGGCGCCGCCCGCGACGATCGTCATCGCGTCGGCCCGGGGGACCGCCGCGTCGAAGGCGGCGGCCGGCATCCGCCACGTGCCCGGGCGGGCGTCGCCCCACGGGGTGGAGTTGTGGTACCCGTCGACCACCACGCAGTGCTCGCCCGCCTCGACGAGCAGGAAGCTGTGCTCCATGTGCTGATTTCCGGCGTACGGCAGCCAGGTCATGGTGAACGTGTCGGCGACCACGTAGAGCGGCGAGTGGTCCGCGAGCAGGGCGCGCAGCCGCGGCCCGGACACGTCGTCCCAGCGCTGCGCCGACCGCAGGCCGAGCAGGGCGGCCGCCTCCGACAGCCGCTGCTCGACCGAGGCGGTCACCGCCACCCCGGCCGCTCCGGTCGCACAGTGGAACCGTGGAGCGGCACCGAGCGCCAGGTGCGCCCCGGGACGGTAGGCGTGGTCGGCTAGTACGGCCAGATTCGCCTGTAGGCAGTCCAGCAGCTCGGCGCGGATCCCGGTCAGCACCGGCGTCCACTCCCGGCTGCGGGTCGATACCGCGGGCACCACGACCATGTCACGCCCCTCGCGTCGGGTGGACCGCGCGCAGCGACGCCGTCGCCGCCCGCACCAGGTCCGTGTCGGCCGGCCGGTCCTCGGGAGAACCGGCCAGCAGCTTGTCGTAGGCGGCCAGGTCGAGCAGGCCGTGCCCGCTGACGCAGACCAGCACCCCGTGCCGGGCCGGGTGACCGGACTCGCGACCGGCCGCGACGCGGGCGGCGACGGCCAGCGCGTGACCCGACTCCGGGGCGGGCAGCACCAGTTCGGTCAGGGCGAACGTGCGGCCCGCGGTGAGCGCCTCGCGTTCGCCCACCGCAAGCGCGGAGATGTGGTCGCGGTAGCGCATGGCGGAGAGAAGCTTCGCCGCGCCGTGGAAGCGCAGGCCGGCCGAGTGCGACGACGGGATCGCGAATCCGCTGCCGACCGTGTACATCGCCTCAAGCGGTCCGGTGCCGGTCGCGTCGGTGTGGTCGTAGGCGTACACCCCGCGGGTGAGTTTCGGGGTGGTGCTTGACTCGGCGGCGATCAGGTCGGCCGGCAGAGCGCGCTCGCCGGCGCGGGCGGCGGCGAAGAACGGCAGGGCGAGCCCGCCGAAGTTGCTTCCGGCGCCCACACAGCCGACCACGGCGTCCACGTCCGCGCCGAGCGCGGCGAGCTGGTCGATCGACTCCAGGCCGATCACCGACTGGTGCAGGATGCTGTAGGTCTCGCCGCTGCCGATGCAGAACGCCCGTTTGGGGTCCGCCCGGGCGTACTCGACGGCTTCGCCGATCGCGACCGCGAGGCTGTTGCCCTGGCCCGGCCGGTCGGCGGCGGCACGTCCGACAGCGGTCAGCGGGCTGGGACTGGCGTGCAGCTGCGCGTCGAACAGGCGCATCAGGCTGCCCCGGTAGGGCTTGTCGCGGAGGCTTCCGCCGACCATGAAGACGGTGCAGGCCATGCCGAACGCGGCGCAGGCGGCGGCGAGGGCGCTGCCCCACTGCCCGGCGCCGGTACCTGTGACAAGTTCCCGGAAGCCGGCGCGATGGTAGTAGTAGGCCTGCGCCAGCGCGGTGTTCCACTTGTGACTGCCGGAGATGTTGCCGCCCTCGTACTTCACGTAGATCGGGACGCGCGCGCCGATCTCCGCCTCGAATCGCCGGGCCCGCCACAGCGGTGTCGGCCGGTGGGCCCGGTAGCGCTCGGCCACCGGCTCCGGGATCGGCCAGAACTCGCGGTGCGAGATGCTCTGCCGGACCAGTTCCAGCGGCAGGGTGGCGGTCACCGGGCCGGCCGTGTGCGGCGGGGTCAGATCGGCCGGCAGCTGCTCGCCGAGGTGGGGCAGGACGCTGCGCCACGCCGTGGGCACCGTGGTCATGCTTCCTCCCGCGTCACGTCCGCGACGACGTCGACCAGGTCGGCGACGGTGGTGAAGACCCGCCCGGCGAAGATGTCGTCGGGAAGCGTCACGTCGAGCTCGTCCTCGAGCCGGACGAGCATGCCGAGGAAGCCGAGCGAGTTGACCCGTAGCAGGTCACCGTTGAGGGGCTCGTGGTCGTCGATACTGCTGGGGTCGACCGAGAGCCTTGACTCGCGTACGACGAGCCGTTTCACCGCCTCGTTGATCCGGGCCTGGTCGGTCATGACGCCCCCGCCCCGTCGCCGCGCAGCCGGCCGCCGGCGTCGACCACCCAACTCCAGGTCAGCAGGGCCGACAGGTCGACGGGCCCGCGGACGTGCAGCCGGCCCGTGCCGATGGACAGCTCAGGTCCCAGTGCCATCGTCGGGCCGTCGTGCAGGCGCAGGGAACCGTTGACCACGAGCGCGGCGGCGTCCACCCCGGCCAGGAACGCGTCGATGACCGGCCGGTCGGTGGCCACCACGCCCTCGGTGTGCTGGGAGCCGAACCGGCGGATGTGGGTCACCGCCTCGTCCAGCCCGGCGACGGGCCGGATGCCGACCGCGCGTTCCAGGAACTCCCTGCCGTCGTCGGTGTCGGTAAGCGCGGTCACCGACGCCCCGGGGGGTACGGCGCCGGCCAGGCGTGGGTCGACCCGCAGCCGCCACGGCTCGGCCAGCCCGGTGCCGGCGTGCAGCAGCGCCCGGGTGAGGTCCTCCGCGATGTCGGCGTGGGCCAGCACCAGTTCCAGGGTGTTGCAGGCGGTGGGTTCGCCGAGCTTGCTGTCGAGCGCGATGCGGGCGGCCAGGTCGAGGTCGGCGCTGCGGTCGACGTACAGGTGGTTGACACCGCCGCCGCTGGCGATGACCGGGATCGTGGAACTCGTCAGGCAGTAGTCGATCAAGGTCGGGCCGCCCCGGGGGATGAGCACGTCGACCGCGTCGTGGCGCTTGAGCAGGGCCCGTACCAGTCGCCGGTCGGGGTCGGTGACGACCTGCACCGTGCCGTCCGGCAGCTGGGCGTCCCGCACCGCCAGGGTGACCAGCGCGGCCAGGGCCCGGTTGGTGGCCGAGATCTCCGCGCCACCGCGCAGGACGGCGACGTTGCCGACCGCGACCGGCAGCAGCGCACCCTCCACCGTCACCGTCGGGCGCGCCTCGAAGATCATGAGGACGACACCAAGCGGCTTGGGCAGCCGCCAGATCGAGGCGCCGTTGCCGGCGCGGTGCCCGGGGGCGGCGGCGGTGACCTCCGGAAGTGCCGCCCGGGTCCGGTCGATCAGGTCGAGCAGGGCGTCGAGGTGGGGTTTGCCGAGCGCCAGGCGGTCGATAAGTGCCGGGCCGAGGCCCGCCTCACGGCCCCGTCGCACGTCTGAGGCGTTCGCCGTCAGCACGTCGGCCCAGCCCGAGGTGAGCCGGTCGGCGAGCGCTTCGCAGTACCTGTCGTAGCGGGCGTCGCCAGGTGGTGGCAGCGCGGCCCGGGCGCGCGCGGCGGTACGCAGGAGGTCGTCCACGTCGGTCACCACATGAACTGCCCGCCGTCCACGATCAGTTTCTGCCCGGTCAGGTATCCGCTCGCCGGCCCGACGAGGAACTCGAGGGCGTCGGCGATCTCCTCGGTGGTGCCGATGCGGCCGCGGGGGATCTCGGTGACCACCGCCGCTCGGGCGACCGGATCGTGGAGCCGGAAGCGGGTCACCAGCTCCTCCGTCTCGATCATGCCCGGGATCAGGCAGTTGACCTTGATCCGAGGAGCCAGCTCAAGGGCCAGACACTTGGTGAGGTGCAGCAGGCCGGCCTTGCTGACGCAGTAGTTCGCGCCGTCGCGGCGCGGGCGGATCCCGGTGGTGGCACCCACGTTGACGATCACGCCGTCGTGGCCGGCCGCCAGCATCGCCGGAGCGAAGGCCCGGGTCAGGTAGAAGGCGCCGGAGAGGTTGGTGTCGAGCACCTGCCGCCAGTCCTCGGCCGACAGCTCAAGGAACGGCCTGTCGATGTTGATGCCGGCGTTGTTGACGAGCACCGTCGGCGTGCCGTGCTCGTCAAGGATCGCCGCCGCGGAGGCGCTCACCGCGCCGGCGTCGGCGATGTCGAGCCGGAGCGGGTGGAAGGCGGTACCGAGCTCCGCCGCTGCGGCCTCGGCCGCGGCGGTGTCCGCCCGGTAGAGAGCGACAACGCGGTGTCCCAGCTTCACCAGGCGGCTGCTGAGGGTGAACCCGATGCCCCGGGTGCCGCCGCTGACGACCGCG
This sequence comes from Catenuloplanes sp. NPDC051500, assembly GCF_044454585.1. Taxonomy (NCBI): domain Bacteria; kingdom Bacillati; phylum Actinomycetota; class Actinomycetes; order Micromonosporales; family Micromonosporaceae; genus Catenuloplanes; species Catenuloplanes sp. NPDC051500. The sequence goes on from NZ_JBITDX010000024.1 coordinate 110,687, forward strand.
AGCGGCCTCATCGCAGCACCGCCCCGGAGGAACGGCCGAGGAACCGGTCCAGCTCGCCGACGAGTTGTGACAGGTGCTCGGGCTCGAAGACGTCGAAGTGGCCCGCGTCGAGCCGCCCGGTGCTCAGCCGCGGCGCGAGCTCCTGCCAGCGGGTCTCGGCCTCGGCGCGGAACGCGAACTCCGCGTCGGTGCACATGAGCATCAGGACCCGGCCGGGGTAGCACTGTTGCGCCTGGTAGTTCGCGAGGGCGGTGAGCTGTGTGTCGAAGACCCGCCGGACCCGCTCGACCGTCGCCGGATCGGGGCGCGGCCCGAGCATCCCGATGACTGTCTCCCGGATGCGGACGTCCTCGTCGGCGGCGGCACGGCGCGGCAGCGGTGAGGCGTCCACGAGCACCAGGTCGGGCAGGTGGCCCTGCTCGGCCAGCCGGACGCACAGCTCCCAGGCGACCGCGCCGCCCAGGGACCAGCCGAGCACGGCAGCCGGGACGGTGCCGTCCGCCTCGAGCGCGTCCTGCGCGGCGTCGGCCATCTCGGCGATGCTCAGCTCCGCCTCCTCGCCGGGCACCAGGCCGGCGGCGCGGACGGCCCCGACATTGTGGGTCGCGCCGAGCGCCGCGGCGAGCCGCAGGTAGGGGTGCAGTCCGCCGCCGGCGCCCGGCAGCAGGACGCACAGGGGCCGGGTGCCCCGCCGCAACAGGGGAACCAGCCGGCCGGGCAGCCGGGCCGTCACGGCGCCACCGCCGTGGTGCCGCGTGCCGCCCGGACGAGCGCGGCCAGGTTCGCCACTGTGGGCGCGGAGAAGAAGTCGATCAGCGGGACCGGCACCTCGTAGCGTTCCTGCACCTCGGCGAGGGTGGTGAAGATGTTCAGGGAGTGGGCTCCGTACTCGATGAGCGAACGGTCGGGCCGGATGCCCTGCACGTCGAGCACCCCACCCCACAGCTCGGCCAGCTCCCGCTCCAGCTCGTCGGTGTACGCGGCGTCGGTGGTCTCGGCGCTCTGCTGCGCGGTCAGCAGCTCGTCTGCGAGTCGCAGCAGCGCGTCCCGGTCCGTCTTGCCGGTCGGCGTGGTCGGAACCCGGTCGACCGGGAAGATCCACAATGGGCGCATGTACACAGGCAGCGCCGCGGTGAGCCTGAGACGTACCCTCTCCGGGTCCGCGCCCGAGGCGGTGTCGGCACGGATGAAGAGCCCGAGCTCCCGGTCCGCGCCGGTGCCCCGGACCACGGCGACCGCCTGGCGGACGCCGTCGACCTGGTTCGCCACGGTCTCGATCTCGCCCAGTTCGATCCGGTACCCGCGGATCTTGACCTGGGTGTCCATCCGGCCGAGGAAGACGAGGTCACCCCGGTCGTCGCGCACCACGAGGTCTCCGGTGCGGTAGGCGATCCCGCCGGGTGCGCGGGAGAACCTGTCGGGCACGAAGCGTTCAGCCGTGATCTCCGGGTTGTTGATGTAGCCGTCCGCGGGGCAGTCTCCGCCCAGCAGCAGCTCGCCCGCGACACCGGACGGCGCGAGGTGACCTGTGGCGTCCACCACGTAGGCGTTCACCCCGGGGTACGGCAGGCCGATCGGTACGTGCGCCGGCCAGGTCGCGTCCCGGTAGGACAACCGGTACGAGGTGACCGCGTGGGTCTCGGTGGGACCGTAGAGGTTGACCAGGGTGCAGTGCGGCCGGGCGAGGAAGAAGTCGCGGATCTCGTCGTCGACGGTGAGCTGCTCGCCGGAGACGCACACATAGCGCAGCGCGGGCAGCCGGGTGCCCCGGGAGGCGGCCTGCACCAGGGGACGCAACGCCGCGACCGGGAGGTAGACGTGGGTCACCTCGGTCTGGGCGATCCGGCTGAGCACGGCGGTGAACATCCGCCGGTCTGCCGGTTCGCGGGAGACGACGGTCCCGCCCGCGGCGAGCGTCGGCAGGATCTCCTGGAAGGAGACGTCGAACCCCAGCGGGGCGTACTGCAGGAAGCGGGTCTCGGTGTTCATGGCGAGGGCCGCGATCTGCCAGCTGGTCAGGTTGGCCAGCGGGCCGTGTCCCATCTGGACGCCCTTCGGCGCCCCCGATGATCCCGACGTGTACATCACGTAGACCGGGGCGCCGGGGTCGGCAAGCACGCCGGGTACCGGCTCGGTGGACGCGGCGAGTTCCGCCACCGCGACCGTGCGCACGCCTGGTACCAGCGGCTCGCCGGCGACGAACTCGCAGCCGGCGCGCGTGACCATGTACTCAAGCCGCTCGGCGGGAAGGCCCGGGTCCAGCGGGAGGTAGGCCGCTCCCCGGCGCAGGATCGCCAGGATGGCGGTCACCGTGTCGCAGAGGGTCGTCGCGGCGAGCCCGACCACCGCGCCGGGGCCGACCCCGTGCGCGGCGAGCCCGGCACTGATCCGTTCGGATTCGGCCAGCAGCCCGCGGTAGTCGAGCCGGCGGGCCGGATCCTCGACGGCCGGGGCGCCGGGCCGGGACTCGGCGGCCGCCACCACCCACTCCCAGGGGGTGTCCCCGCGTAGCGGGCTCGTCCAGCCGTCGGAACGGACGCTGGTGTCGGCGGAGGCGTCGGCGAACAGGTCGCCGAGGCGGCACGAGCCGTCCCGCACGGCTGCGCGGACGGCGTCGCGAAGCGAGGTGAGCAGCCCGTCGGCGACCACCGGCGTGATCAGCTGACGGTCGTACTCCAGCTCCAGCAGCCACCGGCCCTCGACCGGGGTGACGCCCAGCCACAGGTCGAACTTGGCGGTGTCGTTGCCCGGCTCCAGAACACGCAGCACCGCCCCGCCCGGTTCCGGTGTGAAGGTGTCCTGCATGGCGAGCATCGCCGAGAACAGCGGGTTGCGGTTGCTCGACCGGTCGGGCCGTACGTCGGCGACGAGCCGGTTGAACGTGACGTCGATGTGCGCCCGGCAGAAGTCGACCGACTCGCGGACCACCTTGCCGAGATGTTCGTCGACGGTGCGGCTCCAGTCCACGTCGACGGTGACCGGCAGGGTGTTGACCAGGAAACCGCCCAGGTCGAACGCGCCGATCGTGCGCCGGGCCATGAACGGGCTGCCGACCAGGACGCTCGCGACGTTGCCGTGCCGGGCCAGCACGGTGCCGTAGATGCCGGAGAAGAACACGAACGGGGAGATCTCCAGCCGCCGGCAGGTCTCCGACAGTGCCGCCGTCTCGGCCTCGCCGAGGTGCCAGCTGACCCGGTCGCCGGTGAACTCGGTCTGCACGGGGCGGCCGGGCAGCGGTGCCAGGACCAGGGGCGGGATCTCCCGGAGCCGGGCCGCCCACTCCCGGGACCGCTCGATGACGCGCTCGGAGACGGCGGTGCGGTTCTGCGCCTCGAGCTCCTTGGCGAACGCCGTCTCGCGGGCGCCGCGCCGCTGGGCGACCTCCGCGTCGAGACGTCCGGACAGCGCCTGTTCGAGGTCTCGGACCAGCGGGCCCATCGACAGGCCGTCAAGGATGATGTGGTGGTCGCACATGAGGACCGTGACGCGGTCGTCGTCGAGGCACCTGATGATCGCGAACCGGTAGGCGGGGCCGTTGGCCAGGTCGAACTCCGGGCGGCCGATCCGCCGTTGGGCGGTGACGACCGCGTCCTCGAAGTCGCGCCGCCGGGCGGTGACCCGCTCGAGCGGGAAGTCCTCAGGTGCCGGCGGCGGGGTGAGCCGGGCGTGCATCTGCGGGAGCATCCGGAAGACCTGACGCATGGCGGGCTGGACGGCGACCACCGTCGCCAGCGCGCGCTCGATCGTGCTGTCCGGGATCGACGGGTCGATGTCGAATCGGACGAGTTGGTTGTAGACGGCCCGGCCGGGCGAGCGCTCGCTGACGACAAGCAGGCCCTTCTGCGACTCGGTGATCGGCAGTCGCGCCGGCGTCGTGTCCGCCGCCGGCTCGGTCCCGGTCGTCGTCACGGTGTGCCTCCGGTCTCCGCGCTCACGGCGCTCAGCTCACGTAGCCATCGCTTCAGGTCACCTACGGTGCGGATCTCGACGAGGCGGGTGGCGTCGATCTCCGCGTCGTCGTCGTCGGCCACGTCGACGGCGAGCCTCAGCAGCGACAGCGATTCGAGTCCTGCCTCAAGCAGAGGAGTCGAGTCGTCGAAGGCCACCGACGCATACTTCGCGATCGTGGTGTCGAGGTCGGCTGGTGTCGTCATGCCTGCTTCCCGTTTGCCTGAGGCCGGCGACGCCGGGGATCGGAAATCTGACAAGTGGCGTTTGTCGATCGTTTTCGGGCGGATCGAATGGCGTTACCGGAGTTCTTCGTTCGAGCATCCGGACGCTTATGTTTTCTCGATGTTCTCTAGATGGAATGTCGTTGGTCGCTGCGCTGGAGGGCGGCCGTGAGGTGGTCCACCCGGGCTCTCGGCGGGCGTTTGCCGGGTTTGCTGGTTAGGTGGCGGCTTGACCCGCTTGACTCCGATGCGGATTCATTCGACGTCGTATCGCGCTTACCCGGGGGCGACAGAATCGCTGGTAGAGGCGTTTCTCAGGCGGCAATACCGTTGTAATCGCCCTAGAACCGGCAGGTCAGACAGAATGCCCGGTACGTATTATTCGGGCTTCTGTTAGGACGTGGCCGCACGCCCGCCTACGGACCGGGAAGGGTCAGCTAGCCGATTGATGTGAGGATGGACATAGCCGCATCGATGACTTATGGTGCTTTGAGTGCGATAGGACTGTCCCCATAGGACATCCTCGAAATCTTCATGATCATTTGAATTCACGACCTGCCGGCACGGATTGCGGCAGCGGTGTTCGCGTGTCTGTCCTGCTGAAAGCCGGATCGGGGCTGCCGCCGATTTAAAAACGGGCCGGCCGCCGTACCCAATCGTTTGTTTTTCTGGTTTCTTGTCATCTTGACCAGTGCGCGTCCTGAACGGCCGACCCCCGGTCAGTGCGCAGACTCGAGATCGTGCGAGGGATTTTCGTGGCCACAGCTCAGCCCACAGTGCAGGCGGATCCACCCGCAGCCAGGCGAAACGAGTGGATCCTGGTCGTCTTCACCGGAACCACAAACCTCGCCGACGCGGTGGCCCGGATCGCGCTGCCACTGCTCGCCGCGCAGATCAGTCGATCCCCCGTCGTGGTCGCCGCGGTCGCCTCTGTCATGAGCCTGCCGTGGCTGGTGGCGGCCCTGCACGTCGGGGTCTTCGTCGACCGCATGGACCGGCGTGTGCTGCTGATGGCCGCGGAGATCGCCCGGCTGCTCTCGACCGGCCTGCTGCTGGTGACCGTGCTGGCCGGACGTCCCACACTGGTGCTGATCTACGCCGCAGCCCTGGTCATCGGCCTCGCCGACGTGGTGGCCGGCATCGCCGGGGTCTCCATCATCCCGTCGGCGGTGCCGAAACGCCGCTGGGAGAAGGCCAACGCGCGGATCACGGCCCTGGAGTACCTCTTCAACGGCTTCGTCGGGCAGCCGGTCGGCGGCTTCCTGGTGGCGATCGGGTTCGGGCTCGCCCTCGGCGTCACCGGCTTCTCCTACGCGGCCGGGGCGGTGCTGCTCCTGCTGCTTGTCGGCAACTTCCGGGTGGCCGCCAAGACCGGCCCGAAGAGGTCGGTCAACACCGAGATCCGGGAGGGCCTCCGGTTCCTCTGGCAGCACCAGCTGCTCCGCACGATGGCGCTGCTCATCGCGATCATGGCCGGCTGCTGGTCGGCGTGGCTCGCGCTCATCCCGGTCTACGCCGTCGGCGGTCCGCTCGGGCTCGACGAGCGTCAGTACGGTTTCCTGCTCACCTGCCTCGGCGCGGGCGGCATCATCGGCACCGTCATCGTCGGGCCGCTCAACCGATGGATCGGCCGGCGGTGGTCCATGTTCGCCGACGTGATCGGCGCCTTCGCCCTCGTCGCCGCGCCCGCGCTGCTGCCGCCCACACCGGCCAGCGCGTGGCCCATCGGCGCCGCGGCCTTCGTCGCCGGCGTCGGCGGAACGATGTGGACAGTCAACTCCCGCTTCATCACCCAGTCGCTGGTGCCGGCCGACATGCTCGGCCGATTCAGCGCGGCGAGCCGGCTCGTGGCCTGGGGCATGACCCCGGTGGCCGCGATCCTCGCCGGAATCCTCGCCCAGGTCTTCTCGTACCAGGTGGCGTTCGGTTTCTTCGCCGTGCTCTGCGTGCTGCTCGTCTACCCGTTCTTCACTGTCGTGACCAGGGAACGCGTCGCGGAGATCGACGCGCTGGCCACCGAGGCCGCGGCACCGGCCCCGGCACCCGGCGGCGGCGAGGACCTGCCGGAGGCGACCACCACCGGCGGCTCCCGGTGAGCCAGGGTGGTCCGACCCTCCTCCACGGGTTCCTCGAGACGGCCCGGCGTCATCCCGACGCCCCGGCCCTGCGCGTGGCCGGGCGCGAGCTCACCTACGCCGAGCTGCTCGACAGCGCCGAGCGGCTGGCCACCCGGCTTGTCGCACTGCGCGGCCGGCCGCCCCGGGTCGTCGGGCTCTGCGCGTCGCGCAGCCTCACCGCGTACGTCGGCTACCTGGCCGCGCTGCGCCTGGCCGCGACGGTCGTGCCGCTGAGCCCCACCGCGCCCGCGGAACGACTCCGCCGTACCTGTGCCCACGCCGGCGTCGATGCACTGCTCGCCGACGACGCGGGCCTGCGGGTGGCCGAGGCGGCAGCCGGGCCGGTGGCGCTTCTGCACCTGCCCGACGGCCCGGAGCACCACAGGTTCGAGGCGTCGGCCGAGCGGTGGGCGGAGGAGTGCGCCGCCGGCCCCGACGACGTCGCCTACACGCTGTTCACCTCCGGCTCCACAGGCACGCCCAAAGGCGTGCCGGTCCGGCACCGCAACGTCGTCCCCTACGTGTCGTACTGTGCCGAGGCCTACGAGGTGGGGCCCGGGGCGCGGCTGTCGCAGACCTTCGAGCTGACCTTCGACCCGTCGGTGTTCGACATGTTCGTCGCCTGGCTGTCCGGGGCGCTGCTTGTGGTCGCCGCGCCCGGCGACGCGATGGCGCCCGTCCGCTACGTCAACGACAACGCGATCACCCACTGGTTCTCGGTGCCGTCGGTGATCTCCCTGGCCCGCCGCCTGCGCGGTCTGCGACCCGGCAGCATGCCCGGCCTTCGATGGAGTCTCTTCGCCGGCGAGCAGCTCACCCTCGCCCAGGCGCGGGCGTGGGCGGACGCCGCGCCGCACAGCACAGTGGAGAACCTGTACGGGCCGACCGAGCTGACAGTCACCTGCACGCGGTACCGGCTGCCCGCCGATCCCGCGCGGTGGCCGCACACGAGCAACGGCACCGTGCCGATCGGGCGCATCCATCCGCACCTGGAGGGGGTTCTCCTCACGGCCGACGGCGCCGCCGCGGACGAGGGTGAGCTCTGTGTGCGCGGCAGCCAGCGATTCGACGGCTACCTGGACCCGGCACAGAATCAGGGCCGGTTCGCCGATCACGACGGTCGCCGGACCGTCCCGGCCGGCGCTCTTCCCGGACCGCAGAGCTGGTACCGGACGGGAGACCGCGTTCGTCAGGAGGACGGTGAGCTGGTCCACCTGGGCAGACTCGACGACCAGGTCAAGATCCACGGATACCGGATCGAGCTGGGCGAGATCGAGTCCGTCCTGCGCCGGCATCCCGAGCTGCGTGATGTCGTCGTGCTGGCCCTGCCCACCGGCGCCGGGGAGATCGAGCTGCACGCGTTCTACACCTGCGAGCAGCCGGCGGAGGTGGAGCTGGCCGCGCTTGTCGCCACGCACCTCCCGCCCTACATGGCACCGGCGCGGTACCACCGGGTCGAACTGTTCCCCGTCAACTCAAGCGGCAAGGTCGACCGTCGGCGGCTCGCCGCCGACGCCGGACTGAGCTGAGAAACGACACCCACCACGCGCGCACGAATCGAGAGCAGAATGTCCATCAGCCCGGCACCGCCCGGTCGCCTGCGCTTCCGGTTGATGGGACCCGTAGAGTTCCACGACGGCGTCACGTGGTGCGGGATCGGCTCGGCCAAACAGCGCGCCCTCCTGGCTACGCTGCTGCTCAACGCCGACCAGGTGGTGTCGCTTGAGCAGTTGATCGCCGAACTGTGGGACGACGATCCGCCGACCTCGGCAAGCGGCCTGGTCGCCGGATACGCCTGGCGGCTGCGCCGTACCCTCAATGACCGCAACGGCGCGATCCTGACCACCCGCAGCCCTGGCTACCGGCTGCTGGCCGCACCGGAGACGATCGACATCGGCGAGTGTGAGGCGCTCATCCGGCGAGCCCACGCCGATCTGGCCGCCGGGCGGCCGGAGGCCGCCGTCCACGGGTTCGACGCGGCGCTCGCGCTGTGGCGCGGAGCCCCACTCGCCGACGTCCGGCCGACTCCGCTGGTGATGACCGAGGTGGCGCGCCTGGAGGAGACCCACATCGCGACGATCGAGGCACGCATCGGCGCAGAGCTGGAACTGGGGCGGCACGGCATGCTGCTGCCGGAGCTGAAGGTGCTCGTCAGCCAGCATCCGCTGCGGGAGCGTCTGCACGCGAACCTGATGACCGCGCTCTATCGCGACGGGCAGCAGGCGGTGGCCCTGGGCGCGTACCGCGACCTGCGGCGGCTGCTCGTCGACGAGCTGGGCATCGAACCAAGCGAGTTGCTGCGGGACCTCGAGCAACGGATCCTGCGCAACGACCCGCTGCTGCGGCTGTACCGCTCCGCACCCCGCCCTGTCGTCCGGGCAGCCGCATCGAGCCCGGCGACGTCCCGGATCGCCGCCGGCCCGGTGGTCCTGCACGGGCGGCGCACCGCACTGGACCGACTGATCAGCGGGGTACGGACCGGACGGACCTGTGTGGTGCAGGGCCTGGTCGGCGCGGGAAAGACCGCCCTGGCGCTGCGTGCCGCGCACGAGCTGGCCGAGGAGTATCCCGACGGCACCGTGTTCGTGCCGATGGGCGCCGCGCACGCGGACGGCTCCCCGGAGGCCGCGCGGGCGGTCCGGGCCGTCGCGAGGGAACTCGGGCTGCCGCTGCCTGCGGACGGCCGTCCACTGTCGAGCCTGCTGAACGGCCGGCGGGTCCTGGTCATCCTTGACGACGTGGTGAACGCCGCTCAGGTACGTGCCCTCGCGTCGGTTCCCCCGGGTAACGCCCTGATCATCACGTCCCGGTCCGGGATGACCACTCTCGACGGCGCGGTCCGGGTCCCGGTCGGCGCGCTCGGCACCGACGACGCGCTGGACATGCTCCGCTACCACCTCGGCACGGAACGGGTGGACGCCGAGCCGGAGGCGGCGCTGACGCTCGTGCAGCGCTGTGACGCGATGCCCCTGGCGCTGCGTATCGCGTCCGCCCGGCTCGTCAACCGCCCGGACTGGTCCCTCGCCGCATTCGCCACCAGACTCGCCGACCGGGCCTGCCGGCTCGACGCCCTGGTCTGCGCGTCGATGACCATGAGGGAGCCGGTCGCCGCGGCGGTGCGGGCGCTGGTCCGTGACCTGGACGGTGACGGCGAGGCGCTGCGCATCCTGCGTCTGCTGAGCCGGCTGCACCTCGGCACCGTGAGCGTGTCGAACCTGGCCGAGCTGTCCGGCCAGTCGACAGCCGTGGCCGAGGTCGCCGCCGAGCGGCTTGTCGACGCGGGACTCGCCGAGGCGTTACCGGGCGACAGTTACCGCATCCCCGAGCTGGTCTGCGTGCACGTGCGGGAACTGCGCCCCACCACCGAGTACGACAGGGCTGCCGCCATGACCGTCGGGCCGTGTGCCTGAGCCACGGCACGGCGGTCCAAACACCGCCGGGTCGTCAGGCGACGGCGATACCTTCGATCTCGATGACCCACTCGGGGTCGAAGATCCCGGTGACGATCACCGTCAGGGCGGGACGGTGACCGTCAAGCACCTCGTTGCGGACCTTCGTGTTGATCTCGGCGTGCTGGCGGTCGGCCAGGAACGTGGTGACCTTGACCAGATTGCGGACGTCCATATCGGCGTCGGCGAGGACGGCCCGGATGTTGTCCCACACCAACCGGCACTGCGCCTCCGGGGTGGCCGGGACGTGGCCGTCGCGGGTCTGCGGAATCTGCCCGCTGATGAACAGCATCCGGCCGGCGGGCTGGACCTCCAGAGCGTTGTGGTAACCGCCGGTGGCCTCCGGGACCGTCTCGGGATTGATCGGCCTGATCTGCAACGTATCAACCATGTTTCGTCCTTCCGATCGTCCGGGCGAACCCGGATTACGGACTGTGACCCTAGCCTACGTGGGTCCCGAGGTCCGGCTCTGCGGCGATGGCTACTACAGCCTACTTGCCCGGTGATGAACTGCTTTGTCCGAAGCGCGCGTGGCGTCCTCGCTGTCCGGTACCGCGGCCGAGGTTTCCTGGAGTCGGATCGAGTCAAAAAGAGCGACTAATCTTCTTTTTTGGGTACGGTGTTAGCCCTTGATGATCGCCATCAGGCCCGCGGTGAAGGGCGCGGGATCCACGTCGCCACGGATCGCCAGCTGCTGGCTGTAGGCGGCGCAGAGCGCCACGAACGCCTCGGCGATCTGCCCGGCCTCCGGGCGCCGTGAGTCCGGCACCAGCTCGGCGATCGCGGCCCGCATGGCGGCGAGCTGCCGCTGCACGATCGCGGCCATTGGCGGCGACACGGCGGCCTCGGCGTAGATCTGGGCGACGAGCCGGGCGTGGTCGTCCTCCCGCGCCCGGACGCGCACATGGTCGAGGAAGCCCGCCACGGCCTCGGTGGTGAGCGCCCTCGGCAGCGCCTCGGTGCCCTGCTCGCAGACCGCGATGACGATCTGGTCCTTGCTTGTGAAGTACCTGTAGATGGCGCCGTTGGAGAGCCCGGACTCGGTGATGATGTCGGCCATCGAGGTGTGCGCGAAGCCGTGACTGGCGAACCGGGCGCGCGCGGCGTCCACGATCTGCTGGCGGCGGGCGTCGAGATGCGCTTGACTGACCCTTGGCATAAAAGAGTGACTCCTCTTTTTGTTTGCTACTGTCGGGAGCGTACCGCGTCCGCACCGAGCTTCAGGAGCTGCCTTGCGATACCAGACCTTCGGCCGCCTCACCGGACTCCGCGTGTCGGAGTACGCGCTCGGGACCGCCACCTTCACCACCGCGGACGCCGGCGCCGCCCGGCAGATCTTCGACGCCTTCGTGGCCGCCGGTGGCACCACGGTCGACACGTCCAACCTCTACCAGGACGGGCAGGCCGAGACCGTGCTCAGCGGGCTGCTCGGGCGCCGGCGGGACGACTTCGTGGTCATCACCAAGTACAGCGGGACACGTCAGGCCCAACCCCGCCCCGGCACCACAGGCAACGGCCGCAAGATCATGGTGCGCTCCCTGGAGGCGAGCCTGCGCCGCCTGAACACCGACTACGTGGACATCTTCATGCCGCACTTCCCGGACGGTGTCACGCCGATCGAGGAGATCCTGGCCGGGTTCGACGACCTGATCCGCTCCGGCAAGATCCTGCACGCCGGCCTGTCCAACTTTCCGGCCTGGCGGGTCGCCGGCGCCGCCGTCCGCGCCGACCTGCGCGGACTGGCCCCGCTGGTCGGCATACAGACGGAGTACAGCCTGGCCGAGCGCTCCGCCGAGCGGGAGCTGCTGCCGATGGCGCAGGCCCAAGGGCTGGGCGTGGTGCTGTACTCCCCGTTGGCAGGCGGACTGCTCACCGGCAAGTACCGGCGCGGCGAGCCGGGCCGGCTGAGCGCCCGGGGCGACGGGGGCGAGAGCAGCGCGCAGCGCACCGCCGTCGTCGACGCCGTGCTCGCCGTCGCGGACGAACTCGGCACCGGCCCGGTCCAGGTCGCTCTCGCCTGGCTGCGGCGCAGAGCCGCCCTGGCCCGCACGGCCCTGATCCCGATCGTCGGCCCACGCACCCCCGCCCACCTCGCGGAGTACCTGACCGCCCTGGACCTCGACCTCAGCTCACAGCACTACCGGCACCTGGACGAGATCAGCGCGGTCCGGCTGGGCACCCCGCACGACGACGTCGCCGCCGCCCTGAGCCACGGCGCGGACGGCGACCGCACCCTCCTCGTACCCGCTGCGGTCCCTGTCCTTTAGGCCGGCGGCCCATGATCGGCGCCGACCTGCTCGCCGAGGTGGCGTAGTGACTCGCGGACAGCGGAGGCGCCCGGATGGTCGAGGGCTGTGAACAGCTGCTCGGCCTCCGTCCAGGCGATCCGCGCAGCTGCGGGCCGGCCGGCCGCCAGGTGCGTGTCGCCGAGGTGGACGAGCAGCTCGGCGACGAAGTAGTCGTGCTGGAGGGTACGGGCCAGAGCGATCCCCTCCTGGTAACAGTCGACCGCCTCGGCGTGGTGGCCGAGGTGGTGGTGGGCGTACCCGAGGCTGTCCCAGGTGCTTGTCGCGCCGTGCAGGTCACCGTCGGCCACGAAGATGTCGAGCGCCTGGCGGCAGTGCGTAAGCGTGTGTGCGAACTCGCCGAGCATCGCGTGGTACCAGCCGATCGCGTTCAGGGCCTCGGCCTGCCCGGCCCGGTCGTCGGTGCCGGCGAAGAGGGCCAGAGCCTGCCTGGCGTGGTCGAGGGCGGGCGCGGGCTCCTTGCGCTGACCCCACAGGTACGCCAGGTGGTGCTGCGTGCGCGCCTGGCCGATCCGGTCGCCGAGCGTCGTGAACAGGTCGAGCGCGTGCCGGAGGTTGTCGTTCGCCTCGGTCCAGCGGCCGAGCTTGATGCCGGCCTGCGCCAGGTTGCGATGCGCGTACGCGCGGGCCGGCAGTTCGCCGAGACGGGCCGCGCACTCGATGGCGACCTGCCACGACTCGACCTGATCGTGCAGATGACCCTTCCGGGAGGAGTAGGTGTCGAGCGCCCAGGCGAGTTGCCAGGCGAGCCGGTCGAGCCCGGTCGCGGCCGCGTGCCGGAGCGCGGCGAGCAGGACGGCATGCTGCTCGCCGAACCAGGCCATCGCGGCGGTGAGGTCCGTGAACCGCCTCGGGGACGCGCCGGCGGCCGGTTCGCCGAGGGGCAGGAGGATGGGTTCGCGCGGTGGGTTGAGCAGGCGGTCGGCCGCGTACGCGGAATGGGTGTAGTGGTCGAGCAGCCGGACTGTGGCCGACCGGCGGACGTCCTCGGCGTCGTCGCGGCGGGCGAGTTCGGCGGCGTACTCGCGCAGCAGGTCGTGAAGCGTGTAGCGGCCGGGGGCGTACTCCGTCACCAGGCTCGCCCGGGTCAGCTCGCGCAGTGGCGCGCGAAGGTCGCGCTCGGGCATCCCGGCCAGGCCGGTCAGCGCGGGCGCGTCGATGTCGGGTCCGACGGCCAGCCCGAGCAGCCGGAACAGCCGGGCCGCGGGTGCGCTGAGCGCGGCGTACGACCAGGAGAGAACGGCCCGGACGTCACCGGCCGGATCGCCCACCTCCAACGCGTCCAGCCGGTCACCCGCCTCATCGAGCTCGGCGGCGAGCGCGCTCAGCGGAAAGTTCGTCTGCCGGGTGCGGGCCGCGGCGATGTTGAGCGCCAGCGGCAGCCGGGCACAGGCGGTGATGACCTGATCGAGGGCCTCCCGTTGCGCGACGACCGCCGGGCCGAGCCGGTTGGTCAGCAGCTCCTCGGCCTCCACTCTGGACAGCAGATCGAGGGGTACCGAGGACGCGCCGCCGGCCAGCAGGCCGGTGAGCTGAGCCCGGCTGGTCACCACGACGACGACAGTTGCGGTGCCCGGCAGCAGTGGCCGGACCTGCTCGGCGTCGCGGGCGTTGTCGAGCACGATGAGCAGCCGCCTACCTGCCGCCACGCTGCGGTAGAGCGCCGCCTGCGCGTCGAGCGTGGCCGGCACCCGCCCGGGTACGACGCCGAGCGCGTCGAGCAGGCCGCGGAGCGCCTCCTGCGGGGAGACCACCTGCCCGGTGGGGCCGAAGCCGCGGAGGTTCACGAAGATCTGCCCGTCCGGGAACCGGGACCGGACCGCGTGGGACCAGCGCACGGCCAGAGCGGTCTTGCCCACGCCGGCCGTGCCGGACACCACCGCCACGGCCATCGCGGTCTCGGTGAGCAGGTTGTCCAGCGTGTGCAGGGCGAGGGTGCGGCCGGCGAAGCCCGGAACGTCCGCCGGCAGCTGGGCCGGCGTTCCGGCAGCCAACTCGGCGGTCTCCCGCGGCGCCACAGGTTCGCCGCGCAGGACGGCCTGGTGCAGTTCCTGAAGCGTGGCACTCGGGTCGACGCCCAACTCGTCGGCGAGCCGGCCGCGGAACCGGGCGTAGTAGGCAAGCGCGTCGGCGGGCCGCCCGGCAGCGACGTACGCACGGATCAGCACGTCGGCCAGGGGCTCGGTCAGCGGGTGGTCGGCCGCGAGCTCGGCAAGCGGCCCGAGCGCCGCGAGCGGGTTGCCGCCGCGCAGCTCGGCCAGGCCCCAGGCCACCGTCGCGTCGAGGTACTGCTCGCCGTACGCGTGCCGGAGGCGCTCCACCCACTGCCCGGTCAACCCCGCAAGCGGCGTGCCCCGCCACCACGAGCGGCTGGTACGCAGCAGCGTCAGCGCCTCGGCGGGAGCGGCGTCGCGGGCACGCCGGACCTGCTCGGCGAACCGGTGGACGTCGACCCGGTCGGGTGCGATGTCGAGAAGGTAGCCGCTTGAGTGCCGGACCAGCCGGGCCGGTGGCGTGCCCGCCTGCGCGGCCAGTAGCCGCCGCAGATGGGTGATGTGCACCTGCAGAACCCGTGCGGCCTTCGGCGGGGGTTCGTCCCACACCCGCGCGGCAAGCGTCTCGATGGTGACCGGGCGCCCCGCGTCGACCGCCAGGGCCGCAAGCGTGTGCCGTCGCTGCGGTGGACCGAGCGCGGCCGAACGGCCCTCCGCCCAGATCTCCACCGGACCCAGCAGGCGGACCTCCACCGCGACCTCCCGTCCTCGTACGCCGTCCGGGTGCCGGGCGACAACGTTTCATTAACCGTACGGGACAAGACTCGGCGTAGCGCTGATCAAGCCTTCCAGCGGAGCGCGCGGACGGGCCGGGACATGGTGATCGGGGGTGGCCCGGCCCGCTTCTCGCCACGCTGAGGCGGCCATCCGTTCCGGCTCACCACATTCAAACGATCATGATGTGGTACGCAGCCGCTCGTACACCGATCGAAGGAAGTCGTCGCCGCGATCGCCGGGCGGCGGGCCGGTGGGACGTGCGACAGCGGGTAACGGCTGCGGACCACCGCCGGACCGCAGATCGAACAGGTGCACGGTACGGTCGCGCCGGCCCAGCGCCGCGCGGTCGCCACCCTGGTCGAACGTGAGCCAGCACGGCGCACGCAGACCGTCGCGAAGCGTGTGCCGCACCCTGCCGGTCCGGAAATCCCGCACCCGGACCACGCCGTCGTTCGTCATGGTCGCGAGTGACGACCCGGGCCCGTACAGGATGCGGCTGACCGGCTCGTCCTGCCGGTCCAGCACCGTACGCCCGCTGCGGATGTCGAAGACCCGGACCCGACCGCCCGCCGTGAGTGTCGCGAGTGTCCGGCCGTCGCGCCCGGCCAGCACCTCCGACGGGATGCTCTCGTCGCGCAGATCCGCAAGCTTCTCGCCGGTGTCGAGGGAACGCAGCCGTACCCCTCCGGAGGCAAGGGTCGTCGCGGCCCAGCCCGCACCGGTGTGAAGCGCGACCTGCCGGGGCGAATGCGCCCCTGACAGGACTGTGAGCTGCCGCCCGCTCCGTGCGTCCCACAACCGCAGCGTCCGGTCCCGGCCGGTGGTGATCACCCGTCCGCCGTCCGGGCTGAAGCCGCCGCGCAGGATGTCGCCGTCGTGGCCGCGCAGCAGGTGCACCCTGCGGCGCGTGCGCACGTCCCAGATCTCCGCGTCCTGCTCCCGTCCCACGCTGACAAGCAGCGGAACTGTGGGGTGGAGCGCCAGCCACCGGCCGGCCGTGTCGAGCCGGGCGATCCGGCGTCCGGTCCGGATCGTCCAGACGCCGATCGTGTGGTCTCGCTCGGCGGTGGCGAGCGTCGTGCCGCCGACACCGACCGCGTAGTGCGCCACGCCCTCCGCGACGGTGTGCCGCAGGCGGCGTGCCGCGACGTCCCAGATCTCCATCCGGCCGCCGCGCCCGCCGACGACGAGCGTCTCCCCGTCCGGGCAGAAGATCGGCCGGGGCAGTGGCGTGTACCTCGCGGCCGGGGCACGAACCTCCGCGGGTACGAGGTGCGCCGCCGGGGCCCGCAGCAGGTTTCCGGCGGCGGTCACCGTCGATGTCCTGACCGCCGGAGACGTGCGGGCCGCCGCGGTGGCCGGCCGGTCGCCGCGCGGTGGGGCAGCAGCGCCGGGCTTCGCATCTGCTGAGGACAGAGCGGCCGGCCTCGCACCCGCCGAGGACCCGGCGGCTGGCTTCGTACCCGCTGATGGCCTTGGATCTTGGGTCGGGACGGGCGCGGGCACGGCTTCCCGAGCGGCCGCGGGCGCCGGTGTGCCGGCCGATCCGGGCCAGCGGTTGCGGGACAGCACGACGCCGGTGGCCGTGCCCGTCATCCGGTTGGCCGGGGCCGGGAAGCCTCCGGCCTGCATGGCGGACCGCAAGCGCTCGAAGAGGAACTGGACCGACAGCATCTTCGGCCCGTCGCGGATCCCGTCACGCAGCAGCTTGATCAGTTCGCCGCTGAAGGCGGTGTGGGTCCAGCCGAGCGGTGCCACCGCCGGCCGGTTCGACGGGGTGGAGGTGATCAGGTAGCTGTCGCCGTCGATGCTGCCGTTGACCGCCCGCCCGCTGTAGCAGCAGTCCAGGATGACGACCGTGTTCCGCGCGCTGTTCTGGTAGACCGCCTCGTGGAACCGTTCGAAGGCGAGCCCGCTCACCGCCACGTCCGTTGTGGACGTGTCACGCATCGCCAGATGGAGGCGGCCGTCGTCGCTGAGCAGCCCGTGCCCGGCGAAGTACACCACGAGCGTGTCCGTGGCCGCCTCGGCGTGTTCGCGCACCGCCTGGAGCGCGGGCCGGGGGCCGGCCTGGTCGAGCACGACAGTGCAGCGGTCGTCCGCGACGATCCCGTCCGCCGGGTCGGTCAGCAGCGTCCAGAGGTCCCGGACGTTGTTCCGGACGCCGGGAAGATCGTGCAGCTCCTTGTCGTCGTAGCGGCTGGTGCCGACGATGACCAGATTGGACCGATCCCGTTGCGGGACACGCACGTGCTCACCTCTCGTTGATCGCGATCCGGGCCAGTGCCTCGGCGAGCGCGGCCGGGTCGTCGCCGCCGGTGACGGTGATCCGGGTCGCCGGGCCGGCGCCGGCGGCGATCTCGATCGTCACCCCGTGCCGCCGGGTCGTCACGAACGTGACAAGCGACTCGGCGAGCGCGGTCAGCGCACCCGACGCGAACGCGGCGGCGAGCGGCACCACGATGTCGGAGACCGTGCCCATCGCCTCCGGGTCCGCGCGGCCGGGCTCGTGCCGTACGCAGCCGCGCAACTCGCGTTCGTCGCGCAGCCAGCGGGTCAGCGCCAGCGCCTGCTGGTGGTCGCCGTCCACGTCGAATCTCAGCTCCATGCGGTGCAGGCTAGCCAGCCGCGGGCCCGGGTCCGGATCGTTCACTCTCCCGGGCCGCGATGTCCGCCGGACGTGGTCGGCGGAACGGGTCAATCGCGTTGCCGTTCGGCTTTGCGCCGCCGGGTGCGTTCCATCAGCGCCTCGTGCCACCTCCGGCCCGGCGCGCCGCAGTTCGCGCCGATCGCGTCGCGCAGCCGGGCCGTCTCCTTGTTCAGGCGCTGGACGTCCTGCTCGTATCGTTCGCGATGGGTGCGCAGCACGTCCCGGTCGACGTGAAGCGCGTCGAGCGTGTGCCGCATCGCGGCCACGTGGGAGCCGCCCCGGGCCTGGTCGGCTTTGATCGCGCGGTGCACGTTGCGAATGTTCTCGCTCACCGTGTTCTCCGCGCCGCGGGCGTCGCCGAGCATCGTGAAGGCGAGGTCGGCGGTCTGCCGGGACTTCTCGTGCAGGCCGCGAAGTTCCGCGAAGTCGGATTCGCGCTGGTGCTGTCGCAGCCGTGCGGCGACCCGGCGCTCCTGCTCCTTGACCTGCGCGCGCACGGACTTCTGCTCGGCCTCCCACACCGCGCCGAGCGCCTTCTCCAGGATCGCCCGGACCTGCGCCTCGGTGTAGAGCGTGCCGCCGCCGGACGCCGGCTCCTGCCGTACCTGAGGTTTCTTCCTCTTCTTCGGCCGGGTCACCACTACCTGCTGCTGCCGGCCGTAGTGGACGACCTCGCGGCCGGGCCGGTGGTGCGTCGGGCGGTTCCTCGGGCGGGCGATCAGCACAAGGATCACGCCGCCGAGAACCAGGAACGCGAAGACCAGACACGTCATGCCGGGTACGGTCTTCCCGCGCGACCGGCCGGCAGTGCGGGACGGCGGAGCGCGTCGAGGACCGCGGCCGTGCCGTCCTGGCCGGTGACCACCGCGGTCATCGCCTGGGACAGCACGGGGACGGCGAACGCGGCAAGTTCGGCCAGGCTTGTCCGCCCGCCCATCAGCCGGGTCGCCTCACTCATCGCCGCGCCGAGGTCCCGCCGGTCCGCTTCCCGCCGCCGCAGGTGTTCCCGGGCCTCGGCGAACGAGCGCCGGCTCTGCCGTCGCAGCTCGGCCTGGCGCGCCATCTCCTGCTGAAACGCGCCGTCGATCCGCGACATCTCCGCCGCGAACCGCCGGTCGGCCTCGGCGTGCCGGTTCGCGCCCTCCAGCCGGATCGCCCGCAGTGCCGCATCGAACCGCTGCTCCAGCCCGCCGAGGTCCGCGGCGGCGACCTGGACGGCCGCCGTGGCCCTGCGTGCCGGTCGCCGGTCCGTCACGTCGCCGGCCGAGGAGGACCCGCCAGGCGTGGTCCGGGGTCCGCCGCGTGCGGGCCGGGGCGTACCGGAGTTCCACGTAGCGGCCGAGGCCCGCGATATCGGCCGCCCTCCCCGGGCCGGGTTCGCCCGTGAGACGTCGCCGCTGACCGTCATGCTCCCGCCGCGCACCCGGAGGCGCTCCACCTCGACGCGGGACGCCACCACCTTCGCGACCAGCCCGGACAGCCCGAGCAGTGGCTGAAGGACGACTGCGAACTCAAGCACCGTACCGGTGAAACGGAGTTCGTGACCGTCGTAACGGACGAGTTCTGCAGGCATGGATCAACTCCCGGTCGGTACGCCGACGTTCCTGGCGGCCCGGATGGACCGACGTCAAGGATGTCCGGCACACCCCGCCGTCCGCATGGTCCGCAGCGCCAGAACAAACCGCCTGAGCGAGCTAACCCGCCCGGTAGACGCCCGTCCCTCGTTCGTGGACGGGGTCGCCGCCGCGGCCGACTCGTACACTCGGTGGATGGGCCTCGATGAGAGCCGCGACGTGCTGTGGGACGCGCCCGAGGACGGCGTGCCGCCGGTGGTCGGCCGCCGCGACCCGGTCACCCGCAAACCCATGATGGTGTACGACACGCGCGGCGAGATCGGGGAAACGTCCGATCCGGCCATTGTCGATCATTATCAGACCGACGACGGCGTGGATGTCTCCGTCTCTTTCTGACATTCTCCGCAATTCATCGAGATCAACATTAATTCATGGATCTCGCGGGCCTGAAAAGGTGGACAGGCGTCGCTAGTCTGCGTTGAGCAGCCCGATTCGGCGCGCTGAATGCCGGTCGGGGCGACATATCCACAGCGGGGGTGACGGATTTTGGCACTCAATGCGATTACGCCTGAACTGCAGGCGGCGGCCAACAAGGCGGACGATGCGGGCGGCCAGATCTCGCAGATGCTCAGCGCGCTACTGATCAATCTGGAGCCGATGGCGACGGGCCTCATCGGTCAGACGGGCACCACGTTCCAGAAGGTCAAGACGGACATCAACAACGACCTGGTGATCATCACCGACAGTCTGAACGAGGTGGCGGAGGGCGTCCGGTCGTCCGGCCGGGACTTCGATGTCGCCGACACCGAGGCGCAGGCCGAGGTGTCCAAGGCCGCCGACGACGCCGGCAACATCGTCAACCGGCTGCGCGGCTGAGGAACGGGGAGGAGACCGACATGGGAAACGCCGCAGACGGCCAGATCGTCTACAACTTCGACACCATCGCCGAGGCGGTCACCGCGATCGACACGGCCATCCGGTCCATGCGAGGCACGCTCGACCAGCTCGCGACGGACCTGCGACCGCTGGAGACGGACGCCTGGACCTCGGAGGCGCAGACCGCCTACAAGATCCGCAAGGATCGGTGGACCGCCGCCTCCGACCACATCGTCCTGATCCTGACGCAGGTGAAGGCGTCACTCGACACCGGTTCGGAGAACATGCGCTCCGCCGACAAGCGGGCGATGGGCTACTTCTGACCGTCCGCGAACCGTCCGCGAACCGTCCCGGGATCCCGGCCTCGACGGCCGGGGTCCCGGTCCGCGCCGAGCGTGAGGAGGTTCCGTGCCGAGCCGCCGGGACCAGCTGTTCAGCAATCAGTTCATGATGCAGCGGGTGGTGTCGGCCTTCGCCTTCCGGGACGCCGACGCGGCCCGGGTGCCGTTCCCGCGCGCGGCAGGCACGCTCTTCATCGGCGCGATGGCCGCGGTGCTGGCGCTCGCGGCCGTGGGGATCTTCGGCGTGCTCTTCCCCAGCGGCAAGAAGACCTGGCGCAGCGACGAGGTGCTGATCCTTGAGAAGGACACCGGCGCCCGCTACGTCTACCTGGACGGCAAGCTGCACCCGGTCCTCAACTACACATCCGCCCGGCTGATCCTGAAGAGCGCCGCGCCGTCGGTGGTGAGCGTCTCGCGCGCCTCGCTGCGCGGCACGCCCCGCGGTGCGCCGCTCGGCATCGCCGGCGTCCCGGACAGCCTGCCCGAGCCGGAGCGGCTGCGCCCGGAGCCCTGGTCGCTGTGCTCGCGCCCGGTCACCACGGACACCGGCAGCCCCGGCACCGACGCCGTGCTCTACATCGCGGACCTGCCCGGTGCGGCCGGCCGGCAGCTCGGCGACGACGCGCTGCTCGCCGGCCACCCGGACGGCTCGTTCTACCTGGTCTGGCACGACCTGCGCTTCCTGCTCCGTGAGCCGCAGATGGTGTTCAGCGCGCTCGCGCTCACGCCGGCCCAGGTGATCCCGGCCGCGCCCGCGTTCGTGAACGCGATCCCGCAGGGCGCGGACATCGGGCCGATCCCGATCGCGGAGCGCGGCGCGCCCGCCGGCCTGTCCGGCGCGCTTGTCGGCCAGGTGGTGCGGACCCGGTCGCAGAGCGGCGACTCGCAGTTCTACGTGGTGCTCGCGGACGGGATCGCGGACATCACCGAGCTGCAGGCCGACCTGATCATCAACGATCCGGCGACCGCTGCGGCGTACCCGGGCGGCGCCGTTGAGCCGTTGACCCGCAACGACCTGGGCGGCGCCCGGCGGTCCGCACGCGGCCTCCCGGCGGTCGAGGGGCAGGAGCTGGTGCCCGCCCGGCGGCCCCGTGTGGTCGAGGACGGCGCACGCAGCGTGCTGTGCACCACGTTCGGCGGCGTGGAGTCGCCGATGCGGCTCACGATCGGCGCGACGCTGCCCGGACCCGGCGCGGGCGTCTCGGCCGCCCAGCCCGGCGGGGCCGCCGCACCGGACGAGGTGGTGGTGCCGGCCGGCGACGGCGTGCTCGCCGAGGCGGTCTCCGGCCCGGACGCGCCGGCCGGCACGTTCGCGCTCGTCACCGACCAGGGCGTTCGCTACTCGCTCGCGTCCCCGGAGGCGCTGCGGGCCCTCGGGTACGACACCGGCCGCGCGGTCCGCATGCCGGCCGCGCTCGTCGCGATGCTGCGCGAAGGGCCGGCCCTCGATCCGGTACTGGCACGGGTACCGGCATGATCATGCGAGCGCTGCTGGCGGGCGCGCTTCTGGCGGTCCCACCGCCGGCCTCGGCCGCCGCGCCGCAGTGCCAGGAGCCGGGACAGGTGATCGCGCCGGTGCCGTGGCCGCAGCGCGCGTTGCTGCCGCAGCGCGCCTACCCGCTCGCCACTGGCGCCGGGATCACTGTGGCGGTGCTCGACTCCGGTGTGGACGCCGCCCACCCGCAGCTGGCCGGCCAGGTGCTGGGCGGCAGGGACTACCTCTACAGTGCCGGCGGCCGGGGGGACCGGGACTGCGTCGGGCACGGCACCGCGGTCGGGAGCATCATCGCGGCGCGCGCCGTGGACGGCGCCGGCTTCCGCGGCATCGCGCCGGGCGCGCGCCTGCTGCCGGTGATCGTCAGCGAGCGCCGCTCGGACGGTGAGGAGTCGTCCGGCGAGGCGGTGAGCCCGGCCCGTTTCGCCACCGCGGTCCGGGACGCGGTCGCCGCCGGAGCCGGGATCATCAACATCTCGGCCGTCTTCACCGCCGACGACCCGGCGGTCCGGGCCGCGGTCGAGTTCGCCACCGGTGCGAACGTGCTGGTGGTGGCCGCGGCCGGCAACTCGGCCACGGACGGCAACCCGACGCCGTACCCGGCCGCCTATCCGGACGTGCTCGGCGTGGGCGCGGTCGACGAGTCCGGGCGGGTGCTCGACGAGTCCGGGCGCGGCGACTTCGTCGACCTGGTCGCGCCCGGGGACGGGGTGGTGGCCGCGACCCGGCAGCGCGGGCACGCCGTGCTGCGCGGGACCAGCTTCGCGACCGCGTTCGTCTCCGGCGCCGCCGCGCTGGTCCGGCAGTACCACCCGGACCTGGACGCGCGGGCGGTGGCGCGGCGGCTGATCGCGACCGCGAGCCCGAGCCCGGGCGGTCCACGCAGCGACGCCTACGGGGCCGGGGCGGTCGACCCGTACCGGGCGGTGACCGAGCGCCTGGTGGCGGCGGACCCGACAGCTGCCGCGGCGCCGCTCGTCCCGCGGGTCGACCCGGCCGCGGTCGCGCGGGCCCGCGAGTGGCAGCGGCTGACCGTGACCGCGCTCCGGCTCTGCGCCGGCCTGCTCGGCGTGGCGCTGGCCGGGGCGCTGATCGTCGTCGCGCGGCGGCGCGGCAGGTGGCGACGCTGGCGGCCGGCCCGGGCCGCGCCCGCCCGGGAGCCGACGCTCGCGCCGCTGGGACCGCCGGTCGGGCTGCTCGACGATCTGTCGCCCGGAGACCACGAGGCTTATTCAGCAAGCCGCTTTAGTCCACAGTAGAACCCCAAGATATAAAGACGGTCCGCTCTTCAGTAGGATGGAGTTACCACACAACAACC
>NZ_JBITDX010000025.1:0-41709 GCF_044454585.1 Catenuloplanes sp. NPDC051500
GTTTGTGGGGTATGTGGCGTCAATCTGGGGGGTTTAATGATCCTTGCGGCTCTGGTGGCCCTTATCGCGCTCGGATAAGGGCCACCAGAGCCGCAAGGATCTTGCATGACACCGGCAGGAGGCACCCGTGCCATCCAGCCTGACGGCACCCGGACCGTGCCTCGGCTCGCCGCGATCTGCCAACGCACGAGCTAGCGGAGAACGCGGCCTCGCAGCACGATGCGACGGGGCGCGCGGACCACGCGGAGATCGCTGCGGGGGTCGGTGTCGTAGACGACCAGGTCGGCGAGGCCGCCCTCGACCAGGCCGGGCAGCCCGAGCCAGATTCTCGCGCCCCACGACGCCGCGGCCAGCACCGCCTCGGCGGGCATCCCGGCCATCGTGTGCAGCAACATCATTTCCTCGGCGGCCTCGCCGTGCGCGATCCCGCCGCCCGCGTCCGTCCCGACGTAGATCGGCACGCCCGCCTCGAACGCGGACCGCACCACCTCCGGATTGCGGTCGCGGAGCGCGCGCATGTGCGCGGCGTACCCCGGGAATTTGCCCTCGGCCTGGGAAGCGATGTCGCCGAACGTCAAAATGTTGATCATCGTGGGGACGAACGCGGTGCCGCGCCGGGCCATCTCGTCGATCACATCCGGGCTGAGTCCGGTCCCGTGCTCGACCGAGTCGACCCCGGCCCGCACCATGATCTCCACACCCTCCTCGGAGAACGTGTGCACCGCCGCCCGCGCGCCCGCCGCGTGCGCCGCCTCGACAGCGGCCGTCAGCGTGGCCGCGTCCCAGGTCGGCGCCAGGTCCCCGGCGCCGCGGTCGATCCAGTCCCCGACCAGCTTCACCCAGCCGTTCCCGGCCTTGGCCTGCTCCGCGACGGTCGCCGGGACATCCGCGGCCTCGACCTCGACGGCGGTGTTCCGCAGGTAGCGCCGGGGAGCGGCGATATGCCGTCCCGCCCTGATCAGCCGTGGCATCTCCGGGTCGTCATCCAGTTCGGCGTAGGGCAGCGGCGACCCAGCATCCCTGATCGCAAGCACACCCGCGTCCCGGTCCACGAGCGCGAACCCGCGTGCCTGCTCGACCGACTCCGCCGGCGCCCCGCCGGGCGCGATCCCCGGATGACAGTGGGCGTCCACAAGCCCCGGCAGCACGAACCCGCCGTCCACCACGGTCTCCGCCCCGGGCTGCGGCTCGAACGTGACCCGGTCCCCGACCAGCCACAGATCCCGCACCTCATCATCGGGCAGCAACACCCCACGCACATGCAACGCCATGCGCCCAGTCTTACCCGATCAGCTGCCGGACCGGCCGGATCGGTGCGCAAGCTGCTCGCTTCCCGTTCGGTGGCCCCAGACGACGGGCCACCGCATCCAGACCGATCAGCGACGGCGGCTGGGCGGACCGAGCGCCCGATCGCGTCGCGCCGTGAACGCCGGAAGGTCGATCGCGGTCTTCCACGGCCGCTCGGTCACGAAGACGTCTTCGGTCTCGGTGACGACCTGGTAAAGATCGCCCATGAGCACCCGCTCGGTAAGCGAAATCTGATCACCGCGAGGGTCGATCACCCAGTAGGTCTGCACCCGGGCGCGGGCGAACAACGCGGTCTTGTCCCGCCGGTCTCGTGTCCGGGATTCCGGCGAGATGACCTCGGCAACGAGCAGCGCACCCCGAATCGGCGCCGGGCTCACGCCCGAGTCCTTTTCAGGGATGATCACCACGTCGGGTCTGGGCTCATTACGGTGATCGACAGCCAGGGACAGATCATTCACGACCATGAGGTCGGATGGGCACTCCGCCTCCAACGCGTTCGCCACGTGACGACAGATCCAATTGTGAACACCAACCGCTGACGGCAAGCTGATCAACCTTCCGTTGATCAGCTCGTACCGAAGGTCCGGCGGAAGCTGCGCCAGATCGTCGACCGTCCAGTCGTCCCGGTCGGGCAGGGTGGGCGCCAACGTCATCAGCTCCTCCTTCGAAGTAAGTCGGTACATCTGAGGGGATGTCACCAACTTAATCGACTATGCCGCCTTCGCGCTGGCCGCGCACCCGAACGGGTGAGCGAAATCAGGCCTCGTCGTCACGCTTCTTGGGGGGCTTGTTGAGCTTGTTGAAGTCGAGGTTGGGGAGTTTGAAGCCGGGCATTCCGCCGCCGAGCGCGTTCGGGTCCATGCCCGGGGGGAGCTGGGGCATGCCGCCCATGCCCGGGAAGCCACCGGGCATCCCGCCGGTACGCGGCCGGTTGTTGCCGCCGCCCTTCGTACCCTTGCGCTTGTTCTTGGGGGATTTTGTGGCCTTGCGGCGGTTGTTCGCGCCGGGGAGGCCCATCATGCCGCCCATCTGCTTCATCATCTTCTGCGCGTCGGCGAAGCGGTTGAGCAGCTGGTTCACGTCCATCACCTGGACGCCGGCGCCGTTGGCGATGCGTGCGCGCCGGGAGCCGTTGAGGATCTTCGGGTTGGTGCGCTCGGCCGGGGTCATCGAGCGGATGATCGCGGTGACCCGGTCGAAGTGCTTGTCGTCCAGCTCGGACAGCTGGTCCTTCATCTGGCCCATGCCGGGCATCATGCTCAGCACGTTGGCGATCGGGCCCATCCGGCGGACGGCGACGAGCTGGTCGAGGAAGTCCTCAAGCGTGAACTGCTCGCCACCGAGCAGCTTCGCCGTCATCTTCTCCTTCTGATCCTCGTCGAAGGCCGCCTCGGCCTGCTCGATGAGGGTCAGCACGTCGCCCATGCCGAGGATCCGGCTGGCCATCCGGTCCGGGTGGAAGACGTCGAAGTCCTCCATCTTCTCGCCTGTGGACGCGAAGAGGATCGGCTGGCCGGTGACGTGGCGGACGGAGAGCGCGGCGCCACCGCGGGCGTCGCCGTCGAGCTTGGAGAGGACCACGCCGGTGATGCCGACGCCGTCACGGAACGCCTCGGCGGTACGCACCGCGTCCTGGCCGACCATGGCGTCGATGACGAAGATGACCTCGTCCGGGTCGACGGCGTCGCGGATGCCGGCGGCCTGCGCCATCATCTCCTGGTCGATGCCGAGGCGGCCGGCGGTGTCGACGATGACGATGTCGCGGGCCTGGCGCTTGGCGTGCTCGATGGAGTCGCGGGCGACCTGGATCGGGTCGCCGGCGCCGTTACCCGCGGAGGGTGCGTAGACCTCGACGCCGGCCCGCTCGCCGAGCACCTGCAGCTGGTTCACCGCGTTCGGCCGCTGGAGGTCGGCGGCGACGAGCAGCGGCTGGTGGCCCTGATTCTTGAGCCAGCGGGCGAGCTTGCCGGCGAGTGTGGTCTTACCGGCGCCCTGGAGGCCGGCGAGCATGATCACGGTCGGCGGGTTCTTGGCGAACTGGAGTCGCCGGCCCTCGCCGCCGAGGATGCCGATCAGCTCCTCGTGCACGATCTTGATGACCTGCTGCGCCGGGTTGAGCGCGTCGGAGACGATCGCGCCGCGCGCCCGTTCCTTGAGCGTGTGGATGAACGCCTTGACCACCGGCAGCGCGACGTCCGCCTCAAGCAGCGCGAGACGGATCTCGCGCGCGGTGGCGTCGATGTCGGCGTCGGTGAGCTTGCCCTTGCCGCGGAGCTTGCCGAAGATCCCGGAGAGGCGGTCACTCAAGGTGTCAAACACTGCTCAACATCCCATTCCTGCTGAAGTACGCACGGCACAGAAAGGCCTGAGGCTAGGGTAGCCGCTCCGTCAGTCAAGGGCTGCGGCTGCCAGCACAGCGGCCGACACCTTGTCCCGCAGCGACTCGTCCATCCCGGCCCCGACCAGGTAGAACGCGTCGACGACGTCGCCGCCGAGCGTGGAGATCCGGGCGGCGCGCACTGATGCGCCGGCCTCTTCGAGCGCGGTCGCCAGCCGGTAGAGGAGCCCTGCCGAGTCCGCGGCGCGCACCTCGAGCACCACCGCGTCCGTGGCCACCTCGCGGTGCCAGACGACCTTGGGAGCCGCGCCGGTACGGGTCTGGACCGCGCGCCCCCGCAGCCGCTGGGTCACCGACACGTCGCCGTTGAGCACCCGGCGCAGGTCCGCGGTGAGCGCGATCGGTTCCGCGGGCGTGCCGTACCGCGGCTGTACCCGCAGCTCAAGCACCGCCCGCTCCCCCACTGTGGTCACGTCCGCGGAGAGCACGTCCAGCCGGTGCAGGGAGAGGCAGCCGGCCACGGCCGCGAGCAGCCCGCGCCGGTCCACGGCCGCGACCGCGACCCGGTCCTCGCCGTCCAGGTGCACCGCGGGCAGCGGCGCGTCGAGCAGCGCCGGGTCCGGGGAGGCGAGGCGGGGCAGCGCGCCGGTGTCGAGCGCGGTGTGCACTCGGCTGACCAGCTCCTTTATCAGCCGCCCTTTCCAGTCCGACCAGGCGGCCGGCCCGGTGGCGGTGGCGTCCGCGCGGGCGAGCCCGTGCAGCAGGTCGAGCGTGAGCGGGTCGACGACCGCGTCCGCGACGCGCCTGATGGTGACCGGGTCGCTGAGGTCGCGGCGGGTGGCCACCTCGGGCAGCAGCAGGTGCAGCCGGACCAGCCGTTCGATGAGTGCGACCTCGTCCGGCGGATATCCGATGCGTTCCGCGATTGCGGCCGCGATCGGCGCACCTACCGTGCTGTGGTCGCCGGGCAGGCCCTTGCCGACGTCGTGCAGAAACGCGGCGAGCAGCAGCAGGTCCGGGCGGTCGACCTCGCGGGCGAACGCGGTGGCCTCGGAAGCGGCCTGGACCAGGTGCCGGTCGAGCGTGTAACGGTGTACCGCATTGTGCTGGGGCAGGCTGCGCATGCGGGCCCACTCCGGCAGCCAGCCGTCGACGAGGCCGTACCTGTCGCAGGTCTCCCAGGTGCCGGGCAGGCCGGGGCCGGCGCCGAGCAGCGTGATCAGCGCGGACCGGGCCGCCTCGGGCCAGGGCGCGGGCAGCGGCGGGCAGTAGGTGGCAAGCCACTCGCAGGTGGCGCGCGCGATCGGCAGCTGCGCGACCGCGGCGGCAGCGGCGACCCGGAGCGAGAGGCTGGGGTCCGGGCGCGGGCCGATCGCGGTACGTGCCAGCACGAGTTCGCCGTCGTGCTCGACCACGTCGCGGGCGACCGGCCGGCGGACCGGCGCGTTGGAGCCGAGCGGGCGGCGGCGGCCGGAGCGCAGTCGTTCCGCGGCCCGCCAGGCGTCGTCGACCGCGTGCGCGATGGTTCGCGCGTCGCCGGACACCCGGCGCAGTAGCGCGTCGCCGTCGTCGAGTCCGAGCGAGGTGGCCACGGTCTGCCGTTCCTGGGCGACGAGCCGGTCGACGCGGCGGCCGACCGCGAGGTGCAGCGCGTCGCGGACGTCGAGCATGTGCAGGTTGGCGGCGCGGACCGCGGGGCGCATGGTGTCGGCGATCCCGGCTCGGCCCATGCCGCGGAGGATGGTGACGTCGCGCAGCCCGCCGGCCGCCTCCTTGACGTCGCCCTCAAGCAGGAAGGCCAGCTCACCGTGCGCGCGCCAGCGGCTGTGGGTGACGTCGCGAAGGGCGTCCAGACGGCGGACCGCGGTGCGCCGCCACTGGTCGGCGGACTCGCTGATCAGCCGGGCGGACAGCGCGGCGTCGCCGGCCACGTGCCGCGCGTCGAGCAGGCCGAGCGCGGCCTTGACGTCCTCGGAAGCCACGTCAAGAGCTTCGTCGACGGTACGGACGGAGTGGTCAAGCTTCAGCTTCGCGTCCCAGACCGGGTACCAGATCGTGGCGGCGAGCTCCTCGACGCCGGGCACGCCGGTGTGCACGAGCACCAGGTCGAGGTCGCTGAACGGGGCGACCTCCCGGCGGCCGAGCCCACCCACCGCGACAAGTGAGACGCCGGGTACGCCGGCCGGGAAGAGCGTGGTCAGCCAGGTGTCGAACGCCGCCGCACGCGAGGTGCGTGCGGCGGCGCCGATGGTGTTCATATTCGCGTTGCTTACAGCGCGTCGAGGCCGCGCTCGCCGGTCCGGACCCGGATGACGTCGTCGACGGTGGTCACCCAGACCTTGCCGTCGCCGATCTTCCCGGTACGGGCGGCGGTGACGACCGCGTCGACGACCTTCTCGACGTCGATCTCGTCGGTCAGCACCTCGACCCGGATCTTGGGCAGGAACTCCACCGTGTACTCCGCGCCGCGGTAGACCTCGGTGTGCCCCTTCTGCCGGCCATAGCCCTGCACCTCGCTCACGGTGAGCCCGGCGACGCCGAGGGCGTGCAGGGCCTCCTTCACCGCGTCGAGCTGGTACGGCTTGATGACCGCGGTCACCAGCTTCATGCTCAGTCCCTCCATCGTGGCAACTTAACCGGCGACCTTTTCGGCCTTTTCACTGGCCGGGGCGGGCTCGACGCTTGTGTCAACGCCGGCCGAGGGGGCGATGCCCGCCATGGCGAACGCGCCGCCACCTGTGGGAGCGGAGAAGTCGTACGCGCTCTCCGCGTGCTCGGTCTGGTCGACGCCCTGCGACTCTGCCTCGGCCGTGACGGTCATGCCGATCGTCTTGTCGATGGCGAAGCCGAGGATCATCGAGATGATCAGGGAGTACGCGAGCACCGCGAACGCCGCGATCGCCTGCTTGCCCAGCTGCCCAGCGCCGCCGCCGTAGAACAGGCCCAGCGGGCCCGCCTCGCCGTAGAACTTCTGGGTGGCGATCAGGCCGATGGACAGCGCACCGACGAGGCCGCCGACCATGTGCACGCCGACCACGTCGAGCGAGTCGTCGAAGCCGAGCTTGTACTTCAGGCCGACCGCCAGGGCGCAGATTGCGCCGGTGACGATGCCCAGGCCGATAGCGCCGATGGGCTCGACGAAGGCACAGGCGGGGGTGATCGCGACCAGGCCGGCGATCGCGCCGGAGGACGCGCCGAGCAGCGTGGGCTTGCCGTCGCGGATCCACTCCACGACGAGCCAGCCGATGATCGCGGCGGCGGTGGCGACCTGGGTGTTCAGGAACGCGACACCGGCGATCGCGTCGGCCGCGCCCTCGGAGCCGGCGTTGAAGCCGAACCAGCCGAACCAGAGCAGGCCGGCGCCGAGCGCCACGGTCGGGACGTTGTGCGGCTTGTAGGCGCCGGACGGCCAGCCGTTGCGCTTGCGCAGGATGATCGCGAGGCCCAGGGCCGCCGCACCCGCGTTGATGTGGACCGCGGTGCCGCCGGCGAAGTCGAAGGCGCCCAGCTCGAAGATCCAGCCGCCGCCCCAGACCCAGTTGGCGACCGGGAAGTAGACGATCGAGGCCCACAGGACCGCGTAGATGATCCAGCCGGCGAACTTGCCACGGTCGGCGAGCACGCCGCTGATCAGCGCGACCGTGATGATGGCGAACATCATCTGGAAGACCGCGAAAACGAACGTCGGGACCGGGACCAGCTCCGACCAGGCGCCGGTGAGGTCCTGCGTCATGAACGCGTACTGCGAGATGTCGCCGAAGTAACCGTTCGTCTTACCGAACGCGAGTGAGAAGCCGTAGAAGACCCAGAGCAGGGACACGATGCCGATGGAGCTGAAGCTCATCATCATCATGTTCAGGATGCCCTTGGACTTGGTCATGCCACCGTAGAAGAGCGCGAGGCCCGGCGTCATGAGCAGGACAAGAGCGGATGAAACAAGCAACCAGGCGGTGTGCCCGGAATCGACTTCGACCGGCACGCTGCCTCCTCTCGGTTTGAATTCCTCCATCCCGGTGGCAGGGCGGCGTCGCCCCGTCGCCGGTTGGGCGAGAGCTTCGCGGGCCGCTGTTTCGCGCTGGGTCTCCAGACCGTTTCCTGAGAGTCACGCCTTGTTTCCAACGTGTGAAGAACTTCTCACCATCAGCAGAACGGATGGTGACAGATCACCTGATCAGCTAGCTTTTCGCCACGATCGACTATCGCAGAGTGTACTCAAGTGCATTCCGCTCGTAGTCGAGCAGCCGCAAATCGCGCATCGGGCGACGGAGATGCCCCTTCTGCACGATGGTCACGAACGCGGGGTCGCCTGCCGCGGCCATCCGCCGGATGCCCTCGACGTGGTCGACGATGCGCTTGCGGATGGTCCGGACCAGGCGGTGCCGGTCGCGCGGGATCAGCCCGTAGGCGTCCGCGAACAGCCGCAGGCGCCGGGGCCGGTTCGGCCGCTTCCAGCCGAGCGTCTGCGAATCCCGGTCGGAGAAGAGCGGCACCCAGGTCCAGGCCGCGTACGCCACGTCGTAGATCCGCGCGCCGGGCGAGGCCAGGTCGAAGTCGATGAGCGCGAGCGTGCCGTCCGGCCGCCAGATCACGTTGTGCGGCGCGGCGTCGTGGTGACAGATCACCTCGGTGTCCGGCGGCGGCGGCCCGAACGAGCGCCATACCGCCCCGGGCGGCGGCTGGAAGCCGTACTGCGCGTCGTGGAACATCCGCAGCATGGTGGCGACCGTGACAAGCGCCTCGTCAGTGACCCAGTGCTCGGCAAGCGGATATTCACCGCACTCGCCCTCGAGGTACGACAGCACCTCGCGCTTCTTCTCGTCTATGCCGAGCGCGCGCGGTGAGCCGCTGAAGCCGACGTACTCCAGGTGGCGCAGCAGCGCGTGCACTGACGGCGTCCACGGGCCCGCGTTGCGGCGCACGGTGTCGCCGACGCGGTGCACGGTGCTGACGTTGCCACCACGCAGCGGCACCTCCTCGTACCCCGGCTCGGGGTGCAGTTGTGGCACCGGCTGTGGCCGGGCCGGCTGCTGGGGCTGCTGCGGCGGGTACTGGTGCACGGGCGGCGGCTGATGCGGCGGCTGGTGCTGCGGCGGCGCCTGGTGATACACGGGCGGCGGCTGCTGTGGCGGCTGGGAGTGCTGGGGCGCGTAGGGCTGCCCGCCCCCGCCCGGCGGCGGCCACGACATGTTCGGCGCGTGGTTCGGATGCGTCATCGACGGATTACGCGTCAGACCCGAGGAGCGCGTCGACGAACTGCACGGGCTCGAAGGGCGCCAGATCGTCCGGGCCCTCGCCCAGTCCGACCAGCTTGACCGGGATGCCCAGCTTGCGCTGCACCGCGATCACGATCCCCCCCTTCGCCGTGCCGTCCAGCTTGGTCAGCACGACACCCGTCACGTCGACCACCTCTGTGAAGACTCTTGCCTGCTCAAGACCGTTCTGCCCGGTGGTGGCGTCGAGTACCAGCAGCGTCTCGTCCACCGGCCCGTGCTTCTCCACGACCCGCTTGACCTTACCCAGCTCGTCCATCAGGCCGACCTTGTTCTGCAGCCGGCCAGCGGTGTCGACCAACACGGTATCCACCCGGATCTCGATACCCCGTTTGACGGCGTCGAAAGCGACGCTCGCCGGGTCTGCCCCCTCCGGCCCGCGGACCACCTCGGCGCCGACCCGGGAACCCCAGGTGGCGAGCTGCTCGGCGGCGGCGGCCCGGAACGTGTCGGCCGCGCCCATCAATACGGTACGCCCGTCCGCGATCAGCACCCGGGCGATCTTGCCGCATGTGGTGGTCTTGCCGGCGCCGTTCACGCCGACCACGAGCACGACGGCCGGGCGGTCGCCGGTGGGCGAGGACTTCAGGGTCCGGTCCATCGCCGGGTCGAGCGCCTCGACCAGCTCCTCGGCCAGCAGCGCGCGCACCTCCGCGGCGGAGCGGGTGCCGAGCACGCGGGTGCGCTCACGCAGCCGCTCGACGATCACTGTGGTCGCCTCGATGCCGACGTCCGCGCCGATCAGGCTGTCCTCGACCTCTTCCCACGTGTCGTCGTCGATGTGGTCGCGGGCGAGCAGGCCGAGCAGGCCCTTGCCGAACACGTTCTGCGAGCGGGACAGCCGGGCCCGCAGCCGGACGAGCCGCCCGGCGGACGGCTCGGGCCGCTCGACGGCCGGCGCCTCGGGAACGACAGGCGCTTCCGGAACGGCAGGCGCTTCCGGAACAACCGGGGCGTCGGCCACCGGAGAGGGAACAACCGGAGAGGGAACAACCGGCGCCGTGACGACGGGCGGCTCCGGGGAGGGCGTAACGGGCGGCAGTGTGGGCCGGCGGCGCAGCCGTGGCACCACCAGACCGATCCCGCCGAGCACCAGCACGCCCAGCAACGCAAGAGCGACGACCACGTAGTCCATTACCGAATCCTGTCAGATAGCCCCACGTGCGTCCCGCCGACCGCACCACCCCTTACCGGGACGGCCCCGGCCCCGTTCAAGCAACGCCCGGGCTCAGCCCCCGGGAACGGGCGGTCGACCCCCGGCCACCGTCCCGGTCAGGTGACCCGCGACACGCCCCGGCTGGCGCGCGGTGGCGGCGGGTGGGCAGGATTAGGCCCACCATCCCCTGGAGGTCCGTTCCATGACGACCGACACGTTGCTCGTCGGGCCGCTGCTGCGGCGCATCGCCGGCACCCGGGCCACGATCTGGGTGGAGACCGCCCACGCGTCCGAGGTCGAGGTGCGGGCCGGCGAGGCGGGTGGGCACGCGACCACGTTCTCGGCGTTCGGTCACCACTACGCGCTTGTCGTGGTGGAGGGGCTGGCAACCGGCTCCGCCACCCCCTACGAGGTGTACGTCAACGGCGAGCACGTCTGGCCGCCGGCGGACTCGCCGTACCCCCGCAGCATCATCCGGACCCGGGGCGACGCGGAGGGTGAGACGACGGCGAAACTGGTGTTCGGGACCTGCCGGGAGACGACGCAGCACGCGACCACGCGGCGGCTGCCGCCGGACGCGCTCGACGCCTACGCGCGCCGCCTGATGCAGCACGAGGGCGACCCCGGGGCCTGGCCGGACATGCTGGTGCTGCTCGGCGACCAGGTCTACGCGGACAAGACGTCGCCGACCGTCCGCCAGCAGCTCAAGGCCCGGCGGTTGCCGCACCACGGGCTGCAGGACGACGTGCAGACGTTCGACGAGTACACGAAGCTCTATCTAGAGTCGTGGCGCGATCCGGAGATCCGCTGGCTCTTCTCCACGGTGCCGTCCGTGATGATGTTCGACGACCACGAGATCATCGACGACTGGAACTCGTCGGCCGCCTGGCGCACGGACATGAAGAACGAGCCGTGGTGGGCCGAGCGGATCGTGAACGGACTCGCCTCCTACTGGGTCTACCAGCACATGGGCAACCTGGCGCCGGAGCAGCTGGAGCTGGACGCGCTCTACCCGAAGGTCGCCGCGGCAGGTGACGCCACCGAGGTGCTGCGCGAGTTCGCCGCCCGGGTGGACCAGGAGGCGGACGTCGGGCATCTGCCGGACAGCTGGAAGTCGCGGCAGTACCAGTGGAGCTTCGCGATCGACCTCGGGCGTACCCGGCTGGTGGTCCTGGACAACCGCTGCAGCCGGGTGCTCGACCCGGACCATCGCGCGATGCTGCCGGCGGCGGAGTGGTCCTGGTTCCTGTCCCAGGCGCACGGCACCACCTTCGATCATCTGGTGGTGGGTTCGTCGCTGCCGTGGCTGATGCCGCCGGCGATCCACCACCTGGAGGCGTGGAACGAGCGGATCAGCGCGTCCCGGCGGCCCCGGGTGGCAGCGTTCGGCGAGAAGCTGCGCCGCGCCGTGGACCTGGAGCACTGGGCCGCGTTCCAGACCTCGTTCGAGGCGATGGCGGACCTGTTCCGGGTGGTGGGCCGCAGCAGCACCGGCCCGGCGTCCATCTCGGTGCTCTCCGGTGATGTACATCACTCGTACGTGGCCCGTGCGGAGTTCGGCCGGGACATCCCGACGCCTGTGCACCAGCTAACCTGTTCGCCGATCCACAACCAGGTGCCGAGCTTCATGCGGCCGCTGATGCGGATCGGCTGGTCGCGCTGGGCCGCGGTGGTCGCGCGCGGGATGGCCGCGCTGACCGGCGTGCGCGGACCGTCGCTGCGCTGGTCCAAGCGCGGCGACGGGCCCTACTTCGGCAACGCGGTCGCCACGCTTACCCACCGGGGGCTTGAGGCGCGGGTGACGATCGAGGGCACCACGCCCGGCGGTGAGCTGGACACGGTCGCCGACGTGGTCCTCACGAAGCAGTAACCTCCGCGTACGGCCCGTTGTTGAACCACAACGCGTCGATGGTGAACGCCTGTCCACTGCCCGTGAACCGCACGACGAGGCGCTCCGGCGACGGCTGGGCCACGTCCGCGGTGAAGCCGCCGGCGGGTGTGGCGGACACCAGGCTCACCACCTGATCCCGGATCTCGATCACCGTCTGCCCGCCGTCAACCTTGAAACTTCGGACATATGTCACCTTGCCGTTCTTTTCGGTCGCCGTCCACCCGTTCACGACCGTCTGTTTCGGCGCGGACGACGTCGGCGACGGCGTGGGAGCGCTACTACGAACCACTGACGGCGTCGGTGACGGTGGCGCCGAGGTCCGTGGCGCCGAGGAGGTCGGCGCCGTCGTCGGCGACTCGGTCACTGTCGGTGAAATCGCGGGCGGGGCCGGCGCAATCGGCGAAGGCGACAACCTGCGCAGATCTGACGCGGACAGCGGAATGCCGCGATCCGGCAGCGCCGTCTCCAACACGGGGCGTAACCCCACCCATACCGTCGCCACACCGAGCACGGTGGCGAGAAGCCACGCGAGCATCCCGCCGCCTTGCTGCCAGATCCGCACGGGACTCATAGTGCCAACTCGGGATAGCGTGCTGCCATGCCCCTCGTCCTGCTCGTCGACGACGACCCCACGGTGCGCGGCGCGATCGCGCACACGCTGACCGATCTCGGTCACGCCGTCCGCGCGGTCGGCAGCGCCATGGAGGCGTTGCAGGAGATCACCAACAACCCTCCTGACCTGGTGATCCTCGACCTCGGCCTGCCCGACCTCGACGGTGCGGACGCGTTGCGCATGCTTCGCACCATCTGCGACGTGCCGGTGATCGTCGCGACCGGACGACGCGGCGAGCTGGACATCATCCGCCTGCTCAACGCGGGTGCGGACGACTACGTGGTGAAGCCGTTCTCGACCGCGCACCTGGCCGCCCGGGTCACCGCCGTGCTGCGCAGACACCGCCCGGCCGCGCCGCAGCAGAGCTCCGAGCCGATGCGCGTCGGCGGGCTGTGCGTCGATCCGTCCCGCCGCTCCATCACGCTCGACGGGGAAACCCTGAAACTCACCCGAAAGGAGTACGAGCTGCTCGCCTACCTCGCCGGCCGGGCCGGGCAGGTCGTCACCCGCAAGGAGTTGGTGACCGAGGTGTGGCGCGCGCCGTACGCCGGCTTCGAGAAGACGCTCGACGTCCACATCTCGTGGCTGCGCCGCAAGCTGGGCGAGACCGCCGCCCAGCCCCGCCTGCTGCACGCCGTCCGCGGCGTCGGCATCATGCTTGCCGATCACAGTTGAGGGCCGCGCTCGCCCGGCTCGCGCTGGCCGTGACGACGATGGTCGCGTTGTCCTTCGTCGTGCCGCTGGCCCTCGTCGTGATGGAGATCGCCGAGGACCGCGCGGTCGTCGACGCACAGCAGCAGGCCGCCGGCATGGTCGCGGCGCTTGCCGTCTCGGACGATCCGGACGTGCTCACCCGCGCCATGGCCTCGACCGCCGCCGGGGCGGACGGGCGGCTCGCCGTGCACCTCGCGGGCTCGCCGGTGATGGGCGTGACAGTGGCCGACCCGTCGGACGTGCAGCTTGTGGAGTCCCGCCGGCAGGCGACCACCGCGACCGTGCCCGGCGGCCTGGTCTACCTGCAGGCGACCGCGATCGACGGGAACCGTACCGCCGTGATCGAGGTCTTCGTGCCCGACTCGGACCTGCGCCGGGGCGTCCACACGGCCTGGATCGCGATGGCCGGCCTGGCGATCGTGCTGGTGGCCGGCTCCGTGTTCGTCGCGGACCGGATCGGCGTGCGCCTGGTCATGTCCGCCCGGTCGCTTGCCGGCGCGGCCCGCGCGTTCGGTGCGAAGGACCTGTCCGCGCGCGTCACGCCGCAGGGCCCGTCCGAGCTGCGTGAGGCCGGCGCCGCCTTCAACACGATGGCCGACCGCATGATCCAGTTCATCGACAAGGAGCGCGAGCTCGCGTCCGACCTGTCGCACCGGCTGCACACGCCGCTGACCGCGCTGCGCCTGGACGCGGACCGCATCCCGCCCGGCCCGGTCGCGGACCGGGTGCGCCAGGCCGTGTCGGATCTCCAACACGAGATCGACGAGATCATCAGTGGCGCACGACGGCCGGTCACCGAGCGTACCGACGCGCAGACCGACCTGGTCGACGTGCTGGCCGACCGGCTCTCCTTCTGGGCCGTGCTCGCGGACGACCACGGCCGCCCCTGGCAGGTCGTCGGCGCGGACCGCCCGGTCTTCGTCCCCGTACCCGAAGAGGATCTGATCGGGGTCGTCGACGCGCTCATCGGCAACGTCTTCGAGCACACGCCGCAGGGCACGCCCTTCCTGGTCACGGTCTCCGAGCAGGCGCTGACCGTCTCCGACGCCGGCCCCGGCATCGCGGACGCGCGCGCTGCGCTCCAGCGGGGTCACAGCGGCGGCGGCTCCACAGGCCTCGGCCTGTCGATCGTCCACCGCGTCGCGATGGAGCTGGGCGGCGGCGTCGAGATCGGCCGCGGCGAGCTCGGCGGAGCGCGGGTCACCCTGCACCTCAAACCGGTCGAGGCACACGCGCTATCTTGATCGGTCCGTCTCGCCTGAACGGCCGGCACGCGCGCCGGCGGAGGGAAGATCCATTCCGTGAACATCCTCGAAGCGGTGCTGCTCGGCGCCGTCGAAGGCTTCACCGAGTTCCTGCCGGTCTCCAGCACGGGTCACCTCACCATCCTGGAGAAGCTGCTCGGCTACCAGATCGACGCGCCCGACATCACGGCCTTCACCGCGATCATCCAGGTCGGCGCCGTGATGGCCACGCTGCTCTACCTGCGCATGGACATCATCCGGATCATCAAGGCCTGGTTCGGCGGTCTGTTCAAGGCGGAGAACCGCGGCACCCTCGACTACCGGTTCAGCTGGGCGGTCATCCTTGGCTCGGTCCCGATCGCGATCATCGGCCTGCTGTTCAAGGACCAGATCGAGACCACGCTGCGCAGCCTCTGGTTCGTCGGCAGCGCACTCATCGTGTGGAGCTTCGTCATGTGGTTCGCCGACCGCGCGGCCACCCAGGTCCGCCACGAGGCGGACGTGACCTGGAAAGACACGCTGATCATCGGCATCACTCAGTGCCTGGCGCTGATCCCCGGCGTATCCCGCTCCGGCGCCACCATGTCCGCCGGCCTGCTCCGTGACCTGGACCGCGTCACAGTCACCCGCCTGTCGTTCTTCCTGTCGATCCCCGCGCTGACCGCCGCCACCGCACTCCAGGTGATCACCGAGTTCGACAACATCTCCAACGGCGTCGGCTGGGTGAACACGCTTGTCGCGACCGTCGTCAGCTTCATCGTGGCGTACTTCGCGGTCAACTGGCTGCTCAAGTTCGTCGCCAAGCACAGCTACACGGTCTTCATCGTCTACCGCCTCATCCTGGGCACCGTCGTACTCGCCCTCGTCGCCACCAACACCATCTCAGCCACCTAAAGCCAATTCATCCACCCACTCTGTGGGGTAGTCCGGCCCGCACGCTCCCGCGGGCAAACCTCGCGCCGGGCTCCGCTGGCGCTCCGCTCGCCGCTCGGAGCCGGTTCCGCCGGACTTTCACCCCACCACCCCAGGGCGGGTCCCCCGATCACCGGGAGACCCGCCCTTCCCCACCCCGCCCACCCCGGCCCTCGGACCGGCCGCCCTCAATGCGACGTCAAGAGCGGCACCGAGACCAGGCACCCCGTCACCGCCACCCTTCACCGGACCTCACCGACGCAGAGTCAAGAGCAGCAACGAATAGCAGCCACCACGCCACCCCCCAGACCTAACGCATCGCAAGGTCAAAGCGGCACCGCAGCCCGGCAACCACGCCACCGCCGGCCCCGGCAAGACCTCACGCACCGCAAGGTCACGAGCGGCACCACAGCCTGGCAACCACGCCACCGCTGTACCCGCCACCTCACGCACCGCAAGGTCAAGAGCGGCACCGCGATCCGGCGCTCGCTGCCGGCCCTTCGCCAGGCCCCGGGCGCAGGCTCTCTCAAGAACGACGACGCTCACCGCCAGCCTCGACAGTTCCAGCAAGACGCAAGATCGAAAGGGCAGGCGCTTCGCGCCCGAAATTTCGGCTTATCTGGCTACTTGCGCATAGCGTTCCCGCCGTCGTACGACCCATGCGGAATGATCATCCGGCGCGCATCCAGAATGGATCAATGAGTGGAGCAAAAGATAGGTCAACTAGCGAAGTTGACCTATCTTTTGCTCCACTCATTGATCGTCGGACGCGAACCTCCAACCACACGGTGACTGTCCCGCTCCGCTGAAGGCTTTGAAGTGACGCATCGGCCTCGGGCGCCCGCGTTCCAGGGCCGCGCGGCGGCGGCCGCCGGGAGGTGGCGTCCAGCTGACCGAATGCAAGATCGTTGTTTCGCTCAGGGATGGTTCGCGAGCACGGAAACAACCCTGAGCGAAACAACGATCTTGCTGACCACCTGGAAGTCGATGGCCAGCAAGGCGTGCGCGGCATTTAGGACATGCTGATCTTTCGCAGTGAGGGTGCGGCGCAGGCCCTTCGTGTCCTAATGTGCAGACTCGACCGCCGGCGGGTGCGCTCACCCCCACTCCAGAGGGTCAGTAATGTCGTGGATGCCGAGGCGACGCATCCGCAGCGCCAGGCCCGCACCGCGCGCAGCCGTCCGTTTCGGTGCCGGTCCTTGCGCTCACCCAGGCCAGAGCCGAGCTGACCGGCCGCCGCTGAGGCGATAGCCGCGCCCCAGGAAGCGACCGGAAGCGACTGTCTCGGAGCAAGCGGGCTAAAGCCACGCCGTGAGCGAGAAGATCGGAACTGCCGTCGTCCCCAGGCCAACCCGAGCGCCCCGGGAGCGCACCGCCCGACTTCGTTGACGTTTCCGGCACAGCAGCGCCGTCGTCAGGGCTTTAATCCGAAAAGATGTCGGCCCGGTCCGGCAGAATCGCGCGCATGACGACCGAATGGACCGTGCCTGTCATCGAGCGCGCCTCCGAGCCCTTTGTCGCTCCCGAGCGGGAGATGCTGGAGGGCTGGCTGGACTGGCACCGCCACACCCTGCTCACCAAGTGCGCGGGGCTGGGCGCCGCCCAGCTGAGAACCGCAAGCGTGCCGCCGTCGAACCTGACGCTGCTCGGCCTGGTGCGCCATATGGCGGAGGTGGAGCGCTGGTGGTTCCGGGTCTTCACCGGCGTCGCACCTGAGTTGACCGACATCTTCTGCACCCCGGACCAGCCGGACGGCGACTTCGAGAACGTCGCGGAGGCGGATGCGGAGCGGGACTTCGCCACGTTCATCTCCGAGACGGAGGAGGCGCGCGCCGCCGTGAAGTCGGTCGGCCTCGACCACATCTACCGGCACCCGACGAAGGAGACCGAGAAGAACCTGCGCTGGATCTACGTGCACATGATCGAGGAGTACGCGCGGCACAACGGTCACGCCGACCTGCTGCGCGAGCGCATTGACGGCGTGACCGGCGACTGAGGCCGCTACAGCTCCAACGCGGCCCGGACGTAGCGGAGATCGTCCGGGCCGCTCCAGCGCAGCGCGGACAGTCCCGCGGCCCGGGCGCCGCGTACCGCCCGGTCGTCGTCGTCGATGAAGAGCACGAGCGGCGGGGGTACGCGTATCGCCTGGCAGGCCGCGACGAAGAACTCCTTGGCCGGCTTGTGTACGCCCACCGCCGACGAGTTGACCACCACGTCCACCTCGCCGGCGAGACCGAGCGTGTCCAGGTCCGCGTCGAGCACGTCGGTGCCGTTCGTGGCGATCCCGACCGGCAGGCCTGCCGTGCGCACGGAACGGATGAAGTCGAGCACGTCCGCGTCGACGGCGCCGCGATCGGCCTGCCACTCC
Source organism: Catenuloplanes sp. NPDC051500 (assembly GCF_044454585.1). Taxonomy (NCBI): domain Bacteria; kingdom Bacillati; phylum Actinomycetota; class Actinomycetes; order Micromonosporales; family Micromonosporaceae; genus Catenuloplanes; species Catenuloplanes sp. NPDC051500. Next base: position 17,815 of record NZ_JBITDX010000025.1, read on the forward strand.
GCGACCGCGGCCTGCGCGCGCTCATGCCCGCCGGCCGCGAAGACCAGCTCGCCGACCACTGTGGACATCCACTGTGCGTGGGTGACCTCGCCGGCAAGTGCGGGTTGCATGCGGCCCCACACGGATGCGGTCTCCCAGAGGCGGCCGGGCTCCATCCCGTACCGCCGCTCGATCTCCTGGGTTGTGGTCGTGGAGAAGTGCCGGAGCACTCCGTCCAGGTCGACGAGCAGGGCACGTGCCCGCTGCCTACGCATCCGCGCTCTCCTTGACGATCTTCTGGCTGATGACCTGGGTGACGCCGGCGCGCATGGTGATGCCGTAGAGCGCGTCGGCCACCTCCATCGTGCGCTTCTGGTGGGTGATGATGATCAGCTGCGAACGCTCGCGGAGCTGCTCGAACAGCGTGATCAGGCGGCCGAGGTTGACGTCGTCAAGCGCCGCCTCGACCTCGTCCATGATGTAGAACGGGCTGGGGCGGGCCCGGAAGATCGCGCAGAGCATCGCCACCGCGGTGAGCGAGCGCTCGCCACCGGAGAGCAGCGACAGTCGCTTGATCTTCTTGCCGGGCGGGCGGGCCTCGACGTCGACGCCTGTGGTCAGCATGTCCTCCGGGTCGGTCAGGATCAGCCGCCCCTCGCCGCCGGGGAAGAGTACCTGGAAGACGTGCTCGAACTCGCGGGCCGTGTCCTCGAACGCGGACGCGAAGACCTCCAGGATCCGGTCGTCCACGTCCTTGACCACTGTGAGCAGGTCCTTGCGCGTGGCCTTCAGATCCTCCAGCTGGTCGGAGAGGAACTTGAACCGCTCCTCGAGCGCCGCGAACTCCTCAAGCGCCAGCGGGTTGACCTTGCCGAGGAGCGTGAGGTCGCGCTCGGCCTTGGCGGCGCGCTTCTCCTGGGTGGGCCTGTGGAACGGCAGCGGCTCCGGCGCCGGCTTGCCGTCCTTCTCCGCGGCGGTGACATCGGCCTGGGTCGGCGGCACCGGGTTCTGCGGACCGTACTCGCTGGTCAGGGTCTCGACGTCGAGCGAGAAGTCCTCGGCCGCCTTAGCCTCCAACTGTTCCAAACGCAGCCGCTGCTCCGCGCGGGCCACCTCGTCGCGGTGCACCTCGCTGGTCAGCCGGTCCAGCTCGCCGGCCAGCTGCCGGGCGGTGGAGCGGACCTCCTGCAGCTCGGCCTCGCGTGCGGACCGGGTGGTCGCGATCTGGTCCCGGCTGGTCGCGGCCTCGGCCAGCGAGGACGCGATCCGGACCAGGGCCGCGCCGGCGCCGGTGGTGACCGCCCGTGCGATGGCGGCCCCGCGGGCGCGCGCGGCCTTGCGGGCGGCGGCGCGCTCCCGGGCCTGCCGTTCCGCGTTGGCCTGCCGCAGCAGCGAGTCGGCGCGGCCGGCGATCGACGACACCCGTTCCTCCGCGGTACGAACTGCGAGCCGTACCTCCATCTCGTTCTGCCGGGCCTGGGGAACGCTTGCGGCGATCAGGTCGCGCTCGTCCGTCGACGGTTCCTCGTCAAGCGGTGTCTCCTCCGCGGCGCGCAGCCGTTCCTCAAGCTCCTCAAGCCGCATCAGGTCCTGTTCGCGAGCCTGCTCGGCCTTGGCGCGGGAGGTGGCGAGCCGGTCGGTCTCGGCCTTGGCGGAGCGCGCGGCGGCGCCCAGCTCGGCGAGTCGGCGGGCGGCCGCGTTGCGCTGGCTCTCCGCCTCGCGCTTGGCCGCGGCCGCGACCTGCACCTCTTCCTTGCGCGCCGCCACCTCCTCGCGCGCCTCGGCCAACTCCTCCTTGAGCCCGGCGATGGTCGCCTCGGCCGTCTCCCGGTTCGCCCTGGCCTCGTCGACCGCGGCCTGCACCTCGATGTAGCTGACCGCCTTGCCGGAGCCGCCCGCGGCCGCGAACGCGCCAAGCACGTCGCCCTCGGGTGTGACCGCGCGCAGTTCGGGGTTGTTCGCGGCGACCTGGGCGGCCTCTTCAAGCGAGGGTACGAACACCACGTCGCGCAGCGCCCGGTAGACGGCGGGCCGTACCTGCTCCGCGCAGGTGATCAGGTCGGGGGCCCAGGACGCGCCGTCCGGCAGCTTGGGCCGCAGCGCGTCGAGCGAACCCAGGTCACCAGGTCCGGCCTCGCCCGCGACAAGCATCGCGGCCCGGCCGGCGTCGGTGATCTTGAGGGTGCGCATCGCCTCGACGGCCTCGTCGACGCCCGTGACCGCGACCGCGTCGGCAAGCGCGCCGAGCGCGGCGGCAAGCGCGGCCTCGTGGCCGGGACGCACGCTGAGCAGCCCGGCAAGGCTGCCCAGCAGGCCGGGGACCTGCCCGGCCTTGGCCAGCAGCGCGCCCGCGCCGTCCTTGCGCTTGAGTCCCATCGCGAGGGCCTCCTCGCGCGCCTTCCAGCTCGCCGCGTCCTTCTCCGCCTTCCGCTCGGCCTCGGTGAGGTCGCGGACCACCGCGGACGCGGCGTCGTGCGCAGCCACGGTCTCCGCGTGCCGGGCGTCGAGGTCCGCGTTGTCCCGGTCGGCCTCGGTCGACTCGGCCGAGACCGCGTCCACGGCCGCCTGGGCCCGCTCCGCGCGCTCGGCCGCGTCGGTGTGCGCGGTCACCAGGCGGGAGATCTCCTCGGCCGCGGTGGACGACCGGGCCTGCGCGGCGCTGACCTGGCCGGTGAGCTTCGCCAGGCCCTCCCGGCGGTCGGCGATGGCCTTCGCGGCGTTGCGAAGCGCGCGCTCCGCGTCCGCCAGCTGCCGCTCCAGGTCCTGCCGGGCCTCGACCGCCTCGGCCAGCCGTGCCTTGTCCTCCTCGAGCGCCTCCCGGAGCTCCTCCTCCTGGGCCCGTACCTCCTCGGCCTGGGCTTCGAGCATGTCGGGGTCGCGGCCGGGCCGCTCCTCCTCGCCGGGCGCGGACAGGTGCCGCAGCCGCTCGCCGGCCAGCTGCTCGGTGGAGCGGAACCGTTCCTGCAGCGCGGAGAGCTTGTACCAGGCGTCCTGGGCGGCGGCGAGCAGCGGCGCGTCCTCCGCGTGCGCGGCCTCAAGCGTGGCGAGCCGCCCCTGGGCGACCTCGTTCTCCTTCTCCAGCTCGCCGCGGCGGGTCCGGAGCGCGGCCTCGTCCGCGATCTCCTTGTCAAGCGTGGTGCGGAGCGTGGTGAGGTCGTCCGCGAGCAGCCGTAGGCGCGCGTCGCGCAGGTCGGACTGGATGCCGGCGGCGCGGCGGGCCACCTCCGCCTGGCGGCCGAGCGGCTTGAGCTGGCGGCGCAGCTCGGCGGTGAGGTCGGTCAGCCGGTTCAGGTTGACCTGCATGGCGTCCAGCTTGCGGATCGCCTTCTCTTTCCGCTTGCGGTGCTTGAGGACGCCTGCCGCCTCCTCGATGAACGCGCGGCGGTCCTCCGGCTTCGCGTGCAGCATCGAGTCGAGCCGGCCCTGGCCGACGATGATGTGCATCTCGCGGCCGATGCCGCTGTCGGAGAGCAGCTCCTGGATGTCGAGCAGGCGGCAGCCGTTGCCGTTGATCTCGTATTCGCTCTCACCGGAGCGGAACATCCGGCGGGTGATCGAGACCTCGGTGTAGTCGATCGGGAGCGCGCCGTCCGTGTTGTCGATGGTCAGCGTGACCTCGGCCCGGCCCAGGGGCGCACGGCCGGCCGTACCGGCGAAGATGACGTCCTCCATCTTGCCGCCGCGCAGCGCCTTCGCACCCTGCTCGCCGAGCACCCAGGCGATCGCGTCCACGACATTTGACTTGCCGGAGCCGTTCGGGCCCACCACGCAGGTGATGCCGGGCTCCAGGCGCATGGTGGTGGCGCTGGCGAAGGACTTGAAGCCCTTCACCGTAAGGCTCTTGAGATGCACGTTCCCGTATCCTCACCCCGGCGCCCCGCCGCAGGACGCCGGCGGGCAAGAATCCGCAGGGTAACCCGCGGCGGCGAGCATCACCCGGTGACCTCGTCGAGGCAGGGTGCCCCGGGGGCCTAACGAGCGGGCCAGGGTTCCGGGAACGACTCGCGGCCCCACGCTAGCCGCAACGGAGAGGAATGCGCCAACATCACCCTTTACAAAAGGCTGCGCGCCGCCACGAATGATGTGTCGGCGCGCTGTGTGATTCAGTGGGATTCTGTTGTTCGTCAGGCGTTGCTACGGTGACACTGCTGCAGCTGTTCGAACTCTGCAGTGGGCGCCGGGTGGACCGACGCCCCTGGAAATCAGGTCAGCGCCGGTTCGCGCAGACTCAGCAGATCATCCGCCTCGGCGGCGGCAGCGGCGAGCCGATCGTTGTCAGCACGCAACCGCGTGATCTCGAACTCCAGTGCCTGCACCGTGGAACGCAGTCGGTTGACCTCGTCGACGAGGCGCCGGTCTTGCGCCATGCCGACGTGGCCGTAGAGGGCCTTCGCCATTTCGTCTCCTCGTAATGCGCTGCCGGAAAGGCCGGCCAACGCGCGCCCATCAAATCGCGACTCCACACTCGTGGGCACACACGGGCGTGATTGGGCGCGACTGGCGACCCCTCCATAGTCCGCCGCGTCGCCAAAAGAGTCAAGCGCGGCGTGTCCAGCACCACGTCCATCACCCTGGGTAATTAGCATTTTGCGGACGGTCCGACGGTTCTTAGGTCTTCCCTAGGTCTTCCTTAGGTCTGTTGGAAGTCCCTGGTCACCCGATTAGGTTCGGATGGCAATCTGCGCCCATCGATCGCGCTGCGTGAGCACGCGGTTTTTACCGTCTGTGGAGGCGTTCACCCCGTGTCACGGCAAGCCGAGCGAGCGACGAGCCAGCAAGAGCTGCCCCGTGCGGAGGAGTTCACCTCTGGTGGGCGGCACAGCGCGAAAAGGGTCAGGAAGTCCGGTCGACGCCGTGTTCCCGGCGGCACGGTAGGCCTGGTGGCTCTGGTCGCGGCCGTGCTCGCCATCTTCGGCGTCGCCGCGTACGTGATCCCGCCGAACCTCGGCGGCGGCAGCGGAGGCGACGACTCGTCCTATGACGCGAGCGCGGGCGAGGCCAACCGCGGCGATCTGGCCCCGGACCCGGCCGCCGACCGCAGCTCCCCGCGCGCCACCACCACCACCACCACCTCCGCCGAACCGGCCGCGCCGGACCAGGTCAGCGGCGAGGCGGTGATGGGCGAGAACCCGGCCAGCCCGTCGCCGAGCGCTTCTCCGTCCGCGCCGGCCAGCAGCGCGCCGGCCGCACCGAAGCCCGCGCCGAAGCAGACCGGCAGCGGCAACGGCAACGGCGGCACGTCGTCCAACGGCGGCAGCTCCTCCGGCGGCAGCGGTTCGGGCGCCAGCAGCAAGATCACCTCGATGGAGGACGCGGTCACGGCGCTCGTCAACGAGGAGCGCGCCACGGCCGGCTGCGGCAAGGTCACCACGAACGAGAAGCTGCGCACCGCAACCCGCGGGCACAGCCAGGACATGGCCGACCAGGACTACTTCGACCACAAGAGCCTGGACGGGCGCTCGCCCTGGGACCGGGCCGGCGCCGCCGGATACGACAACGCGATCGGCGAGAACATCGCCAAGGGCCAGCAGACGCCGGAAGCGGTCATGGAGTCCTGGATGAACAGCGACGGCCACCGCGCGAACATCCTCAACTGCAAGGCCAAGGAGACGGGCGTCGGTCTCGCCTACGACGGAAACACCCCGATATGGACGCAGATGTTCGGTTCCGGCAGCTGACCCGACCGGGTACGACCGCTGTCCCCAAGCCGACAACCGGCGCTTCGACCTGAGGAAAGCTCGTTGCGCACGGCGTGACCCCGAACTGCTCTTCCGAGCGCGACCCGTACCGGCGATAGGTCACCGGTGCGGGTCGCTCTCGTCACCGAGGCCGGGACACCGGCCGACGCCTGGGCCCGACGACTGATCGGCGCCGTCACCGGGCACACGTTCCACCTGCTCCGGCTGGAGGCCCGCGACACCCACCCGCTGCCGGCCCACGTCGCCTCCGTCCGGAACGTGCGGCCCGGGAGCCGCGGGCCGTCGCTCCCCCGCGCGGACCGGCCCGCCGCCGTCACCGCCGCCATGCTGCTGTTCCGCGGCATGCTCAGCGACTCCTCGCACCGGCAGTTCGCGGACGGGCTGCATCGACTCGCCGTGCTCGCCCGCGACGGCCGGCAACCACTGCACGGCGTGCCGATCGCCGGCGCACTCCTCGACGCGGCCCGGGCCGCGCGGGGCGTCGACAGCACGGTCCCCCGGCTCACGCTGAGACAGGCCCGCCACGCCTCCGGCCTGCTCGAACGCGTGCTCCGGCCACTCGCGGTCCCGGCGCCGGACGCCGACGTCACGCACGCGGCCGCGTCCGGGCCACCGCTGCTGATCGCGCTCGCGGCCCGCTGGCACACCGGCACGCCGTACCTGCTCACCGAACACGACATCCACCTGCGGCGGCGGTACCTGGCACCCGGCGACGACGAGCCGGTGCGCACGGTGCTGCTGCGCTTCCACCGCGCGCTGGCCCGGCTCGGATACGAATCCGCCGCGCTGGTGATCGCTGCAGCCCGCTTCCACAGGCGCTGGCAGCTCCGGCACGGCGCGGACCCGGAACGCGTGCTCGTCGTACCGCCCGGCCTCGACGACCCCGGCCACACCCCGGAACCCGCCGCGCAGGTGCTGCTGTGGCGCGGCAGCATCGGCCCGGACGCGGAGCTGCCCTGTCTGATCAGCGCGTTCAGCCTGGTCCGGGCGCGGGTTCCGGGCGTGCGGCTGCTTGTGGACGGGCCGGTCACGGACCCGTCCTACGCCCGCCACTGCCGCGACCTGGCCCACCGGCTCGGCCTGGACGACGCGCTCCGGTTCGTCGACGACCCGCAGGCGGACGGGCAGGTCGCGGTCGCCACCGATCTGACGGACGGCGTGGCGTACACCCTGGTCAAGGCCTTGATGACTGGTCGTCCGGCGGTGGCCACGGACGTCGGGGCGGCGGCGGAGACGGTCGGCGACGGCGGCCTCGTCGTGCCGCCCGGCGAACCCGGCGCGCTCGCGGACGCCTGCACCCTGCTCCTCACCGACCATGCCCTGCGGCGGCGCACCGGCGCCACGGCCCGCCGCCGGACGCTCGCCCGGCACGCGACGCTCCCCGCCTACGACCACCTCTACCGCGACCTGGGGTACCGATGAACGTTCCGACGGTCGCCGAACTCACCCGCTCCGCCCGCGCGGCCGACGCCGACGACGTGGCCGCCGCACTCGAGGCAGGCGGGCTGACAGACCACGGAGCCCTTCGCGGGTACGGTGCGCCGACCGTCTTCGCGCTCGGTGAATCGCTGCTCGGGCACCTCCGGCGCAGACGCTGGATCCGGGCGGGCGTGCGCTCCGGCCGCGTCCCGTATCTGCGGGCGTCGCTGCGGCGGGCCGCGCTCTACGCGATCCCGGTGCTGCTTGCGGCCGTGGCACCGCTGGACCGGGCGGGGTGGGTGATCGTCGCGGGCGTGCTGCTGCTCGGGTGGCCGGCGGTGCAGGCGTTGACGTCCGTGGGCCGCCTGTACGGGCCGGCCCGGGGCCTGCGGGTGGCGGTGGCGGGATTCGCGCTTCTGGGGATGGCCGCGGCCGGGCTGGTCGGGGCGGCGCTGTGGTGGACCGAAGGCGGCCTGGGCGGGGCGGCGTGGGGGGTGGCGGGTTCGGCTGGGGTGGCGTCGGAGGTGACGGGCTCGGGCGGGGCGCCGTCGGAGGTGACGGGCTCGGGCGGGACGGCGACGGAGGCGACGGGCTCGGACGGGGTGGCGTCGGGAGCGGCAGGCTCGGACGGGACGGCGACGGAGGCGACGGGCTCGGACGGGACGGCGGCGGAGGTGACGGGCTCGGGCGTCGAGGGGTGGGGCTCGGCGGTGCGGGCCGGGATGCAGGGGGTGGCCGGGGCGGAGCCGAGGGCTGTGGCGTGGTCGGCTGCCGCGGGGTTGGCGGTGTTCGCCGCGCTTGTCGCGGCCGTGGTGACGGGCCGGGAAAGGGCGATGCTGCGGGCGTTCCTGCCTGCGTGCGCGGTGGCGATCGTGATGGCCGACGATGGCGGGCCCGCACGGCTCCCGACCGCACCGGCCCTGCTGGTGTGCGTCTTCGGCGCGGCACTGTGGATGCTGCGGCCCGTGTCGTGGACCTGGCGGTCAGCGCCGTGGCCATCTCGCCGTCCGCCGCCGCCGTCTCGCCGTCCGCCGTGGCCGACTCACGAACGGGCGGGGCTGGCCGGATCGGAAGGGACTGACGGGCGTCCGACGGCCGGCCCCGGCGTCTGGCGTACCGCTGCCGGGCATGCCCTCATCGGTTTCGGCCAGATCACCACGTTCGTGCTGGCCTGCCTCCTGGTACCGGGCAGCAGCCCGATGCCGCCGGTCGCCGTCCCGATGTTGATCGCATTGCCGCTGCTGGAGGTGTTCGCGGGCTGGCGCGCCGCCCAGACGGCCGGTGCGCTCGACGCCTATGACACAGTCCGCGCCTATCGACGGCACATAGGCGGCGTGACGCTGGTTTCGATCATCGGACTCACGCCGCCGCTGCTGGTAGGGATCGCTACGACACTCGCGATCCACCTGGTGCCGCATCCGCTGGCCGAACACGCGACGGCTCGGGCCACGGCGCTCAGCCTGACCGCGGGACTGCTCCTCGCCGGTCTCCACGGCGTGATCCTGTTGCTCGCCGCGCAGGGCCGCATCACAACCGCGGCCCTGGTCTCCCTCGTGCCCGCCCCGCTTGCCGCCGCCGCGCTCTGCTTCGGCGCCGCTCTCGTCGATCGGCCGGCTATTGACCTCGCCCTGTCCGTTCTGGCCGGGGCAGCGGCGGTCAGCTACGGCGCCGGTCTGCTGAGCGCCGCAATCGGCCCCGGAGCAACCCGATGATCCTTCCCCGACTCCGCCGGGCCGTTCCACCTCGGCATATTGATCCGGGCGGCTCGGCAGATCGGACGGTCTTTCCCCGACTCCGCCCGGCTGTTCCGCCGGAACGTGCTGATCAGGCGGGCTCGGTACCTCAGGGGGGAGATCTCGGTCCAGCGGCGGTGCCAGATGCGCAGGCCTTCCCTGTGGCTTGGACCGCGACGCGTCGGGCGGTGCCTGAGGCCGCACCCATCGCCGAAGCGGATGCTTCCGTCGCACTGGCGGCACGGGCCGAGACCCACCCAGTAGACCCGGTAGACCCGGTAGACCCGGTAGACCCGGCAGACCCGGCAGACCCGGCAGACCCGGCAGACCCGGCAGACCCGGCAGACCCGACAGAACCGACAGAACCGACAGAACCGACAGAACCGACAGGATCCGCAGGACCGACCGGATCCGCAGGACCGACCGGATCCGCAGGACCGACCGGATCCGCAGGACCGACGGGACCGACAGGACAGACGGGACAGACGGGACAGAAAGGACCGAGAAATTCTGGAGAGCCGCGCAGGATCACCACGACAGCGACGCACGCGTCACCATCGACAGAGGCCGAGGCCCGCCCGACGGCAGCGGCAGCGGCAGCGGCAGCGGCAGCGGCAGCGGCAGCGGCAGCGGCAGCGGCAGCGGCAGCGGCATGCGAGCCCATCACCGCCGCGGCACCACCTTCGCTCCTGACGTGGGCCGGGAGCCGCCCGGCGGTCTCTGATCCGGACTCGGCGCAGGAGCGGCATCGCACCGTGCCGATCCTGCTGCCGTTGGCGGCACACCGGTACTCCCCCGCCGAGACCTGGGCAGCTGTGGCCGGGCCGGGCTGTACGGTCACCGCGGTCCTCGACCTGCCGCCGGCCGAGACGGACGCCGCCGTTGCCGTGCTCACCCGGGCCGGCGTGCGAATGTTCGGCCGGGTGGATCTGGAGCACGGCGAGCGCCCGGTCACCGCGTTGCTGGACGACCTGGCCGGCTGGGTCCGGCACCCGGTCGCCGGCCTGCTGCTGGACCGCTGCCCGGCGGACGCGGACGAGCTGGGCGCCGTGGCGCTCGCGGTCCGCCACGCGCGCCGGCTCGGGATCGCGGAGGTGCTGCTCAACGTGGGTGCCGACCCGCATCCCCGCTACCGGTGCCTGGGGGTGGGAGTCATCGGTTTCGCCGGGAGCTGGCTCGACTACCAGCGTGCCGAGACCCGGCCGGGCGACGCTCACCTTGTCTTCGACGTGCCCGCCGCCCTGCTCCCGCTCGCGCGGCGCCTGATCACGCTCCGCGGCGCGGGATGGGCGCTGGCCACCCCGGTAGCCGCACCCGCCCATGGCACCCACGCCGGTGAGCACCCACGCCAGTGACCGTCCACGCCAGTGACCATCTACGCCAGTGACCACCCACGCCAGCGACCACCCACGCCAGCGACCACCCACGCCAGCGACCGCCCACGCCAGTGACCATCCACATCAGTGACCACCCACGCCGGTGACCACCCGCGCCGGAACGAGTCCGCGCCCCCACCCGGTGATCTGCCGAGCTGCCCTGTCCCAGACCGGCGCCTGCTCCGCCGGAGCCGCAAAGGAAAATCACCCGGGGGTACGAGTTCCCCGCGCAGCGACCGGCCGCGGTGATTGTTCCTGGTCGAAGGCCTGACCCGCGTTCCGGTTTTCTGACCGTGCACCGCGGAACGTGCAGGGGGGAGCGCCAGCGACGACCGGAGCCCGCGGGAGCAAACGGGCCGGACCACCGCGGAAGCGGGAATATCCGCTTTTATCGGGGTTTGGGTTGGCAGCGGGGACAGCTGAAGCTGGACCGGTTCATGAACGACTCGCGGCGGATCGCGGCGCCGCACCTGCTGCACGGCAGGCCCTCCTGGCCGTAGACGTTCAGCGCCCGATCGAAGTAGCCGCTCTCCCCGTTGACGTTGACGTAGAGCGCGTCGAAGCTGGTGCCGCCTTCCTTGATCGCGGCGGACAGCACGTCGCGGACATGGGCGAGGAGGCGCTCGATCGCCGGCCTGCTCAGCGCGTCGGTGGGGCGCGCGCCGTGTAGCTTGGCACGCCACAGCGCCTCGTCCGCGTAGATGTTGCCGACGCCGGAGATGAGCGACTGGTCGAGCAGCGCGCGCTTGATCTCGGTGTGCTTGCGGCGGAGGCGGTCCGCGAACGCGAGGTCGTCGAAGAGCGGATCCATCGGGTCGCGGGCGATGTGTGCGATCTCGCTCGGCAGTTCGGCGCCGCCTGTGGAGACCGCGAGCCCGCCGAACGTGCGCTGGTCGATGAAGCGCAGCTCGGGCCCGTCGTCGTCGAACGCGAACCGGACGCGCAGGTGCGTCTCGTCCGGCGTGCCGGGCGGCTGGACCAGCAGCTGGCCGGACATGCCGAGGTGGCCGATGATCGCGTCGCCGGAGTCAAGCGGCAGCCAGAGGTACTTGCCGCGGCGGCAGACGTCCAGAATGGTGCGTCCGGCCAGGACTGACGCGAAGTGGTCGGCGCCGGGCACGTGGCGGCGGATCGCGCGCGGGTGGCGGACCTCGACCGTGTGCAGGCGGCGGCCGACGACCCAGGTGGTCAGGCCGAGCCGGACGGTCTCGACCTCGGGGAGCTCGGGCACATCGATCCTCAGATGGTGTAGGGCCAGACGGTGACCAGGTAGGCGCCGTACCAGAGGCCGAACGCGGCGTAGCCGGCGAGCGCGGGGACGATCGTGCGCCAGCGTGCCCGGCCGAGTGCGGTCGCCAACGGCAGGAGGACCAGCAGCACGGGTACGAGCAGGCGCGGCTTGGAATGGTAGTAGCCGCCCTGCCCGACCACCAGCACCAGCGTGACCAGCCCGTAGGCGACAAGCGGCCACCAGGGGCGATGAAGCACGGCGACGAACGCGAGCACGACCGCGCCGATCAGGATCCAGGCGACGCTTACCTGCACCCAGCTGTTCCCGGTGCGCATCGTGCCGTCGAGGAAGGCAAGCGTGGTCCGGCCGAAGTCGAACGTGGACCCCCACCCGGCGGTCTGGATGCGGAACCAGGCGTCCCAGTCGCCGATGCGGTGCCCGGCCCAGAGAAGGTAGGCGGGCGTGCCGGCCATCGCCACCCCGGCCGCGGTCAGCGAGGTGATCCGCTCCCGCGTCGTCGACGTGCGCCAGGCGAGCAGCGCGGCCACGCCGAGCGCAACGGTGAGCGCGAAGCCGGTGGGGCGGGTCAGCGCGCCGGCCAGGCCGAGCACGCCCATCGGAATCCAGGCCCGCTTGTGCGCGGCGAGCAGCGCGCCGGACGCGAGCGCAAGGAACAGGCCCTCGGAGTAGCCCATGTTCAGCACCACTGACATCGGCTGGGCGATCACCAGGACGGTGAGCGCGTAGCCGGTGCGGCGGTCGTAGAGGCGCGTGCCGAGCTGGAACAGCGCGAGCGCGGCCGCGGCGCCGCACACCCAGGTGACGACGAGCGCGGCGTCCGGCAGGCTCAGGCCGGTGAACGAGGTCAGCCGGATCAGCGCGGGGTAGAGCGGGAAGAACGCGATGCCGTTGCCGACGAGCACGCCGTCCTGGTCGTAGCTGTAGTTCGTCGGGTAGCCCTCGCCTGCGACGGTGACGAACCAGCCCGCGTCCCAGGAGAGCAGGCTGTCCGCGACTGTCGCGCCGGGCTGCGCCAGCCAGCCGATGGCGGCGGACTGCAGGCCACGGAGGAGCACGTAGAGCGCGAGGATGATTGCCACGTGCCAGAGCGGGGAGAACCGCTCCGGCCCCGCCCGCCCGGTGTCCTCGGCGGCGGCCTCGGTGACGGTGGTCACTGACCGCCGTCCGGGAGGTCGGGCAGGTCCGGCGCGCCGCCCGCGCTGAGCGAGCCGCCGCCCTGGGTGGAGAGCGTCTGCCAGGCCGCCTCAGCCGCCCGCTGCTCCGCCTGCTTCTTGCTCCGGCCCTGCTGGCCGCCGTACTCCCGGCCGGCCACGTGGACCCAGGCGGTGAACGTCTTCGCGTGGTCCGGCCCGGCCTCCTCGATCTTGTACTCCGGCACGCCCAGGCCGAGCGACGCGGTGAGCTCCTGCAGGCTGGTCTTCCAGTCCAGGCTCGGGCCCTGCTTCGAGGACGCGGCCATCAGCGGGTCGAACAACTTGTGGATCACCTCGCCCGCGACGTCCAGGCCGTGCTGCAGGTAGATCGCGCCGAGCAGCGCCTCAAGCGTGTCCGCAAGGATGCTGGCCTTGTCCCGGCCGCCGGTGGTCTCCTCGCCCTTGCCGAGGAACAGGTACGCGCCCAGCCCTTCCGGCCCGAGCGTGCGTGCCACGTCCGCGAGCGCGGTCATGTTGACCACGCTGGCCCGCAGCTTCGCCAGTTTGCCCTCGGGCAGGTCCGGATGGTCGTTGAAGAGCGCCGTGGTGATCACGACGCCGAGCACGGAGTCGCCGAGGAATTCCAGCCGCTCGTTCGTGGGGAGGCCGCCGTTCTCGTACGCGTACGACCTGTGGGTCAGCGCGCGCTCCAGCAGCTCCAGCTCCAGCGACACGCCGAAGGCGGACTCCAGGTGGCCTACCGGCGGACGCTTCCGCTTGTCCCGCTCACTCATGATCTACCCTCGATAAGGTCGCAGAAGGCCGCCACGGCGGCACGTCGATGCAGGTCGGCGGCCAGGGCGATGCCCGAGGCCAGGTCGGCGCCGGTGGCGGCGCCATGACAGACGACCACTGTCCCGCCGATGCCCAGCAGGACGCCGGCGCGGGGTGGGGGTTCTTCGAGCGCGGTCGTGCCAAGGACGCCTTCGACGCCCTTGAGCAGTACGTTTCCGGTGAAGCCGTCGGTCACCAGCACGTCGGCGAGTTCACCTGTGGAGACCTCGTAGCCCTCGACCAGCCCGGCGTACCGGGCGGCGCCGGGCAGTGCCAGGCCGGTCAGTGCGACGTCGGCGGCACGGCGGGGATGATCGCCCTTTCCGGGCTCGGTGCCGATGGAGAGCAGACCGAGGCGTGGGGCGGGCAGGCCCATGACGGCGATGGCGTACGCGGCGCCGAGCAGTCCGTGCTGTACCAGGGTGGTGGGACTCGCCTCGATCGAGGCGCCCACGTCGAGCAACAGCACCGGGCCGTGTGCGGCCGGCAGGACAGCGGCGAGCGCGGGACGGCGGATGCCGGGAAGCCGGCCGAAGGCGAGCACGGCCGCCGTGACGATGGCGCCGCTCGGGCCGGCGGACACCATCGCGTCCGCGTGGTTCTCCACGACGGCGGCGGCTGCCGCGCGCACCGTGGTGTCGGCGCGGCCCCCGGAGGCCGGGGCGTCCGCCATGGCCACCCCCCGCCTCGCGCCGCGCACGGAGACGCGGTCGCGATCGTTCGGCGGGAGGGCGTGGATGATCTCGTCGGCCACCTCTGAGGGGCCGACGAGCAGAAGATGCAGGTCGGAATCGGCCCGGCACGACCGCAGAGCGCCGTCAACCACGACGGCGGGTGCAGAATCCCCGCCGAGGAGGTCGACGGCGATCCGCGCGGTGCCCGGCTCCGATGGAGGAGCCGATGCACCGGGCAGTCGCCGTTGTGCGGACGCGCTCCGACCTGCGGTCGGATGCGTCACCGCGCGGCGTCAGACCTCGAGGACCTGACGGCCGTTGTAGGTGCCGCAGGTGTTGCACGCGGTGTGCGGCAGCTTCGGCGAACGGCACTGCGGGCAGGCCACGGTCGAGACCGCCGTGGTCTTCCACTGCGACCGGCGAGCCCGGGTGTTGCTACGCGACATCTTGCGCTTCGGGACGGCCACGGTAATTACTCCTCGGGTTTGGTCAGGTTGTGCAATGCGGCCCAGCGGGGGTCGGCCAGCTCGTGGGAATGATCCGCGGGCAGGTCGTCCCAGTGCACCCCACACTCGGAGCACAACCCTGGGCAGTCCTCGCGGCACAACGGGTTGGTCGGCAAGGCCAGCACCACCGCGTCCCGCACAGCCGGCTCCAGGTCGATCAGATCGTCCTGCACCCGGCCGAATTCATCTTCGTCGGTCGTCTCGTCCAACACGCTGTTCTCGTACGCGAACAGCTCCTGGACCGTGACGGTCAACGAGTCGCTGATCGGGCGGAGGCAGCGGCCGCACTCGCCGGAGACCGGGCCGGACACGGTCCCGGTCACGAGCACGCCCTCGGACACCGACTGCAGCCTCAGGTCCAGGCTGATCTCGGCACCCTGCGCCACGCCGATCATCTCCACGCCGAGGTCCGCCGGCGCCTCGGTCACCCGGACGACTTCACGCATCGCTCCAGGGCGGCGCGGCAGTTCCCGGGTGTCGAGAACGAGCGGCGACCGAGGGTTGAGGTGACTCGCGGGTTTCTTAGGCATAGCAGTCTCCGGCCGTGAAGGCGGCCGACGAAAAAGGTTACCCGACCGCTGTTGCCAGCGTCGAATCGCCCCAGGCCGCACGTGCTAAAACGGGAGGGGCCGGTCACCCTCGTCAGTTCCGGCGAACGAGCCGATCTCCCGCAAAGCGTGCATCTTGTCACGGCCGCGCTCGATCGATGCGAGCGCACGGGTCAGGAACTGCTCGAAGTTGGCAAGCGCGGTGTCAACATAGTCGTCGACCTCCTCGCGCAGCCGCTGGGCCTCGGCCCGCGCCTCCGCGACGATCCTGGCGCCCTCGTGCTCCGCGGAGACGGTGATCTCGTTCACCGAGACCAGGCGGGCGTGTTCGGCCTCACCCTCCGCGATGATCCGCTCGGCCTCACTGCGGCCCTTGTCGATTATCCGGTCGCGCTCCTCCAGGAGGGCCGCGGCCTTCCGCAGGTCCGTGGGGAGCTCGGCGCGGAGGTCCTCGAGCATGCCGATCATCTCGCCGCGCTCGACCATGCAGTTCGTCCGGGACATCGGCACGGAGCGGGCCTGCTCCACGATGTTGATGACCTCGTCGATGCGGTCGAGCGGGTCCATACGGTCGGACGGGTCCACCGGCGCCTCACTCCTGTCACTGACTGCGGCTGCTCCGCCGTTCTGCTTCCCTCATCATGGGCCCATCGGACCCGTTACGGCGAAACCCTCTTTACCGGCGAGTCGGATCCGTCGCCGTCTCGTTACGCCCGGTTCTGGCGCAACCGGTCCTGCAGACGCCGGTCCACCTCGTCCGGCAGGTGCGCGGAAACGTCGCCGCCCCACTTCGCCACCTCCTTGACCAGGCTCGACGAGAGGAACGAATAGAGCGGGTTGGTCGGCATGAACAGCGTCTCCACGCCGGCCAGCCCGATGTTCATCTGGGCCATCTGCAGCTCGTAGTCGAAATCACTCACCGCCCGCAGACCCTTGACCACCACACCCGCCTCATGGGTACGGCAGAAGTCGACAAGCAGCCCCTGGAAGGACGCCACCCGGACGTTGCCGTAGGAGGCAGTCACCTCGGTGAGCAGCTCGATGCGTTCCTCGATGGTGAAGAGCCCGAGCTTCGACTGATTGATCAGGACTCCGACTATCACCTCGTCGAAGAGCCTGCTGGCCCGACCGATGATGTCGAGATGGCCGTTCGTCACCGGATCGAAGGATCCTGGGCACACCGCGCGTCTCATGATCGGCGACCGTACCAAAGCGTGGTCTCCCCGTACTTCCGGCTGCGGATCGCAGTGATGCCCTCCACCCAGGCCAGCCCGGCGCCACGGCTGGAGCGTTCCACGACCACCACCGCGTCCTCCGCAAGCCAGTCCTGTTCCACAAGCGTCGCGAGCATCTCCAACACCTCAAGATCCGGCATCGGGTACGGCGGATCCGCGAACACCAGGTCGTAGGGCCCGCCGTCCGGCCCGGCCGCAAGCGCGGTGTTCACCTTCGCGGACTGCAGCACGGCCCGGCCGCGCGCGTCGAGCGCCGCGATGTTGCCCCGGATGATCCGCCCGGCCTTGGCGTCGTGCTCCACGAGCAGCACGTGCTCCGCGCCCCTCGACAGCGCCTCCAGCCCGACCGCGCCGGAGCCGGCGTAGAGGTCCGCGACCCGGGCGCCGTCCAGGTCCAGCAGCGTCTCAAGCGTGCTGAACAGCGCCTCGCGTACCCGGTCCGAGGTGGGGCGGGTGTGCGAGCCGATCGGCACTGTCAGCCGCCGCCCGCCGAGCGCGCCCGCGACGATCCTTGTCACACGAGTCCCTTCGGTGGTGCGAAGGAGCCGTCCGGCTCCGGCGGGTACGGGTGCACAGCGATCACCGCGCGCACCGGGATCGGGCCGTAGATGTGCGGGAACAGGTTCTCCACGTCCACGCCGTCGCCGGGCTCCCAGCGCGGTGGCTCGGGCAGCCGGGACTCGTCGATCTCCAGTAGCACCAGGTCGGTGCGGCCACGCGCCCGGATGGTCGCCGGGATGTGCACCTGGGCAGCCGTCGAGCAGTGGATGAACCCCTCGCTCGCAAGCGTGTCCGCGGTGTACTCCCCGGCTCGCTGCGCGTCCGCCCAGACCTCGGCGGCGCAGAAGTGCAGGATCATGAAAACTCAGCCCTTCTCCAGATATTCGGCGCGTTCGCCGTCCACGAGTGCGGCCACCGACGCGGCGAGCGCGGGATGGCGGTCCAGCTCCGGATCCTCCCGGACCAGCGCCAGCGCCCGCCCCCGCGCCTCCGCGATCAACTCCTGGTCCTTGCGCAGCGAGAGCAGCCGCAGGTGGGAACGGCGGCCGGACTGGGCGGCGCCGAGCACATCACCCTCACGGCGCTGTTCCAGGTCCAGCTCGGCAAGCACGAAACCGTCAGTGGTGGAGGCGACCGCGTCCAGCCGGACCCGCGCGGGCGTACCCTCAGGCGCGTCGGTGACCAGCAGGCACAGGCCGGGCGCGCTGCCCCGCCCGACGCGCCCGCGCAGCTGGTGCAGCTGGGAGACGCCGAACCGGTCCGCGTCCAGCACGATCATCACTGTCGCGTTCGGCACGTTCACGCCGACCTCGATGACAGTGGTGGCGATCAGCACGTCCAGGTCGCCGGCCGCGTAGGCGCGCATCACCGCATCCTTCTCGTCGGCCGGGAGCCTGCCGTGCAGGATGCCGATCCGCACGCCCTTGAGGTAGTCCTCCGCGAGGATCGGCGCCACCTCAAGCACCGCGAGCGGGGGCCGTTTGGCGTCCGAGCCGTCCGCCGGGGGCTCCACGTCGTCGTCGCCCTCCTCCGCGCCGATCCGCGGGCACACCACGTACCCCTGATGGCCCTTCTGGATCTCCTCCCGCATGCGCCGCCAGGCGCGGTCGAAGAATGCGGGCTTCTCCGCGTTCGGCACGACGTGGGACGCGATCGGGGAGCGGCCCTGCGGCAGCTGGGCGAGCACCGAGACCTCCAGGTCGCCGAAGACGGTCATGGCGACCGTGCGCGGGATCGGCGTGGCGGTCATCACCAGCACGTGCGGCGGCTGCGCGGCCTTGGCCCGGAGCGCGTCCCGCTGCTCGACGCCGAAGCGGTGCTGCTCGTCCACCACGACCAGGCCCAGATCCTTGAAGTCGACACCCTCGTAGAGCAGCGCGTGCGTGCCGACCACGATCCCGGCCTCGCCGGACGCGACCTCGGCCAGCGCGGCGCGTTTCGCCTTCGCCCCGAGCGAGCCTGTGACAAGCGTGAGCCGGGTGGCGTCCGGGTCCGAGTCCAGCTCACCGGCGCGGCCGAGCGGGCCGAGCAGCTCGGCGATGCCGCGGTGGTGCTGCGCGGCCAGCACCTCGGTCGGGGCCAGCAGCACGGCCTGGCCGCCCGCGTCCACCACCTGCAGCATGGCGCGCACCGCGACAAGCGTCTTGCCGGAGCCGACCTCGCCCTGCAACAGCCGGTGCATCGGGTGCGGCGTACTCAGGTCGGACGCGATCTCCTCGCCCACCTTCGCCTGGCCCTCGGTCAGCTCGAACGGCATGATCACGTCGAACCGCTCGCGCAGGCCGCCGTCGCGGCGCGGTCGCGGGCGGGCCGGGAGCGAGGTGGCCCGCACCTTGCGCTGCACGAGCGTCAGCTGCACCGCGAACGCCTCGTCCCACTTGAGACGCTTCTTGGCGCTGCCCAGCGGGCCCCAGTCCGCCGGCTTGTGGATCTCACGCAACGCCCGGTCCAGGCTCATCAGGTCGTGCTCGGCGCGCAGCGCGGCGGGCAGCGGGTCCTCCGGCATGGTGATCACGCCCATCAGCACGTCCACCGCCTTCGCGATGGTCCAGGTCGGCACCGCGGCCGCGGCCGGGTAGACCGGGATCAGCTTGCCCGCGAAGTCGTCGATCGCGACCTCCGACTCCTCGTCGAAGAGCGTGTAGTCCGGGCTGTTGAGCTGGCGCTTGCCGCGGAAGTCGGTGACCTTGCCGGCGAACATGCCCCACCGGCCCGGCGTCAACTCCCGCTGCCGCCAGGCCTGGCTGAAGAAGGTGAGCGAGATCGTGTTGCCGGTGTCGTCGCCGACAAGCACCTCAAGCAGCTGGCCCCGGCGCTGCCGCATCTGCCGGGACTCGACCCGCTTCACCTGCGCCATGATCGTGACGTCCTCACCGACCTCCAGCTGCCGGATGTCGGTGTGCTCGCCGCGCTGGTCGTGCCGCCGCGGAAAGTGGTAGAGCAGGTCACCCGCGGTGTGCAGGTTGAGCCGCTCGGCGAGCGGCTTTGCCGATTTCGCGCCGAGGACCTTCTCCAGCTGTGTGTCGACCGTGACGGCCGTCTCCGTCATGCGTTCACTCCACGCCGATCAGCAGGGGGTAGACGGGCTGGCCGCCGTCGTAGCCGCGCGCCTCCACGAACGGCCACCGGGCCGCCAGGTGGGCGCGCAACGCCGGCTCCAGCCCCGACGGCGCATCCGCGCCGAAGAGCAGCGTGACAAGCTCGCCGCCGCCGCCGAGCAGCCGGTCCAGCAGCACCGTGCCGACCTCGGTCAGCTCCGTGCCGATCAGCGCGACCTCGCCCTCGATCAGCCCGAGCGCGTCGCCGGCCCGGCAGCGGCCGGCCATGGTCAGCGCCTCCCGGCTGGCGCGGGTGACCTCGGCCCAGCGGCAGGCGCCGGCCGCCTCGGCCATCGCGATCACGTCGTCGTCGAAGCCGCGGGCGTCGTCGCGGACCGCGAGCGCGGCGAGCGTCTGCACCGGCGAGCGGGTCGGCACCACGCTCACCCGGGGACCTTTCACCTCGCGGGCCGCCGCGACCGCGACCGCGCGGGTGTCGCCGTCGTTCGGCAACAGCACGACCTCCGCGGCGCCGCTTGCCGAGATCGCCTCAAGCAGCTCCTGCGGCGACGGGTTCGGCCCGACGACTATCGCGTCCTCGCCGATGTAGAGCGCGGCGAGCCCGGGGCCGTCAGCCATCACCACCGCCACCCGGGTACGGGTCGTGGTCAGGTGCGCCGGCTGATCCGCGAAGCGGGTGACGGAGATCTGGTGCGGGCGGCCCGCGACCACGCCGGCCTCGATCGCGGCGCCCACGTCGTTGACGTGGACGTGGACGTGCCAGACCGGTGGGCGCCCGCCGGAGCCGACCACGACAAGCGAGTCGCCCAGGCCGCCCAGCGCGCGCCGGAGCCGGTCGACCGCCTCGTCCTCCGCATCAAGCAGGTACTGCACCTCGTAGGCGTAGTCGAGCGAACCTGTCTCCCGCGGCGCGGCGGCCGGGCGGGCGACCGGCACGGCGGGCGCCGGCGGCTCCACGACCGTGCCCGGAGCCGCGCTGAACGACTCGACAAGCGCGTCCAGCAGCAGGCACAGGCCGCGACCGCCGGCGTCGACAACACCGGCCCGGGCCAGCACCGGCAGCTGCTCGGGCGTGCGGGCCAGCGCCACCGCCGCGGCCTCGGACGCGGCGCGGGCCACCTCGGCCACGTGCCCGGACCCGGCCCGGGACGCGCCGTCCGCGGCCGCGGAGAGCACAGACAGCACGGTGCCCTCCACCGGCTCGGCCACCGCCGCGTAGGCCGCCGCGGTCGCCGCGCGCAACGCGGCCGCCAGATGCGGGCCGCGCACCTCGGGCACGTCCGCGAGCGAGTCGGCCAGGCCGCGCAGCACCTGAGAGATGATCACGCCGGAGTTGCCGCGCGCGCCGAGCAGCGCGCCGCGGGCCAGCAGGTGCAGCGCGTGACCGTGTGCGGTACGCCCGGTCTCCGCGGAGTTGTCCAGGTCGAGCGCGAGCGCGTGCTGCGCGGAGGTGAGGGTGAGCACCAGGTTCGTCCCGGTGTCGCCGTCGGGCACGGGATAGACGTTGAGCTCGTCGATCTCGCGCTGGTGGGCCCGCAACGCGCTCAGCCCGGCGCCGCTCCAGCGGCGCACGACCGTCACATCAAGGGTGTCCAGCACAGAAAAAGCCTATAGTCGGTCACCGACACTTTCGCGCTCAGGAAGGTCTCCGACACCCGATTCGCTGGTCGGGACCCGCGTCGGGTAGCCTGGTCGGGTTGCCTAGGCCTAGTGCGCGGGTGACCTCATTGTCTGCGGCCCGCGCCGCGGGACTTCCATGCGACCTCAGGTCACATGGAGAGCATCGTTTCGATCGACAGCAGGAGACTTCCGTGGCTAGCGTCTGCGACGTCTGTGGCAAGGGGCCGGGCTTCGGCCACAACGTGTCCCACTCGCACCGGCGGACCAACCGCCGCTGGAACCCGAACATCCAGACGGTGCGCACCCCCGCCGGTGGCGGCAACACCCGCAAGGTCCAGGCCTGCACCTCGTGCATCAAGGCCGGCAAGGTCACCCGGGCCTGAGCCCGAGTAAAACGCTTCTGTCGTACGCCCCGTCGCTCCGGCGACGGGGCGTACGCGCGTTTGTGAGCGTTTCCCCCCGGCGCCCCCACCCCGCTCCCTACTCTGGGACGGGGGTGTGCAGATGGGAAAAACCACCGATCCTGCCGGCGATGAGGCCGTGCTGTCGCTCTCGTTCGACGGCCGGATCACCGACGTCGGCGAAGGCGCACGCACGCTGCTCGGGTACCGCCCGGAGGAACTTTTCGGCCGTCCCGTCGAAGAGGTCATCCCGGAGCCGGGCGGGCTGCTCACCGGCCCCGGCCACGACCTGGGCGCCGCGATCGGCGACGGCTCCTCCCGCTTCGAGCTGAGCTGCCGCTGCGCGGACGGCACCGTCTTCCCCGCGCTGGTCACGGTCTGGCGCAGCATGGAGGAGCACGGGCTCACCATCACGGCAGCGATCCGCCGGCTGAGCGCGGAAGACCAACTGGCCGGCGCGATCAACCTGGTCGGGGCGCTGGTCCGCTCGTCCCACGACGCGATCCTGGCCGCCGACCGGGACGGCCTGATCACCATCTGGAACCCGGCCGCTGAACGCCTCTACGGCTACACCGCGGCGGAGATGCTGGGCCGGCCGCGCGGCGTACTCTTCCCGCCGGACGCGCTTGAGCTGGAGGAGGAGCGGTTCCGCCGCACCATCGCCGGCAGCCACGTGGAGATGTTCTCCGCCACCCGCCGCCACAAGGACGGGCACGTGATCACGGTCGCGGCCACCATCTCCCCGATCGCCGACACACAGGGCCACATCATCGGCGCCGCCGGCTTCTCCCGGGACATCGGCGAGACGAACCGCGCGCAGAGCATGTTCCGCGGCCTGCTCAACGCATTGCAGATCGGCATCATCGGCATCGGCGAGGACGGCCTGATCCGCTTCGTGAACCCGGAGGCCGAACGGCTCTTCGGCTACGACGCCGAGGAGGTGCTGGGCCTGCCGGTCGAACGCCTCATCCCCCGCACCGACTCCCCCGACAATCAAGAGCTCCAGGGGGTACGGAAAGACGGCAGCCGCTTCCCCGCCGAGGTCTCGCTCTCCCCGATCGACGTCGGCTCCGAAACGCTGATCTCCGCCACCGTGGTCGACACCACCGAACGACGCGCCGCCGAAGCCGAACGCACCCGCCTCCAGCAGGAACTGAACGCAGCGCTCCGGCTGGAGAGCGTCGGCCAGCTCGCCGGCGGCGTCGCCCACCACTTCAACAACCTGCTGGCGATCATCGACTCGCACGCCGGCTTCGTGGCCGAGGAGCTGAGCGGCCCGATCACCGGCGCAAGCGTCCGCGAGGCGCTCACCGACATCGCCCAGATCCGGAAAACCGTCGACCGTGCCAGCGGGTACGCCCGCCAACTGCTCGCGTTCGGCCGGCGCGAGGTCGCCCGCCCGGTCCGGCACGACATCTCCAGCACCGTCGCCGAGGTCTACGCCCTGCTCAGCCACTCACTCGGCGACGACATCACGCTGACCACGAACGCCCACAAGGACCTCCCACCCGTCGTCGTCGACCCCGGCCAACTCGAACAGACCCTCGTCAACCTGGCCCTCAACTCCCGCGACGCGATGCCCCACGGCGGCCGCCTCAGCATCACCGCCGAACCGTGCACCCGCAGCGCCCCCGGCGCCCGCGCCGCCCGCTACGTCAAGATCCGGGTCACCGACACCGGCGACGGCATGCCCCCCGAGGTCCTGGAACGCGCCTTCGAACCGTTCTTCACCACCAAGGACCCCACGGTCGTCGGCGGCATGGGCCTGGCCGTCGCCCACGGCATGGTCACCGCCGCCGGCGGCGAGATCAACATCTCCTCCGACCCCGGCCGCGGCACCACAGTCGTCATCATGCTCCCCGCCGAGGACGTCCCCGAGCCCCGCCGCAGCACCGACGACCCCCCGTCCAACGGCGCCGGTTACTCGGAGGACGGGCGCCACACAATCCTCGTCGTCGACGACGAGCCGGACATGCGCGAGGTGGTACGCCGCATGCTCGGCAAATCCGGCTACGACGTCATCGTCGCGGCGGACGGGCCCGAAGCACTGGCCAAGGCGCGCGCCCATCAGGGGCGCATCGACCTGCTGGTTACGGACATCATGATGCCTGAGATGTCTGGCACGGAGTTGGCCGATCGGATCCATGAGTTCCGTGACAGTATTCCGGTTCTGTTTATGTCGGGGTATGCGGCGCCTGTGCTTGCTGAGAAGGGGAGTTTGCATCCGGATACTGTGCTTTTGCAGAAGCCGTTTCGTAAGGCGGAGTTGATTAGCGCTGTTGAGAATGTGTTGGCCGTGCCGGTTTGACGGGGTTTTCGCTGTTTTCGGTTTTGGTCTCGCGGGTTGCGCTGGGTGGGGTGTGGGGGGGGGGGGGGGGGGCGGCCGGGGGGGGGGGGGGGGGCGGCGAAAAAATACCAAACCCCCAC
>NZ_JBITDX010000025.1:41719-102883 GCF_044454585.1 Catenuloplanes sp. NPDC051500
TCGGGGCATGGCGCCTTACTTCGGGCGGTCAGGCTTGATCCCTACGTAAGGCGCCATGCCCCGACACCCTCGGTGGGCGCGTTTAGTGGGGCGGCGGCAGTCTGATTTTTGGGCTTGGTGTAGCCGCTGAGCAGTGGTTATACGGGAGCGCAGTCGGGGTGTTTTGAGCCGAAGGTAGAGAGCGAATGCTGTTTGTGGCTCCGTCGCAGGTGCGGTTGCGTCACGTCGTGGTACAGGGATTGGCCGGGTCGATTCCAGATCTGCGTGGAAGAGTTCGAATGGCGCGTGGATGGGTCTTCCGGCGTGAAGGACGCGCATGCACTGAGCTACCCGGGTGAGGGGCGCGCATGCTCGGACGCGACCCGGCTGAAGCAACCGATGCTGTTGAGCTGTTCGGGGGAAGCGAGCGTGCGTTTTTGAGCTGACCGGGGTGGAGGGTGTGCGGGCTTTTTGAGCCGGTGTGCGGAGCACACACAAAGGTGACCGCCTGGCTGCCCCGTCTGCCGTCGACCCGCCCTTTGGGGAGCAGATCATCGGCAGGGCCGCCACCAACGGGCAGATACCAACATGGCGCAGCGCGACCAGAGGCACGGGGCCACCGCGAGGCCGGAGCCCGGCGAAACCAGCGTGACCAGAAGACTCGTAAGACCCGATCAAGCCGCGCCGTCACCACCCAGCCTGGCGGCCCTGCCGATGATCTGCTCGGCTCTGCCCGGGTCGACGGCAGACGGGGCAGACAGGCCGCGCGAAACCCGGCCACAGACAGGCTTTAGCAGCGCAGCTGAAAGTGCTTTCGGTTGCCCCGGAGCCAGAGCGCTCCCCCCGGAGGGCCGCCGGAGGCCCCCCGGAGGGCCGCGCAGGGCTCACAGAGGGCCGCGGAGGGCTCCCACAGGCTCACAGGATTCTTACTTCTTGATCTCGAAACGGTCGCCGTAGACGGCCCAGCGGAGGGGGGGATTGAGGTCGAGGTTGCCGGCTGTGAGGAAGATGCGCTGGGCGGTATCTACCCTGGTGGTGTCCTCGTGTGCTGTCTCGGTGCGCATTGCGGCTGCTCGGGCGTCAAGGAAAGCGTGCAGGTACGCGACTTCGCCGCCGCCCTGAGCCGGTGTCTTCGCCCGCCGCATGGCGGTGGCACGGATTCCGCCGAAGCTTGCCGGGTCTCCGCCCGGCCCGTGCATGACCATCGCGTCGTAGTAGGCGAACTGGCCCAGGGCGCGCAGTCCGTCCTTCTTCGCGCGCGCCACGGCCGGATTGAAGTACACCCGGTCGCGCTCGCCGTTCTGGGCGGCACGGAATGCGGGATCCCCGGCGGCCGCACGCCAGGCCGCGGGGAACCCCGGGTCGAGTCCGGCGTGCGATGCGGTCCCGTTCACCCGTCGCAGCGCCGCGACGTACCGTGCGAGGCTGTTTGTGGGTGATGTTCTGGTGTATCGCTCCACCAGCTGCAGCAGATCTCCGGTTCCGGACGTGAAGCCAACGATTCCGGCGGTGTATCCCCGGCCGTCCCCGATGTCCTCGATGTAGCCGTACTGGGCCCGCCAGTTCAGCGACGAGTTCTCCGCGCTTGACACCAACCGCATGGCGATGTCCTTCTTCGCCGGATCGTCCAGGTTGCGGCGGGGCGCGGCCGGTTTTGTCGCCGCCTTCATCATCAGGCCGGGGCGGCGGTCGCTCTCGCCGATCAGGGCGAACGCGACCGCGGCCACAAGCACCGCGACGATCAGCAGCGCGAGCGCCGCGACCCTAGAGGATCCGAGCGAAGGAGAGGCAGCCCGGCTCGTCCCGGTAGTACCCGAAGTTCTCGATCCGCTCATACCCACAAGCGTGGTACATGCCGATGGCCTCCGGTTGCAGATCGCCGACTTCGAGGATCACGCGTTTGCGTCCCTGGGCCCGCGCGGACTCCTCGATCGCGGCCAGCACCTTCCGCCCGATGCCCCGGCCACGTACGGACGCGGCGGTGAACATGCGCTTCAGCTCCGCGTCCTCGTCGCCGTGCGCACGCCAGCCCGCGCCCGCGACCGGCACGCCGTCGAGGAACCCGACCAGGAAGTCGCCGTGCGGCGGCGTGAACTCGTCCGGGTCCATCGGGGTGTCGTCGCCGGTGCCGCCGTACCGGCTGGCCAGCTCTGCAAGCGCCGCGGTCAGCACGGTCTTCGCCTCGGGGTCGTCGTACCGCACCGCCCGCACCTCAAAGTCCTTCACAGTGCGAGAGGGTACGACCACAGGCCGCCAAGACCCAAGCGAATGAGATTCCCACAACGGCTACCTGGTCAGAGCCGGGCCAACACGAATTCCGCGGCGGCACGCGCGTCACCGTCGCAGAGCCGGCGCAGGGCTTCGACGTCCCAGCCGCCCGCGCTCTCCGGAAGCGCCTTCACCCGGATCGAGATGTCGAGGTCGAGCACGCCGCAGGAGAAGGCCGGCTCGTGCTCTGCGGCCCGTTCGAAGAGCAGATCCATCAGCCGGAGTACGAAGTCGTCCCGTTCCGCGCGCAGGCCGGGATCGCATTCGCGCAGCGCGACCCGGACCACGTCGTCCTCGTCCGCGCCCGGCTCGTCGAACGCCCACAGCCGGTCCGCCAGCCCGGGGTCCCGCAGGAACGCGGCCGCCCCGAAGAACAGCGGTGCGACCTCGGGCTCGGCCAGGGCCTCCGCGACCATGGCGGCGGCGAGCGGGTCCCGGCGCCGGGCGAGACCGAACACGGCCTCGTCGGTGGTATGCGCGCCCGGGTCGCCGACGCGAGCCCAGAGCGCGGCCCGGATGGCCGGTGTGTCGTGTTCGAGCTGGCAACCGAGCCCGAATGTGGCCCAGTCCCGCACGTCCGGATCGGGGTCGGTGGTGAGCGCGATCAGCGTCGCCGTCACCCGGTCACGGTGGACGTCGTCGGCGTCGCCGCTGCGGATGGGCAGGTCCGCCACGGCCTGGAGTCGCTTGTCTGCGTCCGGGTCCAGCGCGGTCGCCAGCAGCTCGTCCAGGTCCGGGTCCGAGTCCGGGTCCGCGTCCACGACGCCATGATCAGGCTCGGGGCGTACCCCCGCAACGGGTTTCAGCTCTTGAAGTGGTCCCAGCCGAGCCGGCCGGTCCAGGTGTCGCCGTCGACGGTGACGCCGGTGCCGTCGGTGACGACGCCGATCTGCCGCCACGGCTCTGGCAGTGCCACGCCCGCGGGGAAGGTCGCGCAGAGCGCGTGGTCGTCGCCGCCGCCGAGGATCCAGCTGTACGGGTCGACGCCGAGCGCGGTGGCCGCGTCGCGCATCTGGTCCGGCACATCGAACGTTTCCCGCCACACGTCGACCGCGACCGTGCTGGCCTTGGCGATGTGCCCGAGGTCGGAGAGCAGGCCGTCCGAGATGTCGATCATCGAGGTGGCGCCGAGCCGGTTCGCGATCGGGCCCTGGGCGTAGGGGACCTGCGGCCGCCGGTACGCGTCCACGAGCACCTTCGGCGTGCGGAACCCGCGGGACAGCACGGTGTAGCCGGCGCCGGCATAGCCGATCCGGCCCGCTATCGCGACCAGGTCGCCCGGCCGGGCGCCGCTGCGCAGGACCGGTTGCAGGCCGTGCATGTCGCCGAGCGCGGTGACCGCGATGGTGAGGGTGGGGCTTGCGGACATGTCGCCGCCGACCACGCTGGCGCCGACCAGCTCGGCCTCCTCGGACAGCCCGTCCGCGAGTTCCTCGGCCCAGGCCACGTCCAGGTCCGGCGGCGCGCAGAGTGCGACGAGAAGCGCTGTGGGGTACGCGCCCATCGCGGCGATGTCGGCCAGGTTCGCCCCGGCGGCGCGGTGGCCGATGTCGTTGCCGCTGCCCCAGTCGCGGCGGAAGTGCCTGCCGTCGACAAGCACGTCGGTGGAGGCGACGACCCTGCCGTCCGGGGCGGCGACCAGGGCCGCGTCGTCGCCCGGGCCCAGCAGGCAGGTCGGGCCGGTGGTGAGCCGCGCGGTGACCCGGGCGATCAGCCCGAACTCACCGGTCGTCGCCACTGTCCTAGCCTCAGTCACCCTGCGCTCCTCCTGCACACCGACCTGCACTTCCGTACGGTAGTTTCACCAATCGAGCCGCCGGCGGCGGCGGATAGGAGTCGTGTCGTGGTCCAGGCGTACATCCTCATCCAGACGGAGGTCGGACGCGCGCGTGACGTGGCCGCGCAGATCAGCAACATATCCGGCGTGATCAGGGTCGACGCGGTCGTGGGTCCCTACGACGTGGTGGTGCTCACAGAGGCCGCGACGGTGGACGAGTTGGGAAAGATCGTGGTCAGCAAGGTGCAGCTGGTGCCGGGGATCACCCGGACCCTGACGTGCTCGGTGGTGCGGCTCTAACATGCCCGCCGAGAAAGACCGTACTACCCGCACGGCAGCGCTGTGGGCCACCGTCGTCGCGGTGCCCACGGCGCTGGCCGTGGCGTTCGTCGCGCTGTCGTCGCTGCCGTCCGGCACCCCGGCGGCCGCGCCGTCGTCGGCCGGTCCGCAGCCCGCGTCGACGGTGCCTGTCGAGGTGGCCGCGCCGACGCTGGCCGAGGAGGCGCGGACTGCGTGCCGCGCGCTCACCTCCCAGCTGCCGCTGACCGTCCGCGACCTGGCGCAGCGCCCGGTCTCGGCCGGCCCGGAGCAGAACGCGGCCTACGGCGACCCGGCGATCACCGTGGCCTGCGGTGGCGAGCAGCCGTCCTTCCTCGCCACCGATCTGGTCTATCCGCTGAATCAGGTCTGCTGGCACGCCACCGAGGAAGCGGACGGCACCACCTGGACGACTGTGGACCGGCAGATCCCGGTAAGCATCACCATCCCGAAGAGTTACGACTCTCCCGGCCAGTGGGCGGCGGAGTTCTCCGCGACAGTGCTCTCCACGCTCTTCGCCCGGCCCGACGTCCCCACCGGCTGCACCGGCTGACAGCCCGGATCAAGCCCGATCTTCCCGCTCCCGCGGTGGTCCGGCCCGCACGCTCCCGCGGGCTCAAGCCCCGCGGTGGCCGGGCCCAGACCTTCCCGCTCCCGCCGCGGACCGGCTCGACTGCCGCCGGCTCTGTCGTCTGGGGTGCGGCGTTGCCCGGTCAGTGTCACCGCTGCGGGCTACGGGCCGATCGCCACGCGGCTCGGGCGGCGATCGCGCGATTCCGCCGGCGGCATGTGGCTGTCGCGGCTGGAGTGTGACGTTCGGACCGGGTCCGGCGACGCGGTCAGGACCAGCGGAAGAAGCGCCGCGCGAGCACGGAGATCACGACCGCGTAGCCGGCCATCACGGCCAGGGACAGCGGCGTCACGCCGGTGCCGGACCAGGCCGCGGAGAGCGCCTGGGAGGCCGCGCCGAGCGGCGTGAACTCCGCGATCCGCCGGATCGTGTCCGGCATCGTCGGCCCGGGTGTCCAGACACCGGCGAAGAAGAGCATCGGGAAGTAGATCAGCATCCCGGCTCCGCTTGCCGCCTTCGCCGTGGGCGTGACCGCGGAGATCAGCAACCCGATTGCGAACATCGCGAGCGAACCCAGGAACAGCACACCCACAAAGGCCGGAACAGAGTGCGGCAGGGGTACGCCGAGCACCGTCACCCCGAGCGTCACCGCGATCGCGACCGAGGTGAGCATCGCGACCACGTTGACGATCAGCTGCGCGCCGAGCAACGCGCCCGGTCCGACAGGCGTGGTCGCCATCCGCCGGAGCACGCCGCGTTCGCGATGGGTGGCGAGCTGGGTGGGGAGCGTGGTGATGGCGATGGAGGCGAGCGCCATGGCCACGATGATCGGCACGTAGATGTCGATCGGCCGGAGTCCACCCATGTCCGGGTCGGCGTCGCGGAAGCCGGGCAGTACGGTGCCGAGCACGACGAGCAGAAGTGACGGGAACAGCAGTCCCATCGAGACGGACAGCCCGTCGCGCAGGAAGAGCCGGCCTTCGGAGACGGTGAGCGCGGTTATCGGTCGCATGACGATATCTCCCGAAAAATCAGTCGTTACCGAGGTGGCGGCCGGTCAGGGCCAGGAACGCGTCGTCGAGCGTGGTCTGATCCATGCGCAGCTCGCGGGGACGGATCCCGGCGGCCGCGAGCGCGGACACCACCGTGAAGAGCAGGTCGCCGCCGCCGGTGACCACCACGGCCCGGCCGGACGCGTCGACCGAGACGCCTGGCTCGCCGGACAGGAAGCCGGCGGGCAGCGGCGTCTCCGGCACGAACCTGATCCGCTGGTCCGCGCTGACGGCGCCGATCAGCCCGGCCGGCGAGTCGACCGCGAGCACCCGCCCGCCCTCGATGACCGCGATCCGGTCGCAGAGCCGGTCCACCTCCTCCATGAAGTGGCTGACCAGCACGACTGTCACGCCGCGGTTGCGGACCGACTCGATCAGGTCCCAGGTTTCGCGGCGCGCGGCCGGGTCGAGCCCGGTGGTGAGCTCGTCGAGGAACGCCACCTTCGGGTTGCCGATCAGCGCGAGCGCGATGGAGAGCCGCTGCTTCTGCCCGCCGGACAGCTTGCCGAACGCGGTGTCCCGCTTCGCGCTCAGGCCGAGCACGTCGAGCAGCTCGCGCCAGTCCGCGGGGTGCGGGTAGAACGAGGCGTAGAGCCGCATCGCCTCGCCGACCCGCAGCTTGTCCGGCAGCGCGGCCTCCTGCAGCTGCATGCCGACCTGCCGGCGCAGGTCACGGCCGTCGCGCTGCGGGTCGAGGCCGAGCACCCGGACCGTGCCGGCGTCCGGGCGGCGCAGCCCGGCGGCCATCTCGACAGTTGTGGTCTTGCCGGCGCCGTTCGGGCCGATGATGCCGAAGATCTCGCCGGGCTCGACGGTGAGCGAGACGTCCCGTACGGCGACGGTGTCGCCGTACCGCTTGTTCAGGTTGCGCAGCTCGATGACTGACGACATGGGAACCTCCGCGTTCACGCGTTTCAGGGGTCGGCGTCCGGTAAGTCAGCGGGTCGAGGCGGGGCGGACCGGCATGGTGCGGTACACCCGGTAGGTGCCGGCCACCAGGATCGTGAGGATCCCGGCGCTGATGGCGAGGCCGACCGGCAGCGGCGCCACCGGAAGTCCGAGGAGATGGTTGAGGCCCTGCCCGGCCCACTGCGCGCCGAACGCCGCCTCGACCGCGACCGCGGGCAGCGCCGCAACCGGGATGATCAGAAGCCCGCCCCACACGCCGTAGCGGTAGAAGCCGATGCCGATCAGCGCGCCGGCGACCAGGTGGGCCAGGTTGGCCAGGATCGCGCCTGTGAAGATGCGGATCACGTCGCCGGGCCCGGCGATCGGGTACGGCTCGGCCAGCCGGTCCAGCAGCCCGCCTGCCGCGTAGGCCGCGTGCTCGGGGGCGAACCCGACGGCGTAGACAGTGGCGAACAGCAGCGCCATCAGCGTGTAGAGCACCAGGTAGGCCTCGCCGAGCTGCCGCCGGGTGACGCCCAGCGCCACATAGGTCCGGGCCTGGACCACCGTGACGATGCCCATGGAGAGCAGCCAGTACCGCGGCGGCGGCCCGGCGATGTTGTGCCACATGCTCTGCTCGACAGTGTCGAAGACCGCGATCGCGCCGGTCACACCCAGGTAGACGATCGTCATGATCGCCCAGTACATCGAGACCATCGGGACCAGGAAGCCGGCCATGCGCCGGACGAGGACGGCGGTGACGCCGGGGTGACGGTTCATCGGAGTCCCTCCTCAGGTGATCTTGCCGCGGATGGCGACGGACCTGCCGAACGCGTGGACGACCACGGCCCCGGCCAGGACGAGCGCGACGGTGAGCAGTGCGGAGGCCGCGAACGACAGCTCCACGCCGGCGACGGTGACGGGGTGGACCACGCTCCACTCGGAGCCGAAGAACACCTCGGAGCCGAGCGCGGGCAGCACCGCCGGCGGGATCAGGACCAGGCCGCCGAACGGGCCGAACCTGTAGAAGGCCGCGCCGAGGAGCCAGCCGGAACAGATGTGGGCCAGGTAGATCAGGAACGCCCGGACCAGCACCGCGGCCGCGGAGCCGGCGGAGTGCACCGGGTACGGCTCGGTGAGCCCGTCCATCAGCCCGGCCGCGCCGAAGACGAGCCGCTCGACGCCGAAGCCGGCCATCGTGTAGAGCGCGGCCACGCCCGCGGAGCCGAGCGAGAAGAGCAGTCCGCCGCCGAGGAACTGCCGCCGGGTGACGCCGAGCGACACGTACTGCCGCAGGTAGACCGGGATGAGCATGATTGCTGTCGGCCCGACGAACCACTTGACCGTGGAGGCGGAGCCGAGCAGCCAGGCGCTCGTGGTCAGCGAGCCCGACGCGGCGACGAGGGCGGCGATGACCGCGACCACGACGGCCAGCAGGATCGCGAAGCCCGCGTACCAGGCCCGGACCCGGCGGAACAGCGTCGCGGCCACGGCGGTCATCGTGGGCTCCCGGCGGCGGCGGTCAGGTGGATGAACAGGTCCTGCAGCCCGACCGGCGAGATGTCCAGCCCGGACGCGGCAGCCGCGCGGCGCTGCCCGTCGGTGAGCAGCCCGTACGTGGTGGTGGCCTTGGTACCGCCGAGCCGCTTCTCGCCAAGCGCCTCAAGCCCGTTGCCGGTGACGAACGCGTCGACCGCGCCCGCCTCACCGGTGACTGTGGCGCCGCGCTGCCGAAGCGTCTCCGTCTCCTCGTGGACCAGCAGCCGGCCGCGATCGATGATCAGCACCTCCTCGAAGAGGTTCGCCACCTCCTCGATCAGGTGCGTGGAGAGGATGATCGTCCGCGGGTTCTCCGCGTAGTCCGCGACAAGCTCCTGGTAGAACGTGTACCGCGAGGGCGCGTCGAGGCCCAGGTAGGACTCGTCGAAGATGGTCAGCGGCGCGCGGGTGGCGAGCCCGAGCGTGACGCCGAGCGCGGAGCGGCCGCCCCGGGAGAGCCCGGAGACGCGCTTGCGCAGCGGCAGGTCGAACTGCTTGACCAGGCGGGACGCGTAGTCGGCATCCCAGTTCGGCCGGAGGCGGGCGGCGAGGCCGAGAACGCCGCCGACCCGGTCGGTGTCCTCCGCGTCGACGTTGTCGCGGATCAGGCAGACCTGCCGGGTGATCCGCGCGTTCTCGAACGGGTCCTCGCCGTCGACGAGCACTGTGCCGCCGGTGGCGCGGCGGAACGCGGCAAGCACGGAGAGCAGGCTGGTCTTGCCGGAGCCGTTGCGGCCGAGCAGTCCGTAGATCTTGCCGCCGGCCAGGTCGAACGTGAGACCGTCGAGCGCGACCGCGTCGCCGTAACGCAGCTGCAGGCCACGCACCGAGACCGGGATGCTCATCGCCCGGCCTCCCCCGTCGAGGCCGGCTCCGCAGCGGTGGCGATGCGCGCCACGACCTCGTCCAGCGGGATGCCGATCATGCGGGCCTCGGCGATCATCGCGTCCACCACGTCGGTGAAGAACCGCTCACGGCGCTGGCCGCGCAGCCTGTCACGGGCCTGTGGACTGACGAACATGCCGATCCCCCGCTTCTTGTAGAGCACGCCCTCGTCGACCAGCTGCTGAAACCCCTTGGCCGCGGTGGCCGGGTTGATCCGATAGAAGGATGCGTATTGGTTTGTCGACATGACCTGCTCGTCCTCCTTGAGCGCCCCGGTGAGGATCTCGTTCTTGATCTTGTCGGCGATCTGCTGATAGATCGGGCTGCGGTCGTCGAACATCGCCTCGCCCCCTTCGCCGCTGCTCAGCTGCCAAGCTTGGTTGGTTCATTACTTGTGCAATGAACCCTAGCACCAACGAACCAAGACCCGGAAGACACAAAAAAGGCCCCCGGGACAAGGGCCCAATTCAAAGACGTCAGCGGAGGTACGGGGAGCACGCGCGACGACCCACAGGCAGGCCAGAAGCACTGCCGGTGCGGCCGAAGGGGGTCAGCCGATCAGGATGACGACCCGGCCGCCCGCGTGGCCGCTCTCGCTCAGATCGTGCGCCGCCGCGGCCTCCGCCATCGGGAACGTGGACGCGACAGGCAACTCCAGCCGGCCCGCCTCGATCAGTGCGGCCACCTCGGCCAGCGCGTGCCACGACCGGCCCTCGCCACCGTCGGTGGTGCGGGCGCCGTGCGCGGAGAAGTCCGCGATCGACACCACGTGTGCGGCGTCGCCGGTAAGCGCGATCAGCTCCGGGACCACGCCGTGCCCGGCTGCGTCGAGCGCCAGGTCCACACCGTCCGGAGCGAGCGCGCGCACCCGCCCGGCCAGCCCGGCGCCGTAGGCCACCGGCGTGATGCCGAGCGCGCGCAGCAGGTCGTGCCGGGCCGGGCTGGCCGTGCCGATCACGTGGGCGCCGCGCTCGCGGGCGAGCTGGGCCGCGGTCAGCCCGACGCCGCCGGCCGCACCGCTGATCACCACGGTCTCCCGCCGGTCACCCCGGTGCACATCTGTGCCGCCGACGCCGAGCAGGTCGAGCGCGCGCACCGCGGTCTCGGCCGGCGTGGGCAGCCCGGCCGCCTGCACGAAGGAGAGCCCGCCCGGCTTGGCCGCCCAGTGCGTGAGCACCGCGTGCTGCGCGGTGACGCCGGCCGGGCCGATGCCGAAGACCTCGTCGCCCACGGAAACGCCCGTCACGCCGTCGCCGACCTCGTCCACCACGCCTGCCGCGTCGCCGCCGGGAATGCGCGGCGCGGGCACCGGGATGCCGGCCAGCCCGGAGCGGACCTTCCGGTCCCACGCGTTGACGCCGGCGGCCGCGACAGCGATCCGGATCCGGCCGGGGCCGGCGTGCGGCTCGAGCACGTCGTCGTCCACGTGGAGCACTGAGGACGGCCCGGTCTCCGCGAAGCGGACCGCTCTCACGGCGCCTCGTACTGGAGGAACTCGTCGAGGCCGCTGACCGCGAGCACCCGGGCCACGTGGCCGCGGTGGTTGGTCACCCGCAGCCAGCCGCCGTCCGCCGCGCAGCGGTTGTCGCCGCGCACCAGGCAGGCCAGCCCGGTGGAGTCGCAGAACGCCAGCTCGGCGAGGTCAACGACCAGACGGTTGCGCCCGGTGCCGACCAGCTGCGTGATTGCGGTGTCAAGTACGGGGACGGTGCTCATGTCCAGCTCACCGGCGAGACGCACGGTGGCTGTCCGGGTGTCACCGGACTCCGGCGTAACCGTGAACGCCACGGGACTTCCTCCGTTCCGGCCGCGTGTCTCCTGCCGCTTGTCGATCCTTGTGCACGTGCTTGCCGCGGAACAAGGGTAATCCGTCAGCCGATGGACATCGGGTATGACGACTCCGATTGTTCGCTTTCTGTAGTGATGTAGATGCGAACAGTGGTTCCGTTGCCGCCGCTGACAATCTCGATCCCGTCCGTCAGCTGCTCCGCCAGGAACAGGCCCAGCCCGCCCGGCGACGTCGGCTCCGGCGGCCGCTCGCCCGGTTTCCGGCCCTCGGCGACGAATCCCCAGCCGTCGTCCGCGACCTGGCAGACCAGCCGGTCCGGCGCCCGGAGCAGCCACAGCCGCCCGGTGCCGCCGCCGTGCCGGACCGCGTTGGTAAGCAACTCGTAGGCGGCCAGCGCGAAGTCGTCCAGCCGGTCGCCGCCGAGCCCGATGCCGCGGGCCAGATCAGCGATCCGGTGGCGCAGCGCTGTGACGTCCGTCGCGGTGAAGGTCAGGTCGAGAAGGAGGTCCGCTCCGGCGCTGTCGCCAGCCATCCACGCTCCTCCCGTCCACGCGGAAAACGCGCGGTGTCTCGCGATGCGATCGCGGTCGTCTGAGCACGAGCCTAGATGACCTCGGCCCGCCGATCATCAGTCACGCGGGCGCGGTCACGAGCCGATTCTCTCGCCGGACCGGTGCGGGGACGTCACCGGGCCGCTCAGCGCGGTCGCGAGCGGCAGCGTGAACTGGATCCTGGTCCCGCCGCCCGGGTTGTCGCCGACCGCCACAGTGCCACCGTGCCGCTCCACGATCCGGCGGCAGATCGCCAGGCCGAGGCCGGTTCCGGCGTACCCGGTGCCCTCGTGCGCCCGGTGGAACGAGTCGAAGACGTGTGGCTTGTCCGCGTCCGGGATGCCGATGCCGCGGTCCGCGACCTGGATGTGCGCCCAGCCGACCGGATCCGTCGACGCGGTCACGTCGACGTGCGGCGTACTGCCCTCGCGCACGTACTTGACCGAATTGCCGATCAGGTTCTCCAGCACCCGGCGGAGCATCCCGGCGTCCGCGATCACCTCGGGCAGCTCGCCGACGAAGATGCGCGGCGCGGTTCCGCCACCGACAGCGCCCCGGCTCGTCCGGTCCGCCACCACCTCGGCAACGAGCGCGCCCAGGTCCACCGCGCGCAGCCGCAGCGGCGCGTCCCGGGCCGTGGTGTACGCCAGCAGGTCGTCGATGAGCGCGCCCATCCGCTGCACGCCGCCGACCGCCTGGCCGAGCGTCTCCCGTGCCTCCTCGGCCGCGGGCCGCCACGTGCCCTCGTCCCCGCCCGGCGGCGCGGCCAGGATCTCGGCCAGGATCTCGTCCGCCGCCTCGCAGTGGCCCGAGACGATTGCCAGCGGCGACTTCAGGTCATGTGCCACGACGCCTGCGAACGCGGCCAGGTCGGACTCGTACCGGCGGAGTTCGGTGATGTCCCGGAAGACCGCGACCGCGCCGCGCTGGCCGGCGCTCGGCTCCAGCGGACGGCCGTCCACGCAGATCAGGACGCCGTCCGGCCGGCCCGGGTTGCGGATCACCATCTCCACACCGTCCGAGGACTCGCCGGCCAGCGCGCGGGCCAGCGGCAGCTGCTCGGACGGGAACGGCGTCCCGTCCGGGCGGAAGATGCCGTAGTGCTCCTGCCAGCCCTCCAGCCCGGCGATGTCCTCCTGCACGCCGAGCAGCGTCCGTGCCGCGCGGTTGTGCAGCAGGAACTCGCCGTGCTCGTCCACCACGCCCACGCCGTCGCCGATGCTGTTCATCACGGCGGCCAGCAGGCCGGACTGGCGGCGTGCCTCGCGTTCCGCCTGGCGCAGCTCCGCGGTGGCGGCGACCACCCGGTGCTCGGCCCGGGCCCGGCCGGTGGAGAGCACGTAGACCAGGCCGGCCAGCAGCGCCACGATCGCGCTCCCGGCCACCCCGGTGGTCAGCGGCAGCGCGCTGTGGCCGCCGGGCAGCCGGGAGGAGTCGGCAGTTGTGGTGAGCGTCCAGCGGCGGTCCGCGACCTCCACCGTGCTCTCCCGGCGCAGGTCCGGGTGGCCTGGCGCGCGCAGTACCGCGACCGTGGTGGGCATGCCGGAACCGTCGGTCGCGGTCAGGCTGCCGCCCAGCTGTTCCTGCCCGGACACGGCCAGCACCTCGCCGAGGAAGTCCTGACCGCGCATCCCCATCACCAGCCAGCCGGCGAACGCGCCGCCGCGGTTGACCGGGGTCGCGAACACGAACGACCGCTGCCGCTGCGCCTCGGGCAGGTGGTGGTCGCGGAGCAGCACGTATGCGTCGGAGATAGTCGTCCGCCCGGTGCGCCGCGCCTCGGTCAACGCGGCGG
Source organism: Catenuloplanes sp. NPDC051500 (assembly GCF_044454585.1). NCBI lineage: Bacteria > Bacillati > Actinomycetota > Actinomycetes > Micromonosporales > Micromonosporaceae > Catenuloplanes > Catenuloplanes sp. NPDC051500. Next base: position 55,132 of record NZ_JBITDX010000025.1, read on the forward strand.
ACGGTTCAGCGGCCCGGGCCACGTCGAGGCCGAGCATCGGCGCGGCGCCGCCGTCGAGCGTGCGGGAGAAGATCGTGAACAGGTGCTCGGGCGCGCCGGCCACCGGATCAAGCGTCAGTGGGCCCGCGCTGAGCCGCTGCCAGCGTGCCTGCGCGTCCGCGACGTCCGCGGTCAGCACCGGCGCGACGTAGGCGACGGACACGGCGCCCGGCAGCCCGGACCCGGACAGCGGCGCGGTGCCGTCCTGGAACGTGCGCGAGTCCAGCTCGGACGCCTCGCCGAGCCCGGCCGCGACGGCGCGCAGCAGGTCGACGTAGCGGCGGGTCTGCGCGGTCACCGCGTTCTGCGCGAGCGACGTGCGCTGATCCATGATCCGGTCGGCGGACGCCTCGTCCTGCCGGTGCAGCGCCCACGCGGTGGCGGCCATCACTGACAGCCCGGCCACCAGCACCGTCCCGGCGGCCAGCAGCGCGCCGCGGTGCCCGTGCGATCGCCGGTCCCACCGCCCGCGCCACCAGCCCACGACGCAAGTGTCCCATTCGCCCCCGTTGTCGGGGTGCGAATGAATCAAGACTTCAGAGCCGCCTTCACGTCCGCGACCAGGTCCGCTGTGTCCTCCACACCGCACGAGAGCCGGACGAAACCGGCTGTGGTGTCGTCGCCCCACTGTGCGCGACGATCCGCGGACGTGTGGAGCCCGCCGAACGACGTGGCCGCGAAGATCAGCCGGGACGTCGTCAGGAACGCGCCCACCCGCTCCTCGCTGCCGAGATCGAAGCCGATCAGGCCGGGGATCCGCCGCATCTGCGTGCTCGCGATCGCGTGCGCCGGATCGCCGGGCAGGCCGGGCCAGCGTACGCCGGTCACGGCTGGATGCGCGGCGAGCAGCGGCGCAAGCGCGGCCGCGTTCGCGGTCTGCCGGGCCAGCCGCAGGTCGAGCGTGCCAAGCGAGCGGTGCGCGAGCCAGCAGTCGAACGCGCCGGGCACACCGCCGGTCTGCGCGCGCCAGGTGGACAGCCGGGACAGCAACGCCTCGTCGCGCGCGGCGACGTACCCGAGCAGCAGGTCGGAGTGGCCGGTCAGCGCCTTGGTGCCGGACGCCACCACCAGGTCCGCGCCCAGGTCCAGCGGGCGCTGGCCGAGCGGCGTGGCGGCCGTGTTGTCCACCGCCACGAGCGCGCCAGCCGCGTGCGCGGCCGCGGACACCGACCGGATGTCACAGACGTCCAGGCCCGGGTTCGCCGGCGTCTCAAGCAGCACCAGGCGGATGCCCTCGAACGACGGGTACGGCCCGGCCGTCGGCGCGGTCCGCACGTCCACGCCCAGCTCGCTCAGCGTCGCGGCGGCGAACGCACGCACCGCGAAGTAGCCGTCCGACGGCAGCAGCACCGCGTCCCCCGGCCGCAGCACGGTCAGCAGCGCCGCAGTGATCGCGGCCTGCCCGGACGCGAAGGCAAGCGTCCCGCCGCCCTCCAGCTCGCCGATCGCGGTCTCCAGCGCGCGGCGGGTGCGGTTGTCCGGCCGCCCGTAGCCGTCCACCGCCGCGCCCGGCCCGGCCACCGGGTCCAGGTGGTACGGCGCCGCGAAGACCGGGCCCGGCAGGAACGGCTCGCCCGGCACCGGCTCGGGCAGGCCCGCGTGCACCACCCGGGTGCCGTCCCCCGCGGTGCTCATCGGACCTCGTGCTGCAGCGAGCGGTTCATCAGCGCGTGCATCGCCACTGTCGGCGAGACACCCTCGTGGCAGATCCGTTCCACCTGCTCGGTGATCGGCATGTCCACACCGTGCTTGCGGGCCAGATCCCGGATGGACAGGCAGCTCTTCACGCCCTCGGCGGTCTGCCTGGTGGACGCCTGCGCCTCCTCGAGCGTCTCGCCGCGGCCCAGGTGCTCGCCGAACGTCCGGTTCCGGGACAGCGGTGAGGAGCAGGTGGCGACCAGGTCGCCCAGGCCGGCCAGTCCGGCGAAGGTGAGCGGGTCCGCGCCGAGCGCCACACCGAGCCGCAGCGTCTCGGCCAGGCCGCGGGTGATCAGCGTCGCCTTCGTGTTGTCGCCGAGGCCCATCGCGATGGCCACGCCGTAGGCAAGCGCGATCACGTTCTTCACCGCGCCGCCAAGCTCCGCGCCGATCACGTCGGTGTTCGTGTAGGGCCGCAGGTACGGCGCGGTGACCGCCTTCTGCACCAGCCGCGCCCGGTCCAGGTCGGTGCAGGCCACCACGGTCGCGGCCGGCTGCTCGAGCATGATCTCGGGCGCCAGGTTCGGCCCGGAGACGACCACCACGCGGTCCGCGGCCACGCCGGAGATCTCCAGGATGACCTCGCTCATCCGCTTGGTGGTGCTCAGCTCGATGCCCTTCATCAGGGACACCAGCGACGCGTCCGGCGTCAGGTGGGTGACCCACTCCGCGAGGTTGCCGCGCAGCGTCTGGGACGGCACCGCGAGCACCACGATGTCCGCGCCCCCGATCGCCTCGCCCGCGTGCGGACTGGCGGTGATCAGGTCCGGCAGGCGGATGTCCGGGAAGTAGTCCGGGTTGATCCGCTTGTCGCGGATCGACACGGCCACCTCCTCCCGGCGCGCCCACATGGTCACCTCGGTGCCCGCGTCCGCCAACACCTTCGCGAACGCGGTCCCCCACGAACCAGCGCCCAGCACGGCTGCCCGCATCAGGTATGTCCCTCCCGCTCGCCCGCGCACGGCGCGGGTCGGCGTCGCGCGCTCAGGCCCGGCGCCACTGCCGGGGATCCCTACCCGGCGCCACCGGCCTGAAGCGAAATCATGCCTGCCCTGACCCGGTCAGACCAGGGCGGGGCCGATCCGCCGCGCCCGGCGGACGAATGCCGGGCCACGTGACGCTCGCCTCCCGCCCGGCCGCGGGTCGATGAGCGGCCCCGGAGCTGGCACCATGAACCGGTGCAGAGGTGGTCGGTGGTGATTCCGGTCAAGCCGGTGTCGGTGGGCAAGAGCCGGCTGCGGGGTGCGGTCCCGGAGGCGGCCCACGAGGCGCTGGCGCTCGCGCTCGCCCGGGACACGGTCGCCGCGGTCGTCGCCTGCCCGGAGGTGGCCGAGGCGCTCGTCGTCACGGACGACCCGGTGGTGGCCGAGGTGGTGATAGCGCTCGGCGCGCGGGTGACGCCGGACACGCCCGCGGCCGGACTCAACCCCGCCATCAGGTACGGCGAGAGCGGCTTCTCCGCCCGGTCCTGGCGCGCCGCACTGACCGCGGACCTGCCCGCACTGCGCCCCGCCGAGTTGGCCGCGGCGTTGCGGGCGGCCACGGAGTCGCCGCCCCGCCGCCGGTTCGCCGCCGACGCGCCCGGAATCGGGACGGTGCTGCTCACGGCGCCGCCCGGGGTCCCGCTTGACCCGCGCTTCGGGGGTCCGTCCGCGGCCGCGCATGCCGCGTCCGGCGCGGTGGCGCTGACCGGCGACTGGCCGAGCCTGCGGCGGGACGTGGACACCGGTGCGGACCTCGACGCGGCGCACCGGCTCGGTGTCGGCGCGCACACCGGCGCACTGGCGCCCACCCCGTGCGGGCCCGGCGCGGCGCCCTGCTGACACCCTGGCCACCACCCCGCCCGCTGACACAGCTGATGGCGTTCGGCGGCTCTGCCGTACCCATGCGGGGGTCTAGGGTTTGGTCTCATGCAGGGGACCGTTGCGCGCTTCGACGAAGAGACCCACCACGGCACGCTGCTGCTCGACGACGGGAGCGAGGTCGCGTTCGGAGCGGACGCGTTCGCCGCGTCGGGGCTGCGGCTGCTGCGGCTCGGCCAGCGGATGACCATCGACCGGGATGAGCGCGGCGAGGTAATCTCGATCACCTTTCCCGGCCTCATCTGATCTTTGCGACGCTGAATTCACGTTTCAGTAACCTTTTTCGGGTGATGATGATTCGGTGAGCATCGCGCCAGCCTCCGTCCGCCACCGTGGCCCGGACGGGAGATTCGTTCGCGCCGATGTTCCTGCTGCTAGGGTCGAGGTTCCGCCCAGCGGCGACCATGTGCCGCTGTCCCGGAGACCCGAGCCCGCCGACGAAGCCGGATCGCCCACGAAGACGACCGACGCTGCAGAGGTGGCCGACATGAATCAGGACCTCACCACCGCCGACGCCGCGACCGAGATCGCGCCGATCGACGAGATGCCGATCGAAGACCTGTTCGGCGCGGACCCGGAGCCGGACGACTCGCTGCCCGAGGACCGCTTCCTCAACCGGGAACTGTCCTGGCTGGACTTCAACGCACGCGTGCTGACGCTTGCCGAGGACCCGGACACCCGGCTGCTCGAGCGCGCGAAGTTCCTCGCCATCTTCGCGAGCAACCTGGACGAGTTCTACATGGTCCGGATCGCCGGGCTGATGCGGCGCATCCAGGCCGGCATCCCGGTCCGCGGCGGCGACCAGGTGCCGCTTCGCACCCAGCTGAAGACGATCCTGGACCGGACCGCGGACCTGGTGGCCAGGCACGCGGCCTGCTTCAGCGACGAGGTCCAGCCGAAGATGGCGGCCGAGGGCATCCACCTGGTGCACTGGGCGGACCTGGACGACGACGAGCGCGAGGAGCTGCGCACCTACTTCCGGGAGCACATCTTCCCGGTGCTCACGCCGCTCGCGGTGGACCACGCGCACCCGTTCCCGTACATCTCGTCCCGGTCGCTGAACCTCGCGGTCTCGGTCCGCTCGCCGGAGAGCCCGCAGGAGCTGTTCGCCCGGATCAAGGTGCCGAACAACGTGCCCCGGTTCGTGGTGATCAAGTCGACCGGCAACACCGCGCGCTTCCTGCCGGTCGAGGACCTGATCTCGGTCCACCTGGACCAGCTCTTCTCCGGCATGCAGGTGGTCGAGTGCCACCTGTTCCGGGTGACCCGCAACGCGGAGCTGGAAGTCGACGAGGACCGCGACGAGGACCTGCTCAAGGCGCTGGAGCGGGAATTGGCGCAGCGCCGCTTCGGCCCGCCGGTGCGGCTTGAGGTGGCCGCGTCCATCTCCGACCACATGCTCGAGGTGCTGGTCCGCGAGCTGGACGTCGACCAGCACGACGTGCTGCGCGTCCCCGGCCTGCTGGACATGTCCGCGCTCTGGCAGATCTACGGCGCGGTCGACCGGCCGGAGCTGAAGGACAAGCCGTTCGTGCCGGCCACCCACCCGCGGCTGATCGACGGCGAGGTGCCGCGGAGCATCTTCGCCTCGCTGCGGGACGGCGACGTGCTTGTCCACCACCCGTACCACGCGTTCTCCACGAGCGTGCAGCGCTTCATCGAGCAGGCCGCCGCCGACCCGAACGTGCTGGCCATCAAGCAGACGCTGTACCGCACAAGCGGCGACTCCCCGATCGTGGACGCGCTCGTCGAGGCGGCCGCCGCGGGCAAGCAGGTGGTCGTGCTCGTCGAGCTGAAGGCGCGCTTCGACGAGCAGGCCAACATCGGCTGGGCGCGGAAGCTGGAGCGGGCCGGCTGCCACGTGGTCTACGGCCTGGTCGGTCTCAAGACCCACTGCAAGACCTCCCTGGTGGTACGCCAGGAGGGCAACCAGATCAAGCGCTACTGCCACATCGGGACCGGCAACTACCACCCGAAGACCGCCCGGCTGTACGAGGACTTCGGCCTGCTGACCGCGGACCCGGAGGTGGGGGCGGACGTCACAGACCTGTTCAACGTGCTCACCGGGTACAGCAGGCAGACGTCGTACCGCCGGCTGCTTGTGGCACCGCACGGCGTGCGCCGGGGCCTGATCGAGCGCGTCGACAGGCAGATCGCCCGCGCGCAGAAGGGCCTGCCCGCACTGGTCCAGATCAAGGTGAACTCGCTCGTCGACGAGGAGTTCATCGACCACCTCTACCTCGCGTCCCGGGCCGGCGTCCGGGTCGAGCTGGTGATCCGCGGCATGTGCGCGCTGCGCCCCGGCGTGCCCGGCCTGTCGGAGAACATCCGGGTCCGCTCGATCGTCGGCCGCTTCCTGGAGCACTCGCGGATCTTCCGGTTCGGGCCGGGCCCGTCCTCCGCCGACGTGGAGTCCGGGCGGTACGAGGAGCCGGCCGAGTTCTGGATCGGGTCGGCGGACATGATGCACCGCAACCTGGACCGGCGCGTCGAGGCGCTGGTGCAGGTCACCGACCCGGCCGCGACCCGGGAGCTGGAGACCGTGCTGCGGATCTCGATGAGCGACGAGTGCGAGGGCTTCGACCTGCAGCCGGACGGCGACTGGGTGCGGCGAACCTCCACCGTCGACAAGCCGCTCAACCACCTGCAGTCCGTGCTGCTCAGGCGCACGATCCGGTCGCACAGCTGAACGCGTTCCGACGAGACGGTTAACGTTCGGCGGCTAGGGTGACGACCATGCTTGAGGAAGAACGCAAGTACGAGGTCGCGCCGGAATTCGACCTGCCCGACCTGAGTGGCGCGCTGCCCTCGGGCGGGCGGGTCGTCGCCAAGGAACCCAAGATCCTGACCGCCACCTACTTCGACACCGAGGACCTGCGGCTGGCCCGGGCCGGCGTCTCGCTTCGCTTCCGTAAGGGCGACGACGAGCCGTGGACCGTCAAGCTGCCGGCGGACGTGCCCGGCACCCGGCACGAGATCTCCCGGCCCGGCCGTAAGGCGAAGACGCCGCCGGAGGAGATGGCCGCACTCGTCACGCCGTACTCGCGCGGCGAAGGGCTGAACCCGGCCGTGGTGGTCCGCAGCGCACGGCGGGCGTACCTGCTGCAGGCCGAGGACGGCACCATACTGGCCGAACTGGACGACGACACGGTCGAGGTGCTTGACGGCACCAAGGTCCGGTCCACGTTCCGCGAGGTCGAGGTGGAACGCGCGGACGGCGACACCGCGCTGCTCGACGAGATCGAGGCGGTGCTGGTCAAGGCCGGCGCGACGGCCGGCACGTTCACGCCCAAGCACGCCCGCGCGATGGGCGCGGCCGCCAGCGCGGCGCCGGACCTGGTGCCGCCCGGCCCGCTCTCCGACACGCCGACCGCCGGTGACGTGGTGACCTCCGCGATCCGGGACGGCATCGGCCGCATCCTGGCCCACGACCCGCTGGTCCGGCTCGGCGAACCACTGCCGAACGGCGACACGGCCGTGCACCAGATGCGGGTCGGCTGCCGGCGACTCCGCAGCGACCTGCGCACGTTCGGCGCGCTCGTGGACCCGGCCTGGTCCCGCCGGCTCCGCGACGAACTCGGCTGGATCGCCGGCGTGCTCGGCGCGGCCCGCGACGCCGAGGTGCTGCGCGACCGGCTGCGCAAGACCGCGGCGCTCGACCCGCTGGCGCCGCTTCCCGCCAAGGCCGTGAACCGGCTCGACGCCCGGCTGGTCAAGCGGCAGGACAAGGCGCTTGCCACGCTTGACGCGGCGCTGCGCACGCCGCGTTACCGCGCGCTTGTCGACCTGCTCGTGGAGGCCGCCCGCGAACCGCAGCTCTCCCCCGCCGCCGACGGCCCCGCGCGCGAGGTGCTGCCCCGGCTGGTCTCCCAGCCGTGGAACGTGCTTGTCAACGGCGGCAAGGGTACGGCCGGCGCGGCCGAGCTGCACGCCGGCGACTCGGACGAGCGCTGGCACGGCGTGCGGATCAACGGCAAGCGGGCGCGGTACGCCGTCGAGGCGGTCGCACCCGTGCTCGGCGGCCAGGCCGCCGCGCTCGGCAAGGCGCTCTCCAAGGTGCAGAACCTGCTCGGCGAGCACCAGGACGCGGCGATGGCCGCGGACACCTGGCTGCACCTCTCCGCCGAGAAGCCGGAGGACCACGACATGGCGGTGACCGCCGGCCGGCTGGCCGAGCGGGAGCGCGCGATCATCCACGCGGTCCGCGGCGCGTTCCCCGCCGCCTGGGAGACCGCGGCGCACCCCAAGAAGACCGCTTGGCTCCGCTGAAGACCGTGCGCGCGGCCGGCGGCGTCCTGTGGCGCCCGGCCGCGAACGGGCCGGAGATCTGCCTGATCCACCGCCCGAAGTACGACGACTGGTCGCTGCCGAAGGGCAAACTCGACCCGGGCGAGCACCCGCTCACCGCGGCCGTGCGCGAGGTGTGCGAGGAGACGGCCGTGCAGGCCGTCCCCCAGGTGCGGCTGCCCGCCATCCGGTACGAGACCCGGGACGCGGCCAAACTCGTGGAGTACTGGTCGATGCGCCCCCGCCCGGACCTGCCCCCCGCCCGGTTCACACCGAACTCGGAGGTCGACGACCTGCGCTGGCTGCCGGTGCCGGAGGCGCGCAAGCTGCTCAGCTACCCGCACGACGGCACGGTGGTGGACGCGTTCGCCGGCCTGGACCAGGTCACCACAGTGCTCGCCGTGGTCCGGCACGGGCACGCCGGCCGCCGCGAGGACTGGCCCGGCGCGGACTCGGCCCGGCCGCTCGACGAGGCGGGCGGGGCGGAGGCCCGGGAGCTGGCGGAGCTGGCCGCGCACATCGGCCCGCAACGGCTGATCTCCGCGTCGCCCCGGCGGTGCCAGCAGACGCTGACCCCGCTGGCCGCCACCGTGGACCTGCCGATCGAGGTGGACGCGTCGTTCGACGAGCCGCGCTCCGGCGAGACCCCGGCGGCCCGGCACGCGGTCGCGGCGGAGCGGATCCGGACGCTTGCCGCAGCCGGGGAGCCCGCAGTGGTCTGCAGCCAAGGCAAGATTATTCCGGATGCGCTCTGCCAGGTGGCCGGGCACGGCACGCCCCGCGACTTCCACAGTCCGAAGGGCACCGGCTGGCTGCTCGCGTTCGCGGGCGAACGGCTGATCGGCTACGACCGGCTGCTGCCGTCCGACTCCCGCGTGGTCCAGGCCTCGTCCCGCTCCTGACGCCCGGCCGGCCTGTCGTGTCCCGACGACGGGCCGGCCGTGCCGTGTCCCGACGACGGGCTGAGCCTGTCGTGTCCCGACGACGGGCCGGCCGTGCCGTGTCCCGTTGGCCGCCTCCGGACTTGCGCGGCGTCTCGACCCGGCTGAGGCCGCCCGAGACCGACGAATACTCCGCGCCCCCTGCCCGAGGCCGGATCCGGCCTCCCAGCCGGTCTACGTGCGGATGAGCGCGGCTGGACGCGGCGACTCCGGCGGAGGCGTCTATCAACGGCGGGTCCACGCGGGCGCTCGGCGGCGCGGTGACCCAGACCCGGGCGGCGTGCCTGGGTCGCGGATCCGCTGCCTGCCACCCGTACCCCCGCGGCGCTTGTGATGTCTGTGGTGTTCAAGGCGGTGCGCACGACCCGCGACCCGCTCGGCGTGGTGGTCCGGGTGTTCCAGGAGGGACATTCGGCCTCGCCGCAGCCCGGCATCCCACGTCGGCACAGCGCCTGGGCCCGTCCGGCGGCGCGGGCCACCTGGTACGCCGAGGGCGCCTCACCATCGTGGGTGAGGCGCCCTCGGCGTTTCCCTGAATGCGGGCCGCTGCTGTGTCAGCGCTTCTTGGCGACCGTCTTCTTCGCAGCCGGCGCCTTCTTCGCCGCCGACTTCGTCGCGGTCGTGCTCTTCGTCGCCGCGGACTTCTTGGCCGGGGTGGCCGCCGCGGTCTTCTTCGCCGCGGTGGCGGTGGTCTTCTTCGCCGCCGGCGCCGTCTTGGCCGCGGTGGCCGTCTTGGTCGCCGTCGCCTTGGTGGCGGTCGCCTTCGCGGCGGTGGCGGTAGCGGTGGCGGGGGCGGCCTTGGTGGCGGTCGCCTTCGTCGCTGCGGTCTTCTTCGCCGCGGGCGTGGTGGTCTTCGCCGCGGTCGCCTTGGTGGCGGTCGCCTTCGCAGCCGGTGCGGATTTCGCCGCGGTGGCCTTGGTGGCGGTCGACTTGGCGGCCGTGGCGGTGGTCTTCTTGGCGGCGGCCACCTTCGGCACCTTGCCGCTGGCGACCAGCTCCTTGAAGCCGGCGCCGGGCCGGAAGGCCGGGACGGACGTCTTCTTCACCTTCACCGCCTCGCCGGTACGCGGGTTGCGGGCTGTTCGTGCGCCACGCACGCGCTTCTCGAAGACTCCGAAGCCGGTGATCGCGACGCGGTCGCCCTTGGTGACCGCGTTCTGGACCTCCGCGAGAACCGCGTCCAGTGCCGCCGTCGCCGTCTTCTTGTCTCCCAGGCGAGCCGCGAGCGCCTCGATGAGCTCGGCCTTGTTCACGAGATTTCCCTCCCGATGAAGCGATTGGACTGTTACACAATGATTCTGCGCGCACGGTATGCCCTGGGAGCAGCAGATACAAACATCCGTGGGAAAAAAGTCCTTGTGTCGCAACGGAATCACCCCCGCGAGCCCCTCTATGCCGGGCTGAAGCGCCCTGACGGCAACGATTCGAGGTGCTCGCGGGGGTGAGAATCCCGCTGTTATCGGGGTTTCCGCCGACTGGTTCCGGCGCGTACCCGAGGCCGAACTCAGCCCTGACCGATACCCGACTCGGCCAGGGAAGGCTTGAAGGAAGGGCGATCCGCCTCGTACGCGGCGATCGCGTCCTGGTGCCGCAGCGTCAGGCCGATGTCGTCAAGACCCTCCATCAGGCGCCAGCGGCTGAAGTCGTCCATCGGGAACGACCAGACGTCGTCGCCGGCCCGCACCTGCCGCTCGGCCAGGTCGACAACGATCTGCGCGGCCGGGTCCCGTTCGGCCAGGTCCCACAACCGTTCGACGGCGGCCTGGTCCAACTCGACCGGAAGCAGCCCTTCCTTGAGCGAGTTGCCGCGGAAGATGTCGCCGAAGCGGGGCGAGATGACGGCGCGGAATCCCCAGTTGTGCAGCGCCCACACCGCGTGTTCGCGCGACGAGCCGGTGCCGAAGTCCGGCCCTGCAACGAGAATCGACGCCGACGAATAGGCGGGATTGTTCATCACGAATGCCGGGTCCTCGCGCCAGGCGCTGAAGAGACCGTCCTCGAACCCGGTCCGCGTCACCCTCTTCAGGTACACCGCGGGAATGATCTGATCCGTATCCACATTGGAGCGCCGCAGCGGAACCGCGGAGCCGGTGTGCACGGTGAACTTTTCCATGTGTGCTCCTTCGACTACAGGTCGGCGGGAGCGGCCAGGCGCCCCTTGACGGCGGTGGCGGCGGCAACCGGCGGCGACACCAGATGCGTGCGCCCGCCCTTGCCCTGCCGGCCCTCGAAGTTCCGGTTGGACGTCGACGCCGAGCGCTCACCGGGCTTCAACGTGTCCGGGTTCATGCCCAGACACATGGAACAGCCCGCGAAACGCCACTCCGCGCCCGCCTCCGTGAAGACCTTGTCCAGCCCCTCCGCCTCGGCCGCCTCCCGCACCTTCGCGGAGCCGGGGACGATCATCATGCGCACACCGTCGTGGACCCGGTGCCCCTGCAGCACCTCGGCCGCGGCGCGAAGGTCCTCCAGTCGCCCGTTCGTGCACGAGCCAACGAACACAACGTCCACCGGGATCTCGCGTAACGGGGTGCCGGGAGTGAGGTCCATGTACTCAAGCGCCCGCTCGGCCGCGGCCCGCTCGTTCTCACCGGCGAAGTCGTCGGGGCTCGGCACCACGCCGCTCAGCGCCACACCCTGGCCGGGGTTGGTCCCCCAGGTCACGAACGGGGTGATCGCGGCCGCATCAAGGATCACCTCGGTGTCGAAGACCGCACCGTCGTCGGTGGCCAGGCTCCGCCAGTAGTCGACCGCCTCGATCCAGGAGGTGCCGGTCGGCGCGTACTGCCGGGTCCGCAGGTACTCGAACGTGGTCTCGTCCGGCGCGATCATGCCGGCCTTGGCGCCCCACTCGATGGACATGTTGCAGATGGTCATCCGGCCCTCCATGGAGAGCTTGCGGATGGCCTCGCCGCGGTACTCCACGATGTGGCCACGGCCGCCGCCGGTACCGACCTGGGTGATCAACGCCAGCACCAGGTCCTTCGCCGTGACGCCGGGCTTGAGGTCGCCCACCACTGTCACGGCCATCGTCTTCGGCCGGGCCTGCGGCAGCGTCTGGGTGGCGAGCACGTGCTCGACCTCGCTTGTACCGATGCCGAACGCCAGCGCGCCGAACGCGCCGTGCGTGGCCGTGTGCGAGTCGCCGCAGACCATCGTCAGGCCGGGCTGGGTCAGGCCGAGCTGCGGCCCGATCACGTGCACGATGCCCTGCTGCTCGTGGCCGAGCGGGTGCAGCCGCACCCCGAACTCCGCACAGTTCTTGCGGAGCGTCTCGATCTGCGTGCGCGAGGTCGGGTCGAGGATCGTCATCAGGTCGCCGCGCCGGGCGTTGAAGGACGTGTCGTCGTACCCCGTCGGGGTGTTGTGGTCCTCTGTCGCCAGCGTGAGGTCGGGACGCCGCACCTGGCGCCCGGCGAGACGCAGTCCATCGAACGCCTGCGGGCTGGTCACCTCGTGCAGGAGATGGAGGTCGATGAATAGCAGATCGGGCTCACCCTCGGCGGATCGCACCACGTGGGCGTCCCAGACCTTCTCGGCCAGGGTCCGCGGAGAAGCGGGTTGTGGATTGGCTCCCACCATCTGGACATCCTAAATTCTGGGAGGTATGTTTCGGCTTGTGGGACACAGTATGAGCGGTGTCGGCGTTCTCGACAAGGCGGTGGTCATCCTGGCCGCCTGTGTCGACGGCGCCAGCCTGGCCGAACTCGTCGAGCGCACCAAACTGCCAAGGGCTACGGCACACAGGTTGGCGCAGGCGTTGGAAATCCACCGGATGCTGGTCCGTGACACCCAGGGCCGCTGGCGCCCCGGGCCGCGACTCGGCGAACTCGCCAACGCCGCACCCGACGTACTGCTCACCGCCGCCGAGCCCCTGATGGCCGCGCTGCGCGACGCGACAGGCGAAAGCGCCCAGCTCTACCTGCGCCGCGCGGACGAACGCCTCTGCGTCGCCGCCGCCGAACGCGCAAGCGGCCTGCGGGACACCGTGCCCGTCGGCTCCGTGCTCCCGATGACGGCCGGCTCCGCCGCACAGATCCTGCTGGCCTGGGAACCGCCGGAGGCCGTGATGCCGCTGCTGCCCCGCTGCAAGTTCACCGGCCGCACCCTGGCCGAGGTCCGCCGCCGCGGCTGGGCACAGAGCGTGGCCGAGCGCGAAGCCGGCGTGGCAAGCGTCTCCGCGCCGATCCGCGACCGCACCGGACGGGTCATCGCCGCGGTAAGCATCTCCGGCCCGATCGAGCGACTCGGCCGCCGGCCGGGCGACCGGCACGCGATGGCCGTGGTCCGGGCAGGCCAGCGGCTCTCCGGACTCTGATTTCCTCCGCCGCCCACGTCGTTCATTCCGGCGACGTGGGCGGCGTCTCGCCACATTTGGCTGACAAACACCGCTGCGCGGAAATGGCATTTTCCCGCTTCCGTCGTGGTCCGGCCCGCACGCTCCCGCGGGCACCGGTCGGCCCCGAGGGGGCCTCCCTTCCGGTCTCCGGGTGCTCCTGACCTTCTTCCACCCTGGGCGGTCCGATGCCGCAGCCCGCTGAATCACGCACTTTCGGGCGCGACGCACCTCGGCCGGTCCGTGGGGGCGGGCCTCGACCGCAAAAGTCGGTAGTGGCCCGACTAGCTCGGCGATGCATCCCGAAGGTCAGTACGTCCCGCGGGTCAGATCAGGAGCGGCATGCTCCGCACCCCACCCCGGCACCGGAAATGTCATCTCATAAGCACCTGGCCGCCGGAGTAGCCAAGGAGGGTCAAGATCCTTGTTTTGCTCACGGTCCTTTCCCAGCGGCGCAAAGGACCATGAGCAAAACAAGGATCTTGAATCCCGCATAGCGGAAGATCCATCTCCGGTCGACGGGCTCAACGGTCTCGCCGGACATAGACCCTGAGCCCTAAATCTCAGCAACGCCCACCTGCATCTGCGCCCTGCCCGCCGGACCAGGCAGAAGTGCATCCGCACCGGCCACAGGCCTACGGCCCGACCCGGTCCACTCCAAGATCAAAATATGCTGAGCAGCAGTGGGCACCGATCGGCCCCGCGAGGGCCTTCCTTCCGGTCCCCGGTGCTCCCGCCCACAAGCCCGGCCTCCTTCCGCGATGGGCGATCCGACTCCGCCGGAGCGCCGTCCCGAAGCCCGTCACATCGTCGAGCTGCGAACCTCCGACGCTGTCGCGCCAGCGGCGGCCAGCGCTTGCGGTCCCAGTTCGACGGTCGCGAACCGGCACCGAACGGAGGCCTCGCGCGGTTCCGATAGGCCGATGCTGTTGCGGGAACACGGGTGTGGCGCGGCTACCGCATCAGCGGCGCGCAGCCAGGGCGGCAACGGCCGGGACAATCCCAAGAACCGACACGAAAGCCGGAAGCCTCGCAGGTGATTCCGCCAGGTCAGGGCTTTACGGGAACGCCGGTGCGGCGCGAATACCGCAGCAGCAGCGGCAGCCGAGGCAGTCGCAAGAACCGCCACCGAAGCCAGAAGCCTCGCGGAGGGCCCGGCAGGTCAGGGCCCTTGCGGAAACGCGGGTGCGGCGCAGTTACCACGTCAGCGACGGCCAGCCAGGGGTAGCGACGGCCAGGCGATCGCAAGAACCGCCACCGAAGCCAGAAGCCTCGCGGAGGCCCCGGTAGCCCAGGGCCCTTGCGGAAACGCGCATGCGGCGCGACTACCACGTCAGCGGCCGCCGGCCAGGGCAGCGACGGCCGAGGCAGTCGCAAGAACCGGCACCGAAGCCAAAAGCCTCGCGGAGGCCCGGCAGCTCAGGGCCCTTCCGGAAACGCGCATGCAGCGCGACTGCCGCGTCAGCGGCGGCCAGCCAGGGCAGCAACGGCCGGGGTGGTCGCAAGAACCGGCACCGAAGCCGGTTCAGACTCCTACGGAAGGCCGTCTAGGGCACGGCTGCCGCCTCAGCGGCGGTCGGCCGGGACGGTCCCAGCTGGGCGGTCGCAAGAACCGGCACCGAAGCCGGAAGCCTCGCGGGTGGTTCCGTAGGTCGGGACTCTTACGGAAGCGCCGATGGGCGTGGCTACCGCGTCAACTGCACCCGACGGCGTCAGCTGCGGCTTGCGCGGCTGGTGGCACCGGCACCGGCGCCGAAGCTGGACTGTCGCGGAGATGTCGCTGATCTCGGCTTTGCGATTCGCTGGAGCTGGAGCTGGAGCCGGAACCCAAGCGGGCCGGGCGCCTCGCGCTCCCGAATTTCTACATTTCGCGTCCTCTGTCGCCAGAATTCGTTGCTGCGCCTACGGCGCTGGCTTCACCCACGATGCCCGGCGCAATAGGGGACCCACGGTGCCCGGCACCCGGCGCGCGCCGACGCACGCTGGTCTGGCGACCTTGCCGGCTTCCTGGGACAGACGGCGAGACCTCCGCTTGCCAGCTTTCGCACGCTCTTCGCGCATATAGATCACTCGGAAGGTTCCGCTGCGGCGTGTCACCTCTTCGCGCGGAGGGCTGGGGTGAGATCCCGGCCGCACAGCGCTCAGATCTGCGGATCGCCCGCGACGCCGCCCGAAATCTGGGAATCGGCGTTCATCTCTCGGGATGCAAGATCCTTGCGGCTCTGGTGGCCCTTATCGGACAGAAATAAGGGCCACCAGAGCCGCAAGGATCTTGAGACCTCACCTCGAGCAGGTGGCGGGTGAGGTTTTATCCGACATATCGGATGAGGTGGTGCTCGACCGTCAAGATGCGGACTGAGACGATCCCGGAGGGCCTCGATCGGCTTGCCCACTGTGGGACTTCCGGCATCGAAGCCGGCCTTGGGAGCCAATGACGCTGTGACGGCCCAGCAGCCCGCCGCTGAGGCGGCAGCCGCGTCCTACACGGCCCTCCGCAAGAGCCCTGACCCCTCGGGACCACGCGCAAGGCTTCCGGCTTCAGTGCCGGTTCTTACGACCGCCCAGCTGGGACCGCCCCGCGCGACTGGCATTGACGTGGTAGCCGCGCCCCATCCGCGCTTCGCAACAGCCCTGACCTGCCGGAACCACCGGCGAGAACTCCGGCTTCGATGCCAGTTCTTGCGACCACCCGACCGCTGCCGCCCCGACCAACTGCGATTGACGCCGTAGCCGCGCCCCATCCGCGCTTCGCAACAGCCCCGACCAACCGGAACCACCGGCGAGAACTCCGGCTTCGATGCCGGTTCTTGCGACCACCCGGCTGGAACCCGCCCCACTCGGCTGCCATTGACGTGGTGGCCGCGCCCTACCCATGCTCCCGCAAGAGCCCGGACCTGCCGGAACCACCGGCGAGAACTCCGGCTTCGATGCCAGTTCTTGCGACCGCCCAGCTGGAACCCGCCCCGCCCAACCGCCACTGACGCGGCAGCCGCGCCACACCCCCACTCCGCAACAGCCCTGACTAACCGGAACCACCGGCGAAACTTCCGGCTTCGATGCCGGTACTTGCGACCGCCCCGGCCGCCGCGGACGTGGTAATCGCGCCGCGCACCCGCGTTCCCGCAAGGGTCCTGAGCTGCCGGGTCCTCTCGCGAGGCTTCTGGCTTTCGGTGCGGGTTCTTGCGACTGCCCTGCCGCCACTGCCCCCGGCGGCCGCCGCTGCCCCGGCCGGCCGCGCTGACGTGGTAGTCGCCCCGCACCGCGCTCCCGCAACAGCCCGACCCACCGGAACCACCCCCGAGACCTCAGGCGCCGGCGCTGATTCTTGCGACCGCCAAGCGGAGACCGCCCTGCCGCTGACGTGGCAGCCGCACGGTGTCGGTCGCCGCGAGAGCGCTACGGCGGCGTCGGATCACCAAGGCGGAAGGAGGCCGGGAGGGAGCACCCGGGGACCGGAAGGGAGGCCCCCTGGGGGCCGACCGGTGCCCGCGGGAGCGTGCGGGCCGGGCCACGACGGGAGCGGGAAAATGATCTGCCGGGTGTGATCGCTCTTGCGGCGTCCGGGGGAGGAAATTGTGGGAACTGGCATCGGGCCGGCGCGCGGTCGGGAAATATGGGACAAAGGAAGAAGCCCGCCTCGCTGCTGCGAGACGGGCTTCGTCTGTAGTCCCGATGGGATTCGAACCCACGCTACCGCCTTGAGAGGGCGGCGTCCTGGGCCACTAGACGACGGGACCTCGGACATGCTTTGTGTTACTTGATCTTGCGCTTTCCATCTTACCAGGCCTCCGAGTTGGCTACTCGGCCGGTCTGTCTTGCCTCGTCGCCTTCAGGAAGCAACGGTGTGGAACCTTACCAGATCCAGCACCGCCGCCCTGTCGGGCGACAACGCTGGGGTACCAGGACTCGAACCTAGACTAACTGAACCAGAATCAGTTGGGCTGCCAATTACCCCATACCCCATCGGCACTGCTTGCAGCGCCGGAAAGAACTTTACCTGAACCCATGTTGCCCGCCAAATCGGGCCACCGCCCGGCGTTTGGACATATCGCCGGGCGGGGCTCCGACCCTGGTCAGCGCGATGCGACCGGGTTGATCAGCTCGCCGATGCCCTCGACGCGGACGGTGACGACATCACCGTCCGTGATGGTGGAGACGCCGGCCGGCGTGCCGGTGAGGATGAGGTCGCCGGGAAGCAGCGACATCACGTGCGAGACGTAGGACACCAGGGACGGCACGTCGAAGATCATGTCCTTGGTACGGCCCAGCTGGCGGACCTCGGGGACCTCGTTGCCGCGGCCCACCTCGCAGCGGACCTCCAGGTCCGACACGTCCAGCCGGGTCTCGATCCACGGCCCGACCGGGCAGAACGAGTCGAAGCCCTTCGCGCGGGTGAACTGCACGTCCTTCTTCTGCAGGTCGCGGGCCGTGACGTCGTTCGCGCAGGTGTAGCCGAAGATCACCTTTTCGGCGTCCTTGCGGTCGATCCGGCTGACCGGGCCGGTACCGCCGATCACGATGGCCAGCTCGGCCTCGTGCTCGACCTGCTGGGACTGCACGGGAAGCCGGATCGTGTCGTTCGGGCCGATCACCGAGGACGACGGCTTCAGGAACATCAGCGGCTCCTTGGGAACCGCGTTGCCCAGCTCGGCGGCGTGATCGGCGTAGTTGCGGCCGATGCCGATCACCTTGCTGGAGAAGATCGGGGCGAGCAGGTGGACGTCGGGCAGGGCCCACCGGCGGTTGGTGAACGTCACCGGTTCGAAGGGCGTCCGGTCGATCTCGGCGACGGTCAGTCCGGCGAGGCCGGCACCGGCCTCGCCCTCGACCACTCCGAACGACACACCACCGGCGTGAACGAAACGAGCAAAGCGCATGCCTGGAACTCTAAATCTCCAGCTTGAAACCGACGTGGCTGGGCGCGAAGCCGAGCCGCTCGTAGAAGCGATGCGCGTCACGGCGGACCGCGTTCGAGGTCAGCTGCACCAGATCGCAGCCCTGCTCCTTCGCCTCCCCGATCACCCAGCGCATCAGCTCCTCGCCCAGCCCCTGCCCCCGCCGGCCCGACGCGATCCGCACCGCTTCCACGAGTCCCCGCGTCCTCCCCCGCTGCGACAACCCCGGAATCACGGTGAGCTGCACCGTGCCCACGATCACACCGTCGACCTCCGCCACGGCCAGCAGTTGCGCCGGATCCCGGTCCAGAACCTCAAACGCGCGGCGGTACGGCGTGAGGTCCGCCACCGACTCCCGCCCCCGGCCCAGTCCGTCATCCGCAAGCAACTCCACGATCGCCGGAAGGTCGGCCGCCACGGCCCGTCTCATCTGCATGCGCACCATCGTCCTACGCTTGGCCCATGCCCCTTCTCGACGAGCAGACCTGGCGCGCCCGCCAGGCAGCCCACGAGGCGCGCGTCGATGCCTGGATCGTGCCCCACCTGGAGCGCCGCCGCCGGGGCATCAAACACCCGGTGCTGGACTTCCTCTTCTCGTACTACTCGCACCGCCCGGCGCGGCTGCGGCACTGGCAGCCCGGCGCCGGCGTGGTCCTGGAGAACGGGCCCGCGTTCGACGCGGAGGCGTTTCTGGCGAAGCGCGGGGAGTCGGTTGCCTGGATCCGCGGGCTGCTCGCGGCGACCGCGGGCCGGACCGCGCACTACGGCTGCTTCGGCATGCACGAGTGGGCGATGGTCTACCGGCAGACGCAGGACGAGGTGCGGCACAACGCGTGGCCGCTGCGGCTCTCACCTGACGACACGGCGGCGGTGGTCGAGGAGCGGGGCGTGCGGTGCAGCCACTTCGACGCCTTCCGGTTCTTCACCGGGCCGGCCCGGCCGCTGAACCTGTTGCAGCCCAGCCGCGAGCGCCAGTCCGAGCTGGAACAGCCCGGCTGTCTGCACGCGAACATGGACGTCTACAAGTGGGCGTACAAGCTCGGCCCGCTCGTCGAGTCAGAACTGGTCGCGGACGCGTTCGCGCTGGCCTACGACATCCGCAGCCTGGACATGCGGGCCAGCCCGTACGACCTGGCCGACCTGGGCTATCCGCCGGTGCGGGTGGAGACGCCTGAGGGCCGCGCCGAGTACGCCGCCGCCCAGCGTGGGTTCACCGAACGCGCCCGGCCGTTGCGGGCCCGCCTGATCGATGCCATAGACGCGTTGCCGCGCTTTTAACACGGCCGCCGAGCACCTGGGCCGGAATTGCGGAGAACGGTCCGAAGGGCCAGTCTTCAGGAAATCCCTCAGCCCGGGAATAGGGCGGACTTTACATTTCCCCAAGGGACGTCGACGCGATTCTGCGCGATGCGTTCATTGCCTTCATGATGCAGACAAAAAGTCATCGCAATGAGGGCCGAGGGGGTATTCCAATGCATTCCATCATTGCGGCAGCCGGGACTGCGACAGTCCTGCTGCTCGGGGGGTCCTCGGCGGGCCCCGTCACCGAGCGTGCCGCAGCACGACCGCCAGGGGCAGTCTCCGCGACAGTGGTGTCCGCCGGCGGGTCCGGGTGCCCGGGGCGCCCCGTGATCACGGCACAGGGCACGAAGGATCCGGCCACGTTCTCCCTCCAGGGCCCGGGCGTCACCGCGCGGGCCGGCGGCTCGGCGACGATCGCCGACCGCAGCAGGTTCTGCCAGCTCGTGATCTCCGTCCGTGCGGCCCGGGGATGGACCTGGACGCTCGGCAGGGTCGAGCAGAGCGGTCGCGCGCAACTGGCGAGCGGCGCGGTCGGCACGGCCCGGTTCAGCTTCTACTGGTCCGGCGATCCGAAGACCGGGACCTACGCCAAGAGCCTGAAGGGCCCGCGTGACACGGCGTGGACCGCGGCCGACTCGATCGGCATCAAGCGGGTCGGCTGGGCGCCCTGCGGCTCGGCCGCGAACCTCAACATCAAGACCGAGGTGTCGGTTCGTTCCGGCGCGGACCGGAGCCGGATCAGCACCATGTCGGTGGGCGGTCCGGGAAATGCTCCGGCCGCCTACCGGGTGTCCTGGAGAAGCTGCTGATCCGACGTTCCGGAACAGCGGAACGTGGGCGGCGAATAGGCAAGGAAACGATTATCTCGTAAAGGCTCATCCGCCGGGTTCCACCCGCCGGACACATGATGGGAATTCACAATGCGCAAGGCTCTACTGGCCACCGGCCTGTCACTCACGATGCTCGGCCTCCTGCCCGCCCCGGCCGCGAGCGCGGCCACCGGGCCCGACCAGTTCACGGTGCAGGCCGTCGAGGCCGGCGGATCGGGTTGCCCGGCGGGCTCGACGACGGTGATCACCGCGGGCGACAACCTGTTCACGGTCATCTACGACGACTTCTACGCCTGGGACGGCCCGGGCTCGAAGCCAAAGGACCGCGAGAAGTTCTGCCAGCTCAACATCGACGTCGACGTCCCCCCGGGCCTCACGTACACGATCGTGGGAATCACCCACCGCGGCTCCGCGGACGTGGTGCAGGACGCATCGGCCTACCAGCGGGCCTCCTACTACTGGACCGGTGAGTCGAGCGGCGCAATCGCCCAGAGCGACCTCGACGGCCCGTTCAATGGGCCCTGGACGTTCGAGGACGTCCTCCAGAAGGTCAACCTGGAACCCCACCCGTGTGGTTCGACGGCGCGACTCAACGCCAAGCTCGAGCTCGGCGTGAAGGCCAACACGCCGAAGGCGAAGAAGCAGGAGAGCAGCATCTTCCAGCACACGACCGACGGCAAGTTCAAGACCACGTTCCAGCTCAAGTGGCTGGACTGCTGACCGGACGCCTCGCCTGACCCAGACCGCCGCCGCGGGCCGATGACACGGCCTGCGGCGGCGGCACCGGTGCGGGTCTTCGCTCGTGCGGCCACGGATCGTGCAGGGAGGAGCGCCAGCGACGACCGTTGCCCGCGGGAGCATGCGGACCGCACCCCGGCGAAAGCGGGAAATCTGCTTCTTCTGTTGTGGGTTTCTTATAGATTGACTTCGATGGTTTGCCGCGCGTAACGTTCGGCGCGGACACCGAGGGGTCTGCCACCCGAGGATCGGCCCGGCGCATCGCCGTGCCGCGAATTCTCGACCGAGAGGCAGACCATGCGACGCCGCACCATCCTGACCGCCGCCGCGGCCACCCCGCTCGCACTCGCGCTCCCCGGGGCGGCGCGTGCCGCCGACCCCGCTCCCACCGGATTCGCCTCGCTGGGTAGCGGTACCACAGGTGGCGCGGGCGGCCCCACGGTCACGGCGACGAACGCGGACCAGTTTCTTGAGTACATCGACACGGTCGGGCCGTTGATCATCCGGGTTAACGGGCTGATCGAGATCACCAGCAAGCAGGGGGTACGCCCGAACAAGACGATCATCGGCGTCGGGACCGGCGGGCACATCGACGGCGGCGGGCTGGACTTCTACAGGTCGTCAAACGTGATCGTGCGGAACCTGCTCTTCACGAACGCGGAGGATGACGCGGTAAACGTCGGGCAGGAGTCGCACCACATCTGGATCGACCACAACACGTTCCGCGGTGCGGTGGACGGGTCGGTCGACATCGTCCGCGGCGCCGACTTCGTCACCGTCAGCTGGAATCACTTCGACCACTCGGACAAATCCATGCTGATCAGCCACTCGGACGGCGCGGCGAGCACTGACGTGGGCCACCTGAAGGTCAGCATCCACCACAACTGGTTCGACAACAGCGTCCAGCGGCACCCGCGGGTCCGGTTCGGCGAGCCGGTGCACGTCTACAACAACTACTTCCTGAACAACGCGTCGTACGGCGCCGCCTCCACCGAGAACGCCGGGCTGGTCGTCGAGGGCAACTACTTCGAGAATGTGCCGCATCCGCTCTACTCCGCGAGCGGGTACGCCGATTCCGGCCCCGGCCGGGCGGTGGCGCGAAACAACGTCCTTGTGAACTCCGGCACGCCCGAGGTCGCCGGCACTGTGGTCGAACCGTCCACCTACTACGTGTACACGCTTGACGCGCCCTCGTCCGTGCCGTCCCTGGTCCGGGCCGGCGCCGGCTACGGCCGGATCTGACACACCGTTCGGGTGGTACGCCCTGCGCGTACCACCCCCTCTCCCGGCGGACGGCGGTGAATACTGGGAAGCTGCTCCGACTGTGAGAGGGAGGCTGCGTGCTGTCTGCAAACCCGCCCGGTGAGACCACGACCGGGTACCCGTGGCCCATCGAGACCACCCGGCTCGGCAACGGACTACGGGTGGTGGTCAGCGAGGACCCGTCCGCGCCCGTGGTCGCCGTCAACCTCTGGTACGACGTCGGCTCCCGCCACGAGCCGGACGGCCAGACCGGTTTCGCCCACCTCTTCGAGCACCTGATGTTCGAGGGGTCCGCGCACGTGGCGAAGACCGAGCACATGAAGCTGATCCAGGGCTCCGGCGGCTCGCTCAACGCGACCACCAACCCGGACCGCACCAACTACTTCGAGACCGTGCCGGCCGAGCACCTGGAGCTCGCGCTCTGGCTTGAGGCGGACCGGATGGGCGGCCTGGTCCCGGCGCTCACCCAGGAGACGCTCGACAACCAGCGCGAGGTGGTGAAGAACGAGCGCCGCCAGCGGTACGAGAACGTGCCGTATGGCGACGCCTGGCTGCGCCTGCTGCCGCTGCTCTACCCGGCCGGCCACCCGTACCACCACTCGACGATCGGCTCGATGGAGGATCTGAACGCGGCGGACCTGGCCACGTTCCAGGCGTTCCACACCACCTACTACCGGCCGAACAACGCGGTCCTGACAGTGGTCGGCGACACCAGCGCGGCAGAGGTGTTCGCGCTCGCGGAGAAGTACTTCGGCGCGATCGAGTCCGGTGAGATCCCGCCGCCGCCGGAGTCCGCGCTGCCCGGCGCCCTGACCGAGCCGGCCCGCGAGGTCGTCCGCTCGGACGTGCCCGCGCCGCGCTTCTACCTGTCGCACCGCACCGCGCCGTTCGGCACCCGCGACTACGACGTGATCACCGTGCTGGCCGGCATCCTCGGCAACGGCCGCGGCAGCCGGCTCTACCAGCGGCTCGTCGAGCGTGACCGGCTCGCCCAGCCGGACAACATCGGCGCGTACGGCGTGGACCTGGCCTACGCGCCCGCGCCGATCATCATCTCGGCCACCGCGAAGGACGGCGTCGACGCGGACACGCTTGAGGCCGGCCTGACCGCCGTGCTGTCCGAACTGGCCGCGGGCGACATCACGGTCGATGAGATCGAGCGGGCGAAGGCGCTGCTCACCACGCAGTGGTGGCGGCAGGTGTCCACCGCGGGCGGGCGCTCCGACCTGCTCGGCCGGTACGCGACCCAGCTCGGCGACCCGGCGCGGATCGGCGATCAGCTGCCGTCCTGGCTGTCCGTGTCGCTGTCCGAGCTGCAGGCCGCGGCCGCCGCGCTGCTGACCGCGCAGAGCCGGGTCACGCTTGTCTACCTGCCTTCCGACGCCGCTGAGGAGAACGACAAGTGACGCTGGTTTCCGACCGGCCCGGCACCGGCGCGCCGCGGCCGTACACGTTCCCCCGGATCGTCCGCCGGGACATCGCCGGTGGCCGCGTGATCGCCGCCCACCTGCCCGGCCAGGCTCTCTCGGTCGCGACGCTGCTGCTCGACGGCGGCGCCGGGCACGAGCCGGCCGGCCGCGAAGGGCTCGCATCAGTCGTGGCGAAGGCGCTTGAGGAGGGCACCGCGACGTGCGATGCCACCGCGTACGCGCTGGCGCTGGAGGGTTTGGGTGCGGAGCTGTCCAGCTCTGCCGACTGGGACACGTTCATGGTCGGCACGTCCGCGCCCGCACATCTGCTGCCGCGCGCGCTGGAACTGGTCGCGGAGGCGGCCCGCACGCCCGCACTGCGCCCGGCGGACGTGGAGCGGGTCCGCGACGACGAGGTCACCGGCCTGAAGATGGACTGGGCCTCCCCCGGCCCGCGTGCGGACGCGGCGCTGCGGGCCGACCTGTTCGGCGCCGGCCACCGCTACGGCCGCCCGCTGCACGGCGACCCCACCTCGGTCGCGGCCGTGACAGTGGACGACGTGACCGCGTTCCACAGCACCTGGCTGACCCGGCCCGGCGTGCTTGTCGTCGTCGGCGACCTGGACGTGCTCGACCTGGACGCGCTGGCCGCGACCGCGTTCGCCGGGACCACGCCGTCCGGCATCGAGACGACCGGCCCGCTCGACGTGCCGATCTCGGACACCCGGAAGATCATCCTGGTGGACCGGCCCGGCTCGGTGCAGTCCACATTGCGGCTCGGCCACCGGGCGCCGCACCGCGCCCACCCGGACTACGTGCCGATGACGCTCACCGGCACCGTGCTCGGCGGCGCGTTCACCTCCCGGCTGAACCACCTGATCCGGGAGGTACGCGGCTACACGTACGGCATCCGCGGCGACTTCGGCCTGGCCCGGCGCTTCGGCCGGCTGCTGATCAGCGCGGGCGTGCAGACGAAGTTCACCGCGCCCGCGCTTATCGACACGATCGGCGAGATGAGCCGCACCCAGACCGGGGGCGTGACCGAGGACGAGCTGGCGGTGGCACGTTCCTGGCGCGCCGGCCAGCTCTCGGTGGAGATGCAGACGCCGGGCGCGATCGCCGGCGCGCTTGCCACGCTGATCGTGCACGGCCTGCCGGACGACTACTACCCGCACCTGCGCGAGTCGCTGCTCTCCGCCACAGTCGACGAGGTCTCCGCCGCCGCGGCCACGCACCTGCACCCGCGCGGCCTGACCATGGTGGTCGAGGGCGACGCCGCCCTCATCCGCGACGACCTGGCAGCCACCGGCCTCGGCGAGGTAGTGGACGCCTGATCACCCGGAAGGGTGGGGACCGTGTCCGGTTCCCACCCTTTTGCGGGCGGCTCACAGCGGTCTCACAGCATGGCTTCACCACAGGCGCAGCCTCATACGGCAAGGTCCGCTCATGGGCAGACGGCGGGGACAGGTCCGATGACCGGCGCTTCGGGGCGCGTGCTCGTCGCCGACGACGACGCCAACATCCGCCAACTGCTCTCGATGACGCTTCGCGCGGCCGGCTTCGAGGTCGTCACCGCCCCCGACGGCCCCCGCGCGGTCGCCACCGCCGCCACCGTCCACCCCGACGTGGTGGTCCTCGACGTGATGATGCCCGGCAAGAACGGCTTCGACGTCGCCGACGAGATGCGCGCCTCCCCCGAGCCACCAGCGGTCCTGTTCCTCACCGCCCGGGACAGCACGGACAACCGCCGCCGGGCCGCCGAGGTCTCGGCCGACTACATGACCAAGCCTTTCGCGCTGGCTGACCTGGTCGCCCACGTACGCGCCCTGACACGCTGACCGCCCGTGCGGCGCCGTGGTGATCAACACGGTTACAGTCCCGGGCATGGAATCGCAGATCGAGCCGGCACCGCGGGTATGGATACGGCCGCGCTGGGCCGGGGTGGTCTGCTGGGTGGCCGCCAGCACGCTTGTGGCGTGGACCGGGACGCGCGTGGGCGGGCTCGACTACGGGCCGGTCGTACAGCTGATCGCGTTCACCCCGTACGTGACGGCCGGGGCGTTCGCCGTCGCCCTCGCCGCGTTGCTGCTCCGCCGCCGGGCGGCCGGGGTGGTCGCACTGCTCACCGGCGCGGCGCTTGTCTCGCTTGTGGCGCCCCGGGCGGTTCCGGACTCCGACCGGGGTGACGGCGGTGGACCGCGGATCCGGGTGCTCACCATGAACGTGCTCGCCGGCGCGGCCGATCCGGACGCGATCCTCGCGCTGATCGACGCGCAGGACGTAGACGTGCTCGCGCTGCAGGAGCACACGCCGACGCTCGACGCCGCGCTGGTCGCGGGCGGCATCGGCGGGCAACTGCCGTACGCGCAGACGAATCCGGAGGAGGGCACCAGCGGCTCCGGCCTCTACTCGCGGCACCCGCTGAGCGACGGCGGCACGCACCGGGCCCCGTCGCCGTCGCCGGTGGCGCCGTACCTCGGGCACTCCGCGTCCTTCGCCACCGTCGTGGTGCCCGGGGCGCAGCCGCTGCTGGCCGAGTCCGTACACCCGATGGCGCCGTGGAGCCCGTGGGCAAGCGACGAATGGCGCACGGACCTGACCATGCTCACCCCGGCCACGCCGGACGGGCCGGTCCGCATGCTTCTCGGCGACTTCAACGCCACGCTTGACCACTCGCCGCTGCTCGGGCTGCTGGAGACCGGTTACCGGGACGCGGCAGCGGTGGACGGCAGCGGGCTGGCCGGGACCTGGGGGCCGTACGCCGGCGCGCTCATCCCGCCGGTCACGCTCGACCACGTGCTTGTCGATCATCGGGTACGCGTGGAGAGCGTCGACGTCTTCGGCCTGCAAGGCTCGGACCACCGGGCGGTGCTGGCCGTCCTCACTCTGCCGCCGGCCTGACGCTGATCGCCGTCCTGACGCTGACTGCCGTGCTGACGCTGCCGGCCGTCCGGATCGTTGCGTCGGGTGACACACAGTGGCATGTCCTGGCCCTTGCCCGCTCAGGACCGATACCTTCCCGCATGTGAGTGTGGATCTTTCCAAGAAGCCGAAGCCCAAGAAGCCGAAGCCCAAGCTGCTTACCACCCTCTGCTGGGTCGCCGCAGTGCCGTGCGCGGCCTGGGCGCTGATCCGCGGCCTCGGCCTGGACCACGGCCCGATCATCCAGCTGATCGCGTTCACGCCCTACGTCACCGCGGCCACGCTGGTCCTCGCCGTCCTGATGCTCGCGCTGCGCCGCTGGCCGACGGCCGTGCTCACCACGCTTGCCGCGCTCGCGCTGACCGCGATGGTGCTGCCTCGGGCGCTGCCGGACGCGGACCGGGGTGCGGGCGGCGGGCCGGAACTGCGCGTGATGACCACGAATGTGCTGGGCGGCGGCGCGGACCCGGACGCGCTGATCGCGCTGATCCGGGAGAACCGGGTGGATCTGCTCGCGGTTCAGGAGTTCACGCCGGACGTCGCC
Organism: Catenuloplanes sp. NPDC051500; assembly: GCF_044454585.1. NCBI lineage: Bacteria > Bacillati > Actinomycetota > Actinomycetes > Micromonosporales > Micromonosporaceae > Catenuloplanes > Catenuloplanes sp. NPDC051500. The sequence goes on from NZ_JBITDX010000025.1 coordinate 82,198, forward strand.
GCCGAACTTGACGCGCGCGGGCTCGCCACCCTCCTGCCGTACCGGCAGCTGCACCCGATCAACTCGGCGGCCGGGTCCGCGCTCTACTCCCGCTACCCGCTCACCGAGACCGGCGTCCGGGAGCACACGTCCGGCTTCGCCCAGGCCTACGGCACCGTCACGGTTCCGGGCGGCCGGCCGGTGATCGCGGAGTCCGTACACCCGATGGCGCCGTGGGGTCTGCCGGTGCTCGACGACTGGCGCGCGGACCTCGAGAATGAGCCGCGGGCCACGCCGGGCGGGCCGGTCCGGCTGCTGCTCGGGGACTTCAACTCCACACTCGACCACTCCCCGTTGCGCGCGCTGATCGCGTCCGGCTACCAGGACGCGGCGGACGTCACCGGCAACGGCCTGACCGGCACCTGGGGGCCCTACGACGGCAGCCTGATCCCGCCGGTCCAGCTCGACCACGTCCTCGCGGACCGGCGCATCCGCGTCGAGTCGCTGCGCGTCCTGCACCTGCCCGGCTCCGACCACCGGCCGGTCCTCGCGGAGCTGTCGCTGCCCCGCGAGGACTGAGGAGCGGTCAGGCCGGGTGGTTCACGCCGTAGGTCAGCGCGTCGACAAGCGCGTGCCAGGACGCCTCGACCACGTTCTCGTGGACGCCGACAGTGGTCCAGCCGCCGTCCGAGGCCGCCTTCGTGCCGACGAGCACGCGGGTGACCGCGGCAGTGCCGTGCGAGCCCTCCAGGATGCGGACCTTGTAGTCGGCCAGCTCGAACGTGGCGAGCACCGGGTAGTGCGCGGACAGCGACTGGCGCAGCGCCTCGTCGAGCGCGTTGACCGGGCCGTTGCCCTCGGCGGTGGCGATGACGCGCTGGTCGCCGACGCGGACCTTGACTGTCGCCTCGGAGACGACGGCGCCGTCCTCCCGGTGCTCCACGATCACCCGGTACGACTCCAGCGCGAACGGCAGGACCGGCTCGGCGCCCGGCAGTTCGGAGCGGACCAGCAGCTCGAACGACGCGTCCGCGGCCTCGAAACTCCAGCCCTCCGCCTCAAGCTCCTTGACCCGCTTGGTGACCCGGGACAGCGCCTCCGGCCGGCCGGCCAGGTCGACACCGAGCTCCTTGGCCTTGAGCTCGATGCTGGCCCGGCCGGCCATCTCGGTGACCAGGATGCGCATGTCGTTGCCGACAACCGACGGATCGACGTGGTTGTAGAGCACCGGGTCCACCTTGATCGCGCTCGCGTGCAGCCCCGCCTTGTGAGCGAATGCCGCGGCCCCGACGTAGGCCTGGTGGGTGTCGGGGGCGATGTTGGCGATCTCGGCGATGCCGTGCGAGACGCGCATCGCCTTCTCCAGGCACCCGTCCGGTAGGACCGGGAGCCCGAGCTTCAACTGCAGGTTGCCGACCACCGCGAAGAGGTCGGCGTTGCCGGGGCGCTCGCCGTAGCCGTTGGCGGTGCACTGGAAGTGCTTCACGCCTGCCTCGACTGCGGCGATCGTGTTCGCGACCGCGCAGGAGGTGTCGTTCTGGCAGTGGATGCCGAGCCGGTCGGCGCCGATGCCCAGCTTCGCCGTCAGTTCGGAGATCGCGGCCGTGATCCGGGACGGGACCATGCCGCCGTTCGTGTCGCACATGACCACGCGCTCGGCGCCGGCGTCAAGCGCGGCCCGCACCACCGACGCGGTGTAGTCGGGGTCGAAGCGGAAGCCGTCGAAGAAGTGTTCGCAGTCGAGGAACACGCGCCGGCCGTTGGCGACGAAGTGGGCGACGCTGTCCCGTACCATCGCCAGGTTTTGATCTCCGGTGGTCCGCAGCGCGCGCTCGACGTGCCGGATGTCGGACTTGGCGACCAGGCAGACGACCGGCGCCTCGGAGTCGAGAAGCGCCTGGATCTGCGGGTCGTCCGCCACGTCCACGCCGGCCTTCCGGGTGGCACCGAACGCGACCAGTTGCGCGTGCTTGAGGGTCAGCTCGGTGCGGGCCCGGCGGAAGAACTCGGTGTCCTTGGGCATCGCGCCGGGCCAGCCACCCTCGATGAACCCGACGCCGAACTCGTCGAGCAGCCGCGCGACGGCGAGCTTGTCGACGACCGAGAAGCTGATCCCCTCGCGCTGCGCGCCGTCGCGGAGCGTCGTGTCGAACACCTGGTAATCCATGGCGATACCTTCTTTTGACTGGTTTACAGGGGTCGCAACAAAAAGACCCCCCGCGGTCGCGGGAGGTCTGCGCATCGGCGAGGGGTCGGCCGATGCGCTAGGTGCCAATAATCAGGGCGGCGAAAGTCACGTTGGCCAGCTTGCCACTACTGTCCATACCGTGGTGGCAGAAACCCACAATCCGGGACGGACCTGCAGGGTGAATCTCTCTGAGCTGCAAGAATCGCTTCCCTCCTACGCCGACGATCTCCGCGTCAATCTCACGCGCGTGCTCGTCGAGACGCCGCTTACCGGCGCACAGGCGTGGGGCGCGGCGCTTGCCTGCGCGATCACCGCGCGGAATGCCACGGTCATGCGCGTCTTCGCCGCCGAGGCCGCCGCACGTCTGCCGGCACCGGTCGTGGAGCAGGCCCGCGCGGCCGCCTCGATCATGGCGATGAACAACGTCTACTACCGCGCGCAGCACATGATCGGCGACGTCCACCCGGCCCGCCTGCGCATGCGCGCGATCACCTCGCCCGTGCTCGCCGCCGCCGGCGTCACCAAGGCCGACTTCGAGCTGTGGTGCCTCGCGGTCTCCGCGATCGCCGGCTGCGCCGTCTGCCTGGACAACCACGACCAGGGGGTACGCCGTGCCGGCCTGACCCGCGAGGCCGTGCACGAGGCGCTGCGGATCGCGGCAGTGGTGCACGCGGCAGCGGTCACCGTCGATTCGATGGAGTCTTCAGGTTAGACGTCCGGCGGGCCGGGTATGCCAATCATCGACAGAGCAGAACAGTCGACAAGAGGAGGAAAGCCATCATGACCGGCCCTACACCTCAGACGACGAACGCGTACGACAACACGTCTGGCACGCCGTTCCAGTCCCCCGACCCCGACCGTCTCGGCCACGAGTCCGTGACCAGCGACGCCCTGGGCACCACCTTCACCGGCGCGACGCCGGCGGGCGCGGTCGGCAACAGTCAGAACTGGGACGCCTGGGCCTACCGTGAGGACGCCGGCATGTCCGGCGCCGCTCTCGCCGGCTACAAGGTCGAGGCGACCGACGGCCACATCGGCAAGGTCGATTCGGCAAGCACCGAGGCCGGCGCCGGGTACCTGGTGGTCGACACCGGCCCGTGGATCTTCGGCAAGAAGGTCATGCTGCCGGCCGGCGTCGTCAACAACGTGGACCACGACGACCACAAGGTCTATGTGGACCGCACGAAGGAGCAGATCAAGGCCGCTCCGGAGTTCGACGACGAACGCCACGGCGACCCGGTCTACCGGGACAAGGTCGGCGGCTACTACGGCGACTCGTACGCAACGCCGAGTCAGATCGCGCCGCCGACGCCGTAACCCGGCGAGCGTGATCAACTGAACGGCCGGTGGGGTTGCAGCCCCACCGGCCGTTACTCTTCCCCGAGTGGAGATGACGCGTAGCTACCCCTTCTCGGCCACCTTCAACTTCCGCGACGTCGGCGGCTACCCCGGGCTCGACGGCCGCACGGTCCGCTGGCGCCGCCTGTTCCGCTCCGACTCGCTGCACCGCCTGGACGCCTCCGACGAGGCCGCGTTCCGCGCCCTGGGCGTCAAGTCGGTGATCGACCTCCGCCGCCCGCACGAGATCACCCGCGACGGCCGCGTCCCCGAGCACTTCGGCCTGGATTACCACCACATCCACCCGGAGCACGCCGAGTGGGAGGACACCCCGTTCGAGGGCAGCGGCCTCACCAACGCCCGCTGGATGGCCGACCGCTACCGCGACATGGCCGAGACCGGTGCCGCCGGCTGGGCCGAGGCGCTGACGCTGATCGCTGAGGAATCCGCCGCCCCCGTGGTCGTCCACTGCGTCGCCGGCAAGGACCGCACCGGCATCACAGTCGCGCTTACCCTCGGCCTCCTCGGCGTCTCCGACGACGACATCATCGCCGACTACGCCCTGAGCACCGAGGCGTCGGCCCGCTTCTCCGCCCACGTCAAGTCCACCTGGGCCGGCTCCGGCGCCTACCCCACCCCCTTCTTCGGCTCCGAGCCCGAAACCATCGCCACCTTCCTCGCGGAGCTGCGCGCAAAACACGGCTCCATCGAGTCCTACGCCCTCCACGCCGGCCTCACCCCCGCCGCCATCTCCGCCATGCGCACCCACCTGCTCACCTGACGTCCGCGGTCGTCGGTGACCTGCATCACCCTGCCGGCGCTTCTGCCGACAGGGTGACATCGGCATGTGCGGACTGCGATCTTGCGGTAGCGGCCGGTACCGTGGCGCGTAGAGACCTGAGCGCTCTCATGCCTGGTGTCCGGAACTCGGAGGCCAGGCAAGCTGAACCCTTCATCTCCGCGTCCCGGATCCGATCAGCGGACCATCTGTCGTCCGCTGCGGAACCTGGGTAGCCTCGATAACACGAGGATCGGTATCACGTGCCACGAAAGCGTCATCCGAACGGCGAACTCGAGGCTGTATTGCGGCAGGCCGAAGTCAAGGACTGGACGATCACCGGCGGCGGCGACAAATACTTCAAAATGAAGTGCCCGTGTCCGAAGAAGTGCATGAAGACGGTGCACCTGTCCCCTTCCGGGGCTAACTACCTGCGCAACCTGCTCGGTCAGCTGCGACGAGCAACATGTTGGGAGGACTGATGGGCGGTATTCGCCTGGCGCTGGACATGACGTTCAGCAGCACCCCTCATGGCACCGACGAACAGTTCGAGGAGTTCCTCGATGCCGTTCAGGAGCACCTTGACGCGCTCGGGGTCGAGGTGCAGATCGCCGCGCGGCTCGCTGAGCGCACAGTCGATTTCGCGGCCGAGATCGAAACGGACAGCTTCGAGGTCGCCACCAACAAGATCCTCAGCGATGTCCGCACGGCTCTGCACGCCGCCGGCTGCAGCACCGCCGGCTGGCCTCGCTTCGAGGCGACCAAGCGCGGCGTGCGCGAACTTCAGAACCTCTGACACACGCCGCTCCCCGGCGACATCGAGTCCGCACCCGGCCGACGGCGGGTGCGGACTTTGCTGTCCACGCCACCGGCCGCCTGGGGTTGATCTTGCGACCACGGCGCTGGCAGGGAGGAGCCCCTGGGCGACGACCGGTGTCGCCGGGAGGCCTCGGGTGGTGATGTGGGATCAACTGGGTGAATGAACGGCTTGAGGTGTTGGGTGGGCGCTTTCGGAAGCTTGCCGCGACGAAGCGTTGCGGCAAGGCTTGGAGGGCTGAAGAACGTGAAAGCGAAGGGCGCCTCCGGGGTACGGGGGCGCCCTTCGCTGTCGGGCTTAGAAGATCTTGTGGATCCAGGAGTGGGGGTCGGGGGCGGAGCCGCGCTGGATGTCGACGAGGTGCTGGCGGAGGGTCATGGTGACCTCGCCGGAGGTGGCGTTGCCGATGGTGAACTCGCCGGAGGGGAAGCGGGCGGTGCCGATCGGGGTGATGACGGCGGCGGTGCCGCAGGCGAAGGCCTCGCGGATGCGGCCGGACTCGGCGCCGGAGCGCCACTCGTCGAAGCTGATCGGGCGTTCGACGACCTCGTGGCCGGCCTCGCGGGCGAGCGTGATGACCGACTCGCGGGTGATGCCGGGGAGGATGGTGCCGGTCAGCGGCGGGGTGACAAGGGTGCCGTCGTCGAAGACGAAGAAGATGTTCATGCCGCCGAGTTCGTCGACGTACTTCTGCTCGACGGCGTCGAGGAAGACGACCTGGTCGCAGCCGGCCTCGATCGCCTCGGCCTGGGCGGCCAGGGAGGCGGCGTAGTTGCCGCCGCACTTGGCCGCGCCGGTGCCGCCGGGGGCCGCGCGGGTGTAGTCGGGCGAGACCCAGACCGTGACCGGCTTGACGCCGCCGGAGAAGTACGCGCCGACCGGGGACGCGATGACCAGGTAGAGGTACTCGCGGGCAGGGCGGACGCCGAGGAAGACCTCGCTTGCGTACATGAACGGGCGCAGGTAGAGGCTGCCGTCCGCGTCGGTCGGGATCCAGTCCCGGTCGATGGTGACCAGCTCACGAAGCGAGTCGAGGAATGCGGCCTCGGGCAGCGCGGGCATGGACATGCGGTCGGCGGACTTGTTGAAGCGGCGTGCGTTCGCGTCCGGGCGGAAGATCGAGACGCCGCCGTCGGCAGTGGTGTACGCCTTCAGGCCCTCGAAGATCTCCTGTGCGTAGTGCAGCACCGCGGAGGCCGGGTCCATCGGGATCGGCGCGCGGGCCTCGACACGGGCGTCGTACCAGCCCTTGCCCTCCGCGTACCGCACGGTGACCATGTGGTCGGTGAAGACCCGTCCGAAACCCGGGTTCGTGAGGAGCGCGGCGCGGTCAGCGGCGGCAACCGGGGCGGGATTAGGACGGATCTCGAAGTCGAGCTTGTCACCACCGCTCATAGCGCTGGTACCTCCATATGCAGTTCACGGTTTGCTGAAATTTACCCCGAACGGGCGTTCAAGGGCACACAGGGCCGTGGATGCAGACGGAGTCCGACCGAACGGCCCCGCACGAGGGGCGTTACGACCGGATGGTGCGAGCTGTCTAGGAAGCAGCGGCCGCCAGCCGGTCACCGACGTCGGCGGTACGCAGCGGGGCCCCCGGGGTACGGGCGGCCAGCTCGCTCGCGACCGCCTCGGTTACTCGGGCGGCCGCGTCGGCGTGGCCCAGGTGGTCCAGGAGCAGCGACGCGGAGAGCACTGCCGCGGCCGGGTCGGCCACGCCCTTGCCCGCGATGTCCGGCGCGGAGCCGTGCACCGGCTCGAACATGGACGGGAAGCGGCGCTCCGGGTTGATGCACCCGCTTGCCGCGAGCCCGATGCCACCTGTGACGGCGGCGGCGATGTCGGTGAGGATGTCGCCGAACAGGTTGTCGGTGACGACCACGTCGTACCGCGACGGGTTGGTGACCATGAACATCGCGGCCGCGTCGACGTGCTGGTACTCAGTGGTGACGTCCGGGAACTCGGCCTTGACCGCGTCGAACGTGCGGGCCCAGAGACCACCGGCGTGGGTGAGCACGTTGGTCTTGTGCACAAGCGTGACCTTGCGGCGCTCGCGGCGCTGTGCGCGGGCGAACGCGTCCCGGATGACCCGCTCGACGCCGTGCCGCGTGTTGAGGCTCTCCTCCGTGGCGACCTCGGCGGGCGTGTTCCGGTGCAGGACGCCGCCGGCGCCCGCGTAGAGGCCCTCGGTGCCCTCGCGGACGACCACGAAGTCGATCTCGCCGGGCTTGACCGCGCCGAGCGGGCCGGTGGTGCCGGGCCACAGCTTCGACGGGCGGAGGTTCACGTACTGATCGAAGTCGAAGCGCATCTTGAGCAGCAGGCCGCGCTCGAGCACGCCCGGCGGGACGGTCGGGTCGCCGACGGCGCCGAGCAGGATCGCGTCGAAGCCGGCCAGCTCATCACGGACAGAATCCGGAAGAACCTCGCCGGTACGGTGGTAGCGCGTGGCGCCGAGGTCGTAGTCGACCGTGTCGACGCCGGGGAGGACAGCCTGAATGACCTTGATCGCCTGAGCGGTCACCTCCGGGCCGATGCCGTCGCCGCCCACCACCGCGATCCGTGTCACGCCCGCACTCCTCAAAAAAGCTGCCAAGACCTTGCCGACGGTACGCCCCCGTCCCGTCAATCGGTACGGCCGTCCCACATACCGGTCCGGTAACGCACAGGAAACTTATAGGCGACGGCCACCTGTGGTTCAGGCGCGGAGCCTACGGTGATCCCTGGACAGAGTCGTCACCGACGGGGGAAGCACCATGACCACCACAGTCGCCACCAGGAACAGCCTGCTCGGCCGCACTCGGGCCGAGGGCATCGTGGTCCGCCACCAGGTGCAGGTCGGGGCGAGTCAGTTCGGTTTCTGCTTCACCGCGCCGCAGGCGATGGACCGCCGGGGCGCCGGCGAGGCACTCGCGGACGCGGTCGCGGAGCTGCGCGCGCTCGACACCACGTTCGGCCCGCTCCGCGAGCGCAGCCTGGTCTCCCGGTTCCGCCGGGGCGAGATCGCCGCGGACCTCTACTCCCCGCTCGCCGACCTGGTCGACCGCTGCATCCTGATGCGCGCCGCGACCGATGGCTGGTTCGACGCGTGGGCCGTGCCGGGCGGCTTCGACCCGAGCGGCCTGGTCAAGGGCTGGTCGGTGGAGCGGGCCGCGACCCGGCTGCGCGCTTCCGGCATCGAGAACTACGCGATCCACGCCGGTGCGGACGTGACCGTGCGCGGCCACTCCCCCGCCAACCGCCCGTGGAAGATCGCGGTCCGGGACCCGTATGACGGCCGCCGCGTGATCGAGACGCTTGAGCTGACCTCCGGCGCGGTCGCCACCACCGGCGCCGCCGGCCGCCGCGATCACATCGTCGACCCGCACACAGGCCACCAGGCGGACGGTTTCGCGCTCACCACGGTGGTCGGCCCCGAGCTCTCCGCCGCGAACGGTTACGCCATCGCCCTCTACGCCGCCGGCCCGACCGCGCTCAGCTGGTTCCCCACCGCCGACGGCTACCGCGCCCTGGACCGTACCGGCCGGCTCTGAGTGTGGTCGTCGCTTCCTTCCGCCTGGCTCGACGCCACGGCACTCGACCGCATCGGCTTCCTGTGACCACAAATTTTTTTCGCAGATCCACGCGGTGCGGTGATGCCCCCGCCATCCCTTCCTTGATCACGTCACACGACGCCCGCGCCCGGCTGTCTTACGTATCGCTCAGTCGCGCCCCATGGCTTCTCATCTGCAGTTTCTCCGAACCCACCGCTGTCTCGACCACGTCGTGAGGCGCGGACGTCCGAAGAAGCCGGTGTCAGTCGGACGCTCTTTGTCCGCCTGACACCGGCTTCTTCGGACGTGGCGACGAGCCCGGAGGAGCGCAGCGACGACCAGAAACCGAGCGTGTCGGTCGGGGCCGAAGTGACCGATGGGGCAGCGGATGGCATTCTTCCCCGGTGAGTTTCGACCTGGTGGTCTGGGCGCTAGACCGGACCGGTGAGCCTGCCGACGTGACGGCCGGACATAAGCGGTGCATGGCGGGCATTCACACCGCCGGCGTACCCGACCGGCGCATCAATGCCTTCTATGCCGACCTGACAGCCCGATATCCCGATCGTTTCGCCACCGGCAACGCGTCGCCCTACGAGGCGAAGCCGTTGCACGTGGCGCGCGACCACGTGGAGATCAAGCTGGTGGAGACGTGCCCGGACGAGGTGCTGCTCTTCATCGAGCAGTTGGCGGGCGCGCACAATCTCATGCTTCTGGACGTTCAGGGCGGATCGGTCTATCCACCGCAGGCCACCGCCTACCCTCCCCACTGATTTTTTCTGTCAGGTGTCGTCGCGCAGGTCCGCCGCGCTCGCGGCGGCAGCGCCGATGGCTTCCGCGGCCGCGGCGAGCAGCTCCACGCCCACGGCCGAGTCCACCGTGAGCGTCATCAGCGCCTCGCCCCCTGCCGCACGCCGCCCGACCTGCATTCCGGCGATGTTCACCCCGGCGCTGCCGAGGATCGAGCCGACAGTGCCGACCACACCGGGCCGGTCCGCGTAGGTGAAGAACAGCAGCACGCCCTCCGCCGCCAGCTCCAGCGCGAAACCGTCCACCTCGGTCAGACGGCGGCCCGCGCCGGACACACTCAGCGCCCGCCCGTCCGGCAGCACGCCCCGGACGCACACCTCCGCCGGCCCTTCCGTGTCCCCGGCCGTCAGCGACATCTCCAGGCCGCGCGCAGCGGCCAGCGCCGGCACGTTGACGTAGGTGACCCGCTCCGCCACCACTGACGTGAACAAGCCCTTCATCACGGCGAGCCGCAGCACCGACACGTCTCGCGCGGTGATCGCGCCCCGCACCTCCACCGTGACGCTCGCGGCAAGCGCGCCCGCGAACGCGGTGAAGACCCGGCCGAGCCGTTCCGCAAGTGGCAGCAGCGGCCGTACCTCCTCGTCGACCACGCCGCCGGCCTGCACGTTCACCGCGTCCGGCACGAATTCGCCGTGCAGCGCCAGCTTGACGCTGCGTGCCACGGCCAGCCCGGCCTTGTCCTGCGCCTCCACTGTGGATGCGCCCAGGTGCGGGGTGGCGACCACGCTCTCGTGCCCGAACAGCGGCGACGACGTGCACGGCTCCTTCGCGTAGACGTCCACGCCGGCGCCGGCCACCCGGCCCTCGGCCAGCGCGTCCGCCAGGGCCTGCTCGTCGATCAGGCCGCCGCGCGCGGCGTTGATGATCCGCACGCCCGGCTTGACGAGGGACAGCTCGCGAACACCGATCAACCCCACGGTCTCCGGGGTACGCGGCAGGTGCACGGAGATGAAGTCGCTTGCGGCGAGCAACTCGTCGAGCGTCACCAGGCGCACGCCGAGCTGGGCCGCGCGGGCCGGCTGGACGTACGGGTCGTACGCGATCAGCCGGGTGTCGAACGCGGCCATCCGCTGCGCGAACAGCACACCGATCCGGCCGAGCCCGACCACGCCGACGGTCTTGCCGGCCACCTCCACGCCCGTGTACCGGGCCCGGCGCCACTCCCCCGCCTTCAGGGCCGCGCTCGCGCTCGCGGTGTGCCGGGCCACGGCCAGCAGCAGCGCCACGGCCTGCTCGGCGGCGGAGATGATGTTCGACGTGGGGGCGTTCACCACAAGCACGCCGTGCGCGGTGGCAGCCGCGATGTCCACGTTGTCCAGCCCGACGCCGGCCCGGGCGACCACCCGCAGACCCGGCGCGGCCTCGATCGCCTCCGCGTCGATCCGGGTGGAGCTGCGGATCAGCACCGCTGCCGCGCCGGGCAGTGCGCGCAGCAGCGCGGCGCGATCGGCGCCGTCCACGTGCCGGACCTCGAAGTCCTGGTCGAGCAGGGCCAGCGCGGCCGGGGCGAGTTCCTCCGCGACGAGCACGACGGGCGACATGGGACCTCACAAGATCGATGATGACCGATCTTGTGAGGCTACGCCCGAGTCTCGCCGCGCCGATGGGCGATAAATCGTTAGTCGAGAACCTCGTCAATCGGGACAGGCTCGTCGTCGATCTCGGGCACCGGAGCGCGCCCGGCCGTCACACCGAGCGGGTTCGGCAGGATCGGCCCGGTCGCCACCACCCGCCCGTCGATCTCCCGGAACGTGCCGGCCTCCCGCGCCAGCACCTCCTTGAGCAGGTCGAAGTCGAGCGCGGCGAGCGGCGGATAGATCCACTCCGGGCGTGGCTGCGACAGACCTCGATCGGCCAGGAACCGCACGATCTCCTCGCGTACGACAGGGGGCGTGACAGGCGAGTGGTAGAGCGCGCCGAGTACGTCCGCCCAGCGCCCCGGCTCACTCCCGGCGCCCGGGTCCCCGGCGCTCGCCTCGTCAGGTGACTGCGAGTCGCGCATCTCGATCTGCAGCACCGTGACGGCCTCCTGCTCCGGCGAGCCGAACTGCGCGAACAGGTCGACGAACTCGTGCGCCTCGCCCGCACGCCCACCTGCCGCCCGCAACCGCAGGCCCAGCGGCAGACTCAGCGCGCGCTCGCCCGCATCGCCGGTGGCGATCATCTCGGTGGCGAGCCCGGAGTGCTCGGCCAGCACCCGGTTCAGGAAGTAGTTGGTGATCTCCGCGTCGCCGCCCGTCCCGTCCAGCAACAGCCGGCCTTCGCGCACCACCGGGCGCGGGTGCCGGGGGATCCGGACCATCGCGTACGGCCCACCGGCCAGCCGCAGTCCGGCCGCGTAGGCGGTCACGTACTCGTGGACGGCGCCGGGCACGTGGTTGTCCGCGCCCACGTAGCCCACGTAGGCCCGGCCGGTCATCGCTGCGATCGCCATGCCGATAAGCATCGCCTCGCCCTTGCCGCCGCGCACCAGCCCGTCGTCGTCGAGCAGTTCCGGCAGGCCGGCAGCCTTGATCGCGGACGCCAGGCCCGGGTCGCCCTGGTGGACGACGACTGCGGCGCGCTCGGCGATCCGGCAAAAGTCCTCGACGCCCTGCACCTCGATCGCGAACCGGTCCACGGGCGTGCGCTCGCTGTTCGACACCAGCACGATCAGGCAGTCGTGTGGAATGCCGGCCAGCACGCCCTCGATCACCCGGCGCGGCTCGTCCATGCACGGCACGACGATCACCATCTGGCGCAGGACGTCGCCGATCTCGTCGGCGGGCACGATCTCGCTGTCCCCGGCGCGGCCGGCGGGGTGGCGCCCGGAGTCGAGCTCCACCACCCGCTGTAGCTCGTGGATGCGGACCGCGCCGAAGCGCTCGTCTCGAAGGTGCTGCTCCAGGCGCATGCCGGGGTCCTTACCCGGAGAGCCGGTAGACGAAAAGCGCGCCGGGACCCGTGGGTCCCGGCGCGCTCGGTCAGAACAGGAATCAGGCGGTCTCGGTGATCGGGCGGTCGACCCAGCTCATCATGTCGCGCAGCTTCTTGCCGGTCACCTCGATCGGGTGGGCGGCGCCCTGCTCGCGGTACTTGGTGAACGCCGGGCGGCCGGCCTCGTCGTCCTCGATCAGCTCACGGGTGAACTGGCCGGACTGGATCTCGGAGAGGATCTTCTGCATCTCCGCCTTGACCGACGCGTTGATCACGCGCGGGCCGCGGGTGTAGTCGCCGAACTCCGCGGTGTCCGAGACGCTGTAGCGCATGCGCGCGATGCCGCCCTCGTACATCAGGTCGACGATCAGCTTCAGCTCGTGCAGGCACTCGAAGTACGCGATCTCCGGCGCGTAACCCGCCTCGGTGAGCACCTCGAAACCGGTCTGCACAAGCGCGGACGCGCCGCCGCAGAGGACCGCCTGCTCGCCGAACAGGTCGGTCTCGGTCTCCTCCTTGAACGTGGTCTTGATGACGCCGGCCCGGGTGCCGCCGATCGCCTTCGCGTAGGAGAGCGCGAGCGCCTGCGCGCCGCCGGTCGCGTCCTGCTCGACCGCGACCAGCGCCGGGACGCCCTTGCCGTCCACGTACTGACGGCGGACCAGGTGGCCCGGGCCCTTCGGCGCGACCATCGCCACGTCCACGTCGGACGGCGGCTTGATCAGCTCGAAGCGGATGTTCAGGCCGTGGCCGAAGAGGAGCGCCTTGCCTGCGGTCAGGTTCGGCGCGATCGACTCGGTGTAGAGCGTGCGCTGCACGGTGTCCGGCGCCAGCACCATGATTACGTCGGCCCAGGCGGACGCCTCGGCCGGGGTGAGCACCTTCAGGCCCTGCTCCTCGACCTTCGGGCGGCTCTTCGAGCCCTCCGGCAGGCCGATGACGACCTCGACACCCGAGTCCCGGAGCGAGAGCGAGTGGGCGTGGCCCTGGCTGCCGTAGCCCAGGACCGCGACCTTCTTGCCCTGGATGATCGACAGGTCGGCATCGTCGTCGTAGAAGACCTCTGCGGACATCAACTTCCCTTTCGTACGGCCGAAGCCGGTGTGTGTTTGAAAAGCATTTAAGCGGCGCGGAGAGCCGGTCCGGTGGTGATGGAGCGCGACCCGCGGCCGATCGCCACCATCCCGGACTGGACCATCTCCTTGATGCCGAACGGCTCGAGGTCGCGCAGCAACGCGTCAAGCTTGTCCGCCGTGCCGGTCGCCTCGATCGTGAGGGTGTCCGGTGCGACGTCCACCACGCGGGCGCGGAACAGGTTCGCCGTCTCGAGAATCTGCGACCGGACGGTACGGTCGGCGCGCACCTTCACCAGCAGCAGCTCGCGCTGCACCGCGGAGCCCGCGTCCAGCTCGACGATCTTCAAGACGTTGACAAGCTTGTTGAGCTGCTTGGTGACCTGCTCAAGCGGCGAGGAGTCCGCGTTGACCACGATGGTGATCCGGGAGACCTCGGGGTGCTCGGTCTCGCCGACCGCCAGCGAGTCAATGTTGAATCCACGCCGGGAGAAGAGCCCGGAGACGCGCGCGAGCACGCCGGGCTTGTTCTCCACGAGCACGGAGAGCGTGTGCTTCGTCATGACGGGGGTGCCTCTCAGACCGCGTCGTCGGGGAAGTCCGGGCGCATGTCCCGGGCGAACAGGATCTCGTCGTTGCTGAGACCGGCCGGAACCATCGGCCAGACCATCGCGTCCTTGCCGACCACGAAGTCGATGACGACCGGGCGGTCGTTGATCGCCATGGCCTCCTCGATCACCCTGTCCACGTCCGCGGCGGTCTCGCAGCGCAGGCCCACGCAGCCGAGCGCGTCCGCGAGCTTCACGAAGTCCGGGATGCGGTGCTTGTGCGTGCCCAGCTCGGTGTTGGAGTAGCGCTGCTCGTAGAAGAGCGTCTGCCACTGCCGGACCATGCCCAGGTTGCCGTTGTTGATCACGGCGACCTTGATCGGGATGCCCTCCAGCGCGCAGGTGGCCAGCTCCTGGTTGGTCATCTGGAAGCAGCCGTCGCCGTCGATCGCCCACACCACCGTGTCCGGCCGGCCGGTCTTCGCGCCCATCGCGGCCGGGACCGCGTAGCCCATCGTGCCGGCACCGCCCGAGTTCAGCCAGGTGTACGGCTTCTCGTAGGAGATGAACTGCGACGCCCACATCTGGTGCTGGCCGACGCCCGCGGCGTAAACCGCGTCCGGGCCGGCGATCTTGCCGATCCGCTCGATCACATAGTGCGGGGAGAGCGTGCCGTCCTCCGGCTCGTCGTACCCCAGCGGGTACTTGGTCTGGAGTCCTTCCAGCGTGGACCGCCAGGCCGCGTAGTCGCCGGTGCGGTGCGCCGCGTGGTCCGCCTCGATCGCGGTGATCAGCTCGTCGATCACGTGCCGCGCGTCGCCGACGATCGGCACGTCCGCCGCGCGGTTCTTGCCGATCTCGGCCGGGTCGATGTCCGCGTGGACGATCTTCGCGCCGACCGCGAAGTTCTCCAGGTTGCCTGTCACCCGGTCGTCGAACCGGGCCCCCAGCGCCACAAGCAGGTCCGACTTCTGCATCGCGTAGTTCGCGGTGACCGAGCCGTGCATGCCGGGCATGCCCATGTGCTGCGGGTGCGAGTCCGGGAACGCGCCGCGCGCCATCAGCGTGGTGATGACCGGGATCCCGGTCAGCTCCGCCAGCCTGCGCAGACTCTCGGTCGCGTGCGCCTTCAGCACGCCGCCGCCGACGTAGAGCACCGGGCGGCGGGCCTGACTGATCAGCCGGGCCGCCTCGCGGATCTGCTTGCCGTGCGGGTGCAGCGTCGGCCGGTAACCGGGCAGCTCGAGCGTGGGCGGCCAGCTGAACGTGGTCTGCGCCTGCAGCACGTCCTTCGGGATGTCGACAAGGACCGGGCCGGGGCGGCCGGTGATCGCCAGGTGGAACGCCTCGGCCAGGATCCGCGGGATGTCCTCGGGGCGCTGGATCAGGAAGTTGTGCTTCGTGATCGGCAGCGTGATGCCCTGGATGTCCGCCTCCTGGAAGGCGTCCGTCCCGATATACGGCCGGGCGACCTGGCCGGTGATGGCCACGATCGGCACCGAGTCCATGTACGCATCGGCGATCGGCGTCACCAGGTTCGTCGCACCGGGACCGGAGGTGGCGATGCAGACGCCGACCTTGCCGGTGGCCTGCGCGTACCCGGTGGCCGCGTGTCCCGCACCCTGCTCGTGCCGGACCAGGATGTGCCGGACCTTCGAGTCGTAGAGCGGGTCGTAGGCCGGGAGGATCGCGCCGCCGGGAATGCCGAACGCGACGTCCACGCCGAGCGCCTCGAGCGACTTGACGAGCGACGCGGCGCCGGTCACCGGCGTCGGGGCGACGACAGGCGCGGCCGGGGTGGCGGGCGTGGCAGCCGAGGACGACGCGGCGAACGCGTGGGCTCGGTGGGCGAGGGTCTCTGGCGTGGGTCTGCTCATGGCTGTTCGGACCTTTCGGACCTTCGGTGCTTCACATTCTCGATTTAGTCAACCGTCCGGCCCTGGTAAGGACCGAGGCGCGCCTACCTGGCCAATAAAAACGGCCCTCGTGCGGAATCACACGGGGCCAGCGCACTCTCAAGCGAGGAGAGTGCGCTCAGGTAAGTACTCGAGAGGACCGGAGGTCGCGGGTGATCGCGAACGAGACGGTCTGGTGCTGGGACATGTCCACAGCTTGGCTCATCTCACGCGATGAGTCAACCTATCCCACATATTGGTTCACGGAGGCGGTTGTTTCACCCGGACGAGCCTTCCCCGTCCGGGCCGGGTATCGCTGCGGGAGCGATCTGACCTGCGGAAATGGCCAGCCGTCCGCCGCTCGCCGAGGCCGGGACACGCAACGGGGACGCGGCCGCGCGCAACTGTGCCTCCAGGTGCTCGGCCGGAACGCCGCCGCCGAAGAGAAACCCCTGGCCGAAGCGGCAGCCGGACTCCTCCACCACGGCCCGGTGGGCGGGCGTGGAGATCCCCTCGGCAAGTACCTCAAGGCCCAGCCGGTGCCCCAGCCGGACCACCACGTCGACAAGCGGCTCGGACGCGGCCACCAGCTTCCGGTCGATCTTGAGGATGTCCACCGGCAGGTCCCTGAGCTGCCCCAACGACGAATAGCCGGCGCCGAAATCGTCCAACGCGACCCGCACGCCGGTGTCGCGCAGCTCACGCAGCCGGTGGCACAACTCGTCCAGATCGGTGGCGACCGCGTGCTCGGTCACCTCAAGCACCAGACGCTGCGGCGGCACCCCGTGGGTGCGCAACACCTCCGCCACCTGCCCGACATAATCCGGCGAGTGCAGCTCGCGCGGTGACACGTTCACCGAGACCCAGACGTCGTAGCCCTCGGCCAGCCACCCGGCCAGCTGGCGGCACGCCCGGTCCAGCACCCACCGGCCCAGCTTCGCGATCAGCTCGGACTCCTCCGCGGCCGGGATGAACTCGTCCGGCCCGACCACGCCCAGCTCCGGATGCGTCCAGCGGAGCAGCGCCTCCGCACCGACCGGGCGGACCGAGGGCAGCGCCACCACCGGCTGGAACACCACGCGCAACTCGTCCCGCTCGATCGCGCCGCGCAGCTCGTGCTCAAGCGTGGTCCGCCGCCGCAGCAGATGGTCGTACCCCGGCTCGTACCGCTCGACCCGGCTCTTGCCCTTGACCTTCGCGTAGCGGAGCGCCAGGTCAGCGTTGCGCATCAGCGTCTCCACATCGGCCGCGCTCCCGGCCGGCGCGAGCCCGATGCTCGCCGACAGGAACACCACCCCGCCACCCTGCTCGTACGGGGCGGCGAGCGCGTCGAGCAGCCGGTACGCCGCCCGCTCCGCCTCGTCCTCGCCGGCCCACATCAGCACCGCGAACTCGTCGCCGCCGAGCCGGGCCACCGCGTCGCCGGGCCGCAGATTCATCCGCAGCCGGCCGCCCACCTCAAGCAGCACCTGATCGCCCACGTCATGACCGCGAAGATCGTTGACGCTCTTGAACCCGTCCATGTCGATGCCGAGCAGCACGCACGGCCCGCGCACGCCGGAGAACGCCTCCTGGTGCAGCACGCGCAGCATGCCGCGCCTGTTCGCCAGGCCGGTCAGCGGGTCGGTGTGGGCCAGGCCGCGGAAATGCGCCTCCCGCTCCCGGAGCCGCTCCGCGCCGCGCCGCACGTCCCGCAACGCCAGATATTGCCGGCCGACAAGCGCGACAAGCACCAGGCCGCCGGAGAGCGCGCCGACCGCACCGATGGAGCCGGTCCTCGCGATCTGGTAGCCGGCCGCGCCGGTGAGCAGCACCATCGGCAGGAACACGAATCCCGCGCCGCGCCGGGTGGTGTCGACCTCGGCCGGATCCGGCTCCCGGTCGGTGGCCCGCGCCGCCACCGCGATCACGGTCAGGCCGGCCGGCAGCGCAAGCGCGCTGACAAGCACCACGCCCGCCCACTGCTGGCACACGCCACCTGACACACCGGCCCCGGCCAGCGCGGCCGCGGTGATGCCCGCGCCGACGCCCACCGACCCGGCGCGCGGCCGTGGCATGCGCACCGACACCATCGTGGTCAGACCGAACGCCAGCACACCCACGCCCAGCGGCAGCAGCAACAGCCAGCACGGGACCGGAGTGCGGTCACCGAGCACGCGGGTCGGCGCGGTCACCAGCACCCAGCCCAGAAACCAGATCGCACCGGCGATCGCCAGCCCGTCCAGCAGGTGCTGAAGCGCGGTCGCGCCGGTGTCCGCGGCGCCGGGCAACATCAACATCCCGCCGAGCAGCGTGCCGGCGCCGAGCACCATGCCGAGCGCGATCAGCCGCGCCGTGTCCCGGCCGCCCGGCGCGGTCATGCTCAACGACACCACAAGCCCGGCGACAGCGGTCAGCGCGGTGATCGCACTGCCGGCCGCGAGCAGATGGTGCGCGTGCCGGCGACGACCAGCCCGGCGGCGCGCGGACGAGACAAGCATGACCGAGGCCGGGACGGCCGACAGGGCGGCGGCGAGCGCGGCGATCCAGACACCAGGGGGTAGGTGCACGTATTCACTGTGCCGGATAAATGACCGGCGTGGGGGACAGCGTGTGCGAAGCGTGGTAATCCGGTCACTCAATCCGGGTGTCGTCGGCCACGTCGTCCCGCGTGGTGGACGTAAGGAGCGCCTTACCCTGCCGTTCGGTTTACCTCGGTGCAACACTTGACGTCATGCCCCAGCTGCGGTCAAGGACCTCCACGCACGGCCGGACAATGGCCGGCGCCCGCGCTCTCTGGCGCGCCACCGGAATGACCGACGACGACTTCGGCAAGCCGATCGTCGCCATCGCGAACAGCTTCACGCAGTTCGTGCCGGGTCATGTTCACCTCAAGGACCTCGGCGGTCTCGTCGCCGAGTCGATCGCCGAGGCCGGCGGCGTGGGGCGCGAATTCAACACCATCGCTGTCGACGACGGCATCGCCATGGGCCACGCCGGCATGCTCTACTCGCTGCCCAGCCGCGAGCTGATCGCCGACGCCGTGGAATACATGGTCAACGCGCACTGCGCCGACGCGCTCGTCTGCATCTCGAACTGCGACAAGATCACCCCCGGCATGCTGATGGCCGCGCTGCGCCTCAACATCCCCACCGTCTTCGTCTCCGGCGGCCCGATGGAGGCCGGCAAGACCGTCGCCGTCGACGGCGTCGTCCACTCCAAGCTCGACCTGATCGACGCCATGGTCGCCTCCGTCGACGACAACGTCTCCGACGAGCAGCTCGGCGTCATCGAGCGCTCCGCCTGCCCCACCTGCGGCTCCTGCTCCGGCATGTTCACCGCCAACTCGATGAACTGCCTCACCGAGGCGATCGGGCTGGCCCTGCCCGGCAACGGCTCCACGCTGGCCACCCACGCCGCCCGCAAAGACCTCTTCATCGAGGCCGGCCGCCTGATCGTGGACATCGCCAAGCAGTACTACGAGAACGACGACGAGTCGCTGCTCCCCCGGGCCATCGCCTCCCGCCCCGCATTCGAGAACGCGGTCGCGCTCGACGTCGCCATGGGCGGCTCCACGAACACGATCCTGCATCTGCTCGCCGCCGCCCGCGAAGCCGAGATGGACTTCTCCGTCTCCGACATCGACGAGATCTCCCGCCGCGTGCCATGCCTGTCCAAGGTCGCGCCGAACAGCCAGAAGTACCACATGGAAGACGTCCACCGGGCCGGCGGCATCCCCGCGATCCTCGGCGAACTCAACCGCGCCGGCCTCCTCCACAAGGACGTCCGCTCGGTCCACGCCCCGTCCCTGGACACCTGGCTCTCCGACTGGGACATCCGCTCCGGCGCCACCAAGCCCGAGGCTCTCGAACTCTTCCACGCCGCCCCCGGCGGCGTCCGCACCGTCGAGCCGTTCTCCACGTCGAACCGCTGGTCCACGCTGGACACCGACGCCGCCGACGGCTGCATCCGCGACCACGAGCACGCCTACACCGCCGACGGCGGCCTCGCCATCCTCTTCGGCAACATCGCGCCGGACGGCTGCGTCGTCAAGACCGCAGGCGTGCCCGAGGAGGTCTGGAAGTTCTCCGGCCCCGCACGCGTCTTCGAATCCCAGGACGACGCCGTCACCGGCATCCTCGCCAAGAACGTCGTCGCCGGCGACGTGGTCGTCATCCGCTACGAAGGCCCGCGCGGCGGCCCCGGCATGCAGGAGATGCTCTACCCGACGTCCTTCCTGAAAGGCCGCGGCCTCGGCCGCGCCTGCGCCCTGATCACCGACGGGCGCTTCTCGGGCGGCACGTCCGGGCTGTCCATCGGACATGTCTCACCCGAGGCGGCCTCGGGCGGCCTGATCGCGCTCGTCGAAGAGAACGACGAGATCGTCATCGACATCCCCAACCGCTCCATCCACCTCAACGTCCCGGACGACGTGCTGCAGGCTCGGCGCATCGCGCAGGAGAAGCGGGAGAAGCCGTTCACACCGATCGATCGTGACCGGCCGGTGTCGGCGGCGCTGCGGGCGTATGCGTCGATGGCGACGTCGGCGTCGGACGGGGCGTATCGGCGAGTGCCGTAGGCGGTCCTTACTGTGGGCCTCCGGCGTCGTCTTGGCGTCGGAGGCCTTTTTATTTTCCCGCTTTCGCTGTGGTCTTGATTCGTTTGCTCCCGCGGGCCGGCTGGTCCGTGGGTGGTTGCGTTTAGAGCTTCGCTCTTTTCGTTGCTTTTGGGTTTGTCTCGCGGCTTTCGCTGGGTGGGGTGTCGGGGGGGGGGGGGGGGGGCGAGGGGGGGGGGGGGGGGTGACGACAGAATGGGGCCAGCCCCCGCCCCCC
>NZ_JBITDX010000025.1:102893-119635 GCF_044454585.1 Catenuloplanes sp. NPDC051500
TGGGGGGGGGGGGGGGGGGGGGGCGGGCCCCCAGCGGGGGGGGGCACCGCATTCACCCCGCCCCCCGCCCCCCCCCCCCGACACCCTCGGTGGGCGCGTTTAGTGGGCGGCGGCAGTCTGCTTTTGGGGCTTGGTGTAGCCGCCACGCAGTGGTTATACGGGAGCGCGGTCGGGGTGTTTTGAGCCGAGAGTAAGGATGCTGCTCGTGGCCCCGTCGCAGGTGCGGTTGCGTCACGTCGTGGTAGAGGGATTAGCGGGGGCGATTTCAGACCTGCGTGGAAAGGCTGGAACGTTCGGTGGGTCATCTGCCGAGGTGCGGGACGCAAGTCATCTGGTAACGCTCTGCGACGGTTGAATAGGGTGTGTCGGATTGATCGATCTTGCGGGAACGAATGGTCGTCCGTCGAATGTACTGGGGAGTGGTTTTGTGGGCTGGATAACCACTCCCCAGTCTCGCGGCCCGCGCCCGATCCACCGATTCCCGCGCCTCTACCGTCTGCCCGGGATTTGTTCTTGGCCGCGGCCACCCACAACCGGATCGTGTCTGGAGCAGGTCAGAGTGCTGTTTGTGGCTACGGCGCAGGTGCGGTTGCGTCACGCGACTTTGCAGGGTGCGGGAACGGGGGCGGTCAGGGGGTGTTGAGGCCGGCTGTGGTGAGGGCGGTGTCGGCGGCGTCGCGTAGGACGGACTCGTCCATGCCGGCCTCGGTCAGGGCTTCGATGCCGCGGAGAACTGCGAGGAGATGGTGGGCGGTGCGCTGGGGATCGCGGTCGGCGGGGATGTCGCCGGCGGCCTGGGCACTCGTTACCTCGGCCTGCAGGAGGGCGGCGAGGGTGGTGAACGTCTGCCGTGCGCGGAGGGCGACCTCGGTGTTGGTCGCGGCCAGTTCGGCGGTGGCCTTCGCGAGGAGGCAGGCGCGATGCGGGCCAGGTGGAGCGCCGGCGGCGACCGCCGCGTCGAACAGGGCTCGCAGGCGGGTGGCGGCCGACGAGTCCGGGCCGCTCAGGTGCTCGCTCAGACGCGCGGTGACGTTCGCGCAATAGCCGTCCAGGACCCGCTGGAACAACGCCTGCTTGTCGCCGAAGGCGCCGTAGAGGCTGCCTTTGCCAAGGTTCGTTGCCTGCATGAGGTCGTCAAGTGACGTCGCCGCGAAGCCGGAGGTCCAGAACGTCTCGGTCGCGGAGTGCAGCACCTGTTGCTCGTCGAACTTCCGGGGCCGGGCCATGTGACAACGATATTTTTTCTGGACCGTGCGGTCAACATGTGGTTGTATTTGACCGCACGGTCCATAACTGCAGGGAGCGACGACTCATGACTGAACTCGACGGCAAGGTGGCTCTGGTGACCGGCGGCACGTCCGGCATCGGCCTGGCGGCGGCCACCCTCTTCGCGGCCGAAGGGGCCAGGGTCTTCATCACCGGCCGCCGGCAGGCCGAGCTCGACGCGGCCGCCGAGGCGATCGGCGCCACCGCGATCCGCGCGGATATCGCCGACCTGAATGATCTCGACACGATCGCGGCCCGCATCGCGGACAGCACCGGACGGCTGGACGTGCTGTTCGCGAACGCGGGCGGCGGCGACATGCTCGCCCCGATCGCCGTGTTGCCGCCGGAGAGCTTCGACTACATCTTCGGCATCAACGTCCGCGGAACCGTGTTCACGGTGCAGAAGATGCTGCCGCTCATGCCGGACGGAGCCTCGATCGTGGTGACCGGCTCCTCCTCGGCAAGCCGCGGAAACCCCGGATTCGGCACCTACTCGGCCTCCAAGGCGGCGATCCGGCAGTACGCCCGGGTCTGGGCCGCCGAACTGGCCCCCCGCCGCATCCGGGTCAACGTCCTGGTCCCTGGCCCGACCGACACTCCCGGACTGCGCGGCATCGCCGGCGACGACCAGACGCTGGTCGCCGGCCTCGTAGCGCAGATGGCCGCCACCACGGCCCTGGGCCGGGTCGCCGACCCCGCCGAGATCGCGCAGGCGGCGCTGTTCCTCGCAAGCGACCGATCCAGCTTCATGACCGGCAGTGAACTGTTCGCCGACGGCGGCGAGGTCCAGGTGTTCCCGGCCGCGGTCCGGTAGGCCTTTTCCTCAGGCGTAGCGGGGTGGAGGCCGGACAGTGCGGACCGAGCGGTGCTCAGCTGCCTTCGGCGCGGCCCAGACGCCAGTAACCCATGAAGGCGACCGCGCGCCGATCGACCCCGCACGTCGTCACCAGGTGCCGGCGCAGCGTCTTGATCGCTCCGGCTTCTCCGGCCAGCCAGGCGTACAGCCGGCTGGCGTCGGTCAAGGGCTCTCCGGAGGCGTCGACCGGGACCTCCCACAGGATTCCGTGGTCGACGTCCACGTCTTCGAGGTCAGCGGGCGGCGTGGGGTGGGCGGCGGAGCCCAGGATGCGCGCCGTCGCCGCCTCCACGGCGGGGATCAGGTAGGTGCCGTGAACGGCTCCGTCGCGGGGAAGCCAGGACACCCGCACTCCAGGCGGTGCCTCGACCGGGAATTCGTCGCCTGACACCGGCACCTCGATCAGCGCCTCGCCGCGGGCGTCGGCCGGGAGCTTCGCCAGGATCGCGGTGATCGCGGGGGCTGCGGTCTCGTCGCCGCCGAGCAGGAGGCAGTCGGTGTGCGCCGGGGGGTGGAAGTCGATGCCGCCGGATTTGCCGGTGAAGTCCGCGTTCGGCCCGAGCAGCACCGCCACCGAGCCCGGCCGGGCGGAGAGCGCCCACCGGGACGCCGGACCGTGATCGCCGTGCAGCACCATGTCCACGTCGACCTCGCGCAGCAGGGGACGCACCGCCCGTACCGTGTAGGTCCGGAAGGGGTTACGGCGCTCCTCGGGGAGGGCGCGCCAGTCCGAGTACCAGTCAGGGCCGGTGGGCAGGTCCGCGAAACCGGTGCCGGGCAGCGGCGTGATCAGCTTGATGCGCTGGTCGTAGCCGTTGTCCGCGAAACGGTCGAGGTCGTCGGCGGTGAACGTGACCCGCAGGAAGCTGGGGCTCAGCCGTTCGACGCGACGCACTTCGGCCGTGAAGAACCGGAACGGTGTCGTCGTTCGGTCAACGGTCTGGGTCACAGGTCCTCCCGGGTCTGGCGCTAAGGCTTGGCTAACCTAACCCAGGAGGAACAATCCGCGAAAGCCCCGCTCACCGGTGGGCAACGTCACCGGTGGACGGAGGGGCTACAGGTGGGACATGGCGAGCGCGGCCGCGCCGAGCAGTCCCGCGTCCCCGCCGAGCGTGCTCCGGTGCACCCGCACCCGCGTGATGTAGGCAAGCCCGGCCAGTGACGCGATCGCGGCGCGGATCGGGTCGAAGAGCAGGTCGCCCACGTTCGCCACGCCGCCGCCGATCACCACGTCGTCCAGGTCGAACAATCCGGCGGTGGCCACGATCCCGGCACCGACCGCACGCCCGGACCGCTGGAACGCCTCGAACGCCACCGCGTCCCCCGCCCGCGCGTCGGCCGCAAGCGCAACCGCGTCGATCGTCGGCTGCGCGGTCTGCCATCCGTTGGCGAGCGCCCACTTCACGATCGACGTGCCGCTGCCGAGCACCTCCACACACCCGCGCCCGCCACACGGGCAGTCCGGGCCGTCGAGCGAGACCGGGATGTGCCCGATGTGCCCGGCGTTCCCGGTCGGGCCCTGGTAGACGCGCCCGTCAAGCACCAGGCCGCCGCCGACGCCTGTGGACACGACGATGCCGAGGAACGCGGCGGACGTGTAGCCGCCCCACCGGTACTCGCCGAGCGCCATGCACTGCCCGTCGCCGCCCAGGTGCGCGGGACGGCCGGGCAGCACGTCACGGAGCGCGTCCAGGATCGGATAGCCGCGCCAGGCGACGATGTTGACCGGGCTGACCGTGCCCGCGTACGGATCCAGCGGCCCGGCCGAGCCGACGCCGATCCCGAGCAGCGACGATGCGGTCCCGGCGGCGGCGACCTGGTGGGCGAGCGCGACAAGTGCGCCGCCTACCTTCTCCGGGTCGTCGGAGGCCGGGGTGGGCACGACCGCGCGGTCGCGGATGGTGCCGTCGGGTTCGACAACCGCCGCGGCGAGTTTCGTGCCGCCGACGTCGATCGCGAGCACCGGGCCCGGCGCGGAAACGGTCATGGTGCGTAAGCCTCCCGGACGTCGTTCACGCAGCGCAGCACCGGCCTCGCGGTCAGCCGTGCGGCGTCGAGCGGGGAGTCCGTGCGCACCTGGAACGTGGTGATCTCTCCGGGTAGGAGCGTAACCAGGGCCGAGTCCACCGAAGCGCCGGGATCGAGGCGGTCGGGGAAGATCGTGAGATCGCGGAGCACGGTGCGCGCGGTGACTGTCACGTCGTAGCCGTACTCCGTCTCGGTTACCTCCGAGTCGTACCCAGGGATGGGGTATGTGATGTCTTTGTCCTCGGCGAAGAACCAGAGGGCGCGGGAGGCGCCGTCGGCGGACGCCACAAGCAGCTCGGCGGCCGCGTCGCCGGGCGTGACGACCTCGGCGGGCAGCGGTACGGAGGCGGCCGAGCGGGGTGGCACGTCGAAGGACGCGGCGGCGGAGGCCAGGTGTTCGCCGGTGAGCGCGCGCCGGCCGAGCGAGACCGGGCCGCTCCACGGCGTCGGGCCGTCATTGACCACGATCAGCGTGGGTACGCCGTCGCGCGGCTGGATCGTGAGCAGCCGATCCGCGTAACTGTGCTTTAGCGCGTGCCAGAGCGGCTTGCGGCGCCCGTCGCCGTCGATCGCGGCCCAGGACGTGACCGGCCAGCAGTCGTTGAGCTGCCAGACCACCGTGCCCATGCAGTACGGCCGCAGCGACCGGAAGTGCTCCACGCCGAGCGCGATCGCCCGCGCCTGGTTGACCTGGGTGAGGAAGTGCCAGTCGTCGAAGTCGCCGGGTGCCGGCAGATGCGCGTCGAGGCCGCGGCGCAGCTTGAGGTTGCCGTCGCCCGCCTTCTGGTGGTGCGCGATCCCGGGCGAGTCCGGGGTGAGCGGCTCGTCGCTGATCGCGCGCCGGAGCGTGGCGAACGCGGGCGGCGCCTGGAACCCGAACTCGGCCACGAACCGCGGCGCATAGGAGCGGTAGTGCGTGTAGTCGACCTGGTTCCACACGTCCCAGATGTGCGTGGTGCCGCGGGACGGCTCGTTCGGGTGCACGTCGTGGCTGCCGGACCAGGGGCTGCCCGGCCAGTACGGCCGGGTCGGGTCCAGTTCGGCGACGATGCCGGGCAGCAGGCCGAAGTAGTAGCCGGCGCCCCAGGTGCGGTCGCCGAGCGCGGGCTGCCAGTCCCAGTCGTGCCAGCCCCAGATGTTCTCGTTATTGCCGGTCCAGGCGATCAGGCTGGGGTGCGACGCCAGCCGCACCACGTTCTCCCGGGCCTCCGCCTCGACCTCGGCCGCGTGCGGCGCCTCCTCCGGGTAGGCGGCGCAGGCGAACGGGAAGTCCTGGAGCACGAGCAGGCCGAGCTCGTCGCAGAGTTCGTAGAAGTCGTCGGACTCGTAGAGCCCGCCGCCCCAGACCCGGATCGTGTCGATGTTGGCCTCGGCCGCTTCCCGCAGGCGGGTGGCGAGCCGCGCGCGGGTGATCCGGGTGACGAGCGCGTCGTCCGGGATCCAGTTGACGCCGCGCGCGAAGACCGGCACGTCGTTGACGACCAGGGTGAACGCGTTGTCTGTGGTGTCCAGGCGGGCGTCGCGGAAGCCGACGCGGCGGTGCCACTCGTCGAGCGAGGTGCCGCCGGCCGTCGTCAGCGCCACGTCGACCGGGTGCAGCGGCTGGTCACCGAGGCTGTGCGGCCACCAGAGCGCCGGTTGGGGCACGTCGAGCGTGAGCACGGCCGTACCCTCGTCGGGGTTGAGGGTCTGTGCGACGCGCACGCCGGCGACCGAGGCGGTGAGCACAAGCGGGTCGGCGCTCGCGCGCTCCACCTCGATGTGCAGCTCGATCCGGCCGTCGCCGCCGGGGGTGACGGTGACGAGCGGGCGCACGCTCGCGAGCCGGCCCGCGCCCCAGGTGTGCAGGCCGATCGGGCGCCAGATGCCGGCGGTGATCAGCGTGGGTCCCCAGTCCCAGCCGAAGCTGCAGGCCATCTTGCGGATGAAGTTGAAAGGCTCCGGGTACGCGTTAGGCCGGTCGCCGAGCCGGTCGCGCTCCTGCTCCGCGTGGTTCTTCGCGGACGTGAACGAGATCTGCAGCGTGTTGGCGCCCTCGGTCAGATGCCTGCCGGCGTCGAACCGGTAGCCACGGTGCATGTTCGCGGTCCGGCCCAGCTCGGCGCCGTTGAGCGTGAGCGTGGCGACGGTGTCCAGGCCGTCGCAGACCAGGTCGGTGCGGGGCAGCTCGGACGGCGACCAGTCGAACGTGGTCTCGTAGACCCAGTCGGTGCGGCCGATCCACTCCTGGCCCAGCTCGTTGTCGTCCAGGTACGGGTCGTCGATCAGCCCGGCGGCGAGCAGGTCCGTGTGGACACAGCCGGGAACCTCGGCGGGAACGGGACGGCCCTGGTGCGTGACAGTCCAGCCGTCGTGAAGTGCGCGGTACAAGCCCATGCGTGTCATCCCTTGATGCCGGAGAGTGCGATGCCCCGGGTGAAGTGCTTCTGGAACGCCAGGAAGAAGATCACCGTCGGCAGCGACGTCAACAGAGATGCTGCCATGATCACGCCCATGCTCTGCGGATTGAAGGCGTTGGACGCGTTCAGCCGGGAGAGCGCGACAGGCACGTTCGCCATCGTGTCGTCCTGCACGATGATCAGCGGCCAGAGGAAGTTGTTCCACTCCGCGAGCACCACGAAGATCGCCATCGCGGCAAGCGCCGGGCGCATCAGCGGCATCACCACCCGCCACCAGATCCGCCACTCGCCAGCGCCGTCCACCCGCGCCGCGTGGATCAGGTCGTCCGGAATCGAGCGCATGTACTGGACCAGGAAGAACACCACGAACGCCTTGGCAAGCGCCGGGACGATGTAGCCCTGGTAGGTGTTGAGCCACTCCAGGTTGCGCACGATCAGGTAGTTCGGCACCAGCGTGACCTGCCAGGGGATCATCATCGACGCGACCACCACCACGAAGATCACCCGGCGGCCGGGCAGGTCCATCTTGGTAAGGGCGTAGGCGGCGAGCGCGGCGATCAGCAGCGCCAGCAGCGTGACCGCGGCCGCGATGAACAGGCTGTTGCCGATGAAACGCAGAAATCCCCCGGGTACGTCGTCCCAGCGCTGGAACAGGCCGGGCACCAGCTCGTCCTTGCGCACCGCGGGGTCATAGTCGGGCTGGTAGAACGCATCGAGCGTGGGATCGCCGGGCACGAAACTGGGCGGGTTCTTCGTCAGCTCCGGCACCGGTTTGAACGCGGCCGTGACCATCCAGTAGAACGGCGCCAGCATGGTGATCGCGGCGAGATAGAGCGGAATGCGCAACAGCCTGATCATCACAGCTCCCTCACCGCACGCGTGACCCGCAGCTGGATCATGCTGATCACGAAGATGATCAAGAACAGCGTCCAGGCGATCGCGGACGCGTAGCCCAGCTGGAACCGGGTGAACCCCATGTCGTACAGGTACGGCACAAGCATCAGCGCGCTGTCCTGCACGCCGCCGACGCTGCTCACCGCGCGGAACACGATGTAGACCGCCTCGAACACCTGGAACGCGCCGATCAGCCCGGTGATCACGACGTAGGTGGTGACCGGGCCGAGCTGTGGCAGCGTGATGTACCGGAACTGCTGCCAGGGACTCGCGCCGTCCAGCCGGGCGGCCTCGTAGAACTCGTCCGGGATCGCGTTCAGGCCGGACACGAAGATGACCATGCCGTACCCGCAGCCGCCCCAGACCGCCATCAGCACGAGCAGCGGGATGGTCCAGCGCGGCGTGGACAGCCAGGACACCGGCTCCGCGCCGAACCAGGACAGCACCGTGTTGGCCAGCCCGAACCGCTCACCGGAGAAGATCCACCGCCAGATCAGCATCACCGCGATCGTCGACGTGACGGACGGCAGGAAGAAGATCGTGCGCAGCACCCGGTCCCGCCACGACGTGCCGCGGAACGCGAGCGCAAGCGCAAGCGACGCGGCCGTGGAGAGCGTCACCGCGCACGCCACGTAGATCAGCGAGTTGACGAGCGCCTTCCGGAACCGGGTGTCCTCGAACCAGAGCCGCCGGAAGTTCTCACCGCCGACCCAGCTCGGCGGCTTCACGCCGTTGAAGTCGGTGAACGCGAAGTAGAGCGCGTTGAGCAACGGCCAGATCAAAAACCCGGCAAAAAGAACCACAAACGGCACAAGCATCAGATATCCGGGTACGGCCCGGCGCCACCGGGCCGCCTGCTGTGCCCTCCGGTTCCGCGCCGGGACGGAGGGTTTGGTGATCACCGCGGTCATGACGTCCTCTCCGTGTCCGGGGGCCGCCGGACGGCCCCCGAACCGTTCAGCGCAGGTTGTCCCGCATGATCTGGGCGGCCTCGTCAAGCGCGGCCTTCGGATCCCTGTTGTCGTTCACCACGGACTGCAGCCGCTTGGACACCTCGGAGCCGCTCGTCTCCCAGCCCTTGCAGTTCGGCGGGCCGGTGACCGTGTTCAGCGTGGTCTTGAGCGTCTGCCGGAGGTTGTCGCTGGCGTTCGCGGCCGTGTCGAGCAGCTCGGGGCGCGGCGAGATGTAGAGCTCGCCACCACGGGTGAACACCTCGCGCTGCAAAATCTCCACCGCCTCGTCCGTGTACAGCCACTTCACGAAGTCGGCCGCGGCCTGCGGAAACTTCGTGTACGCCATCGCTCCGACGATCTTGCCGCCGACGAACGAGCCGGCCCCCGCCGGTCCGATCGGGAGCGGCGCGGTCTGCCACCTGCCCTTCAGCTCCGGGTGCCCGGAGTCGAAGCCGCCGGCCAGGTAGGACGCGCCGATCGCCATCGCGTACTCCCCCTTGGCCAGGCCGGAGCCGACGTCCACAGTCGTCTTCGGCACGCCGTACTTCCGGTACTGGTCCGCCCACGTCGTGGTGGCCAGCACGGCCTGGTCCGAGTTGATCGTGACCTGGGTGCAGTCGTCCGAGTAGAGCGCACCGCCGGCCTGCTTCAGGTAGTTGAACCAGGGCAGCCACTCGAACGTGCTCCACTCCTCGACAAGCGGCGTCACCACGCCCGCGGCCTTGAGCTTGTCCACGGCCGAGAACAGCTCCGCCCAGGTGGCCGGCGCGGTCGTCACGCCCGCCTTCTCCAGCAGGTCCGGGCGGTAGTAGAAGACGTAGAGCACCATGTCCATCGGGATGCCGTAGACCGCGCCGTCCGCCGAGGTGATCGACTTCCACAGCTCGGGGCGGGTCTGCTGTTTCGCCTCGGCGATGTCGTACCTGTTCAGGTCGATCATGCCGCCGAGTTCGCCGAACTCGATGCCCCAGGAGAGACCGCCGGAGATGATGTCCGGCCCGCTCTTCGAGGTGGCGGCCGTCAGCACCTTCGCATGGCCGTCGTCCCAGGAGATCGCCTGGACCTTGACGGTCACGCTCGGGTGCGACTCCTTGTAGCGGTCCGCGGCGACCTGGAGCGCGGCCGCCTGCTCGTCGCTGCCGGTGTTCCAGAACAGCAGCTCGGCCGGGCCGGCCGCGTCCTGCTGCGGGGCCTCGGCGGTGCCGGTGGTGGTGCAGCCGGTGGCAAGGAGCACCGCCACGGCCGCTGTCGCGAGCGTCTTTCTGTTCATCACTGTGCGTCTGTGCATCACTGTGCCTCCGATCGATCGGGCATATATCGATGGGGGTTACTGAAACGGGTAAGCGAGGCCACCGTATTGAACGCAGCGATCCTCGTCAATACGTGCAGCGCCCACGGCATTGACTGGAATCGCTTAACCGGGCAAGCTCAGCACCCGTGAAGCGACCCACCATCGCGGACATCGCGCGCCGGGCCGGCGTGTCCAAGGGCGCGGTGTCCTACGCGCTGAACGGCCAGCCCGGCGTCTCCGAGACCACCCGGCGGCGGATCCTGGCCATCGCCGAGGAGATCGGGTTCAGCCCGAGCAGTGCCGCCCGCGCGCTCTCCGGTGCCACCGCGAGCGCGGTCGGGCTCGCGCTCTGCAGGCCGGCCCGCACGCTCGGCGTCGAGCCGTTCTTCATGGAGCTGATCAGCGGCGTCGAGGCCGAGCTGTCCGCCCGGTCGTACGCGCTCACGCTTCAGGTAGTCGCGGACCCGGACGCGGAGCTCGCGGTCTACCGTCGCTGGTGGGGCGAGCGCCGGGTGGACGGCGTGCTCCTCTGTGACCTGCGCGTGGACGACCGGCGCGTCGCCGAGCTGGACCGGCTCCAGCTGCCCGCCGTGATCATCGGCGGGCCGGACCGGACTGGCGCGCTGGCCGGCGTCTGGTCCGACGAGGCAGCCGCGCTCACCGAGACGATGGAGTACCTGGTCGCGCTCGGCCACACCCGGATCGCCCGGGTCGGCGGGCTGCCGGAGCTGTTGCACACGCGGGTCCGTACCGACGCGTTCCTTGCGGTCCGCGCGCGCCTCGGCCTGCACGAGACGGTGACCGTGCCGTCCGACTACACAGGCGAGGACGGGGCCCGCGCGACCCGGCGGCTGCTCAGCTCCACCCACCGGCCCACCGCGGTGATCTACGACAACGACGTGATGGCGATCGCCGGGCTGTCCGTCGCCCAGGAGATGGGGCTGACCGTCCCCGGCGACCTGTCAGTGGTCGCCTGGGACGATTCGCCGCTCTGCCGCCTGGTCCACCCGCCGCTGACCGCGCTGAGCAGGGACATTCCGGGGTACGGCGCGCACGCGGCCCGGCTGCTGCTTGAGGCGGTGGCGGGCGCGCGCGTGACGGCGTTCCAGGACGAGACCGCACATCTGACGCCGCGCGGAAGCACCGCTCCACCACGTATCGGCCGAGCCCGTTCCGCCGGTGGACCCACGTCCCTAGGATGACCCGATGGGTTCGCACAACTGGGACGGGCCCGGTACGCCCGAGGGCGCCCAGCCCTCGCCGTCCCCCGCTCCTCCGCCTGCGGATTCGCCGGGTTCCGGTGCCTCCGCCCCCGGTGCTGCCGGTGGGTGGCCAGCACACGACGCGCCCACGACGGAGAGCCGGCCGCGTCGTCGTGGCCCGTTCCCGCCGCGCATCGCACCCCGGTTCGGCGGCGCGCCACCCGCTCCGGCACCCCCGCCCACCGGCTCCCCGATCGTGGGACCCCCGCCGCCCGTCTCCGGCGCCGGGCACGGTCACTCGCACGGCACCGGCGGCCTGCCCCGGGTGTTCCTCGTGCTTGTCGCGCTGGTCGCGGTGATCCTGCTCGGACTGTGTGCCGCGGCCGTGCTGTTCAACGACAAGAACGTGGTGCCCTCCGCCGCCGCACCTGTGGGCGGCGGACGGGTCGAGGGCGAGAGCGAGGGCGGCGTGATGTCCGAGCGCCCGTCGCTGGACGGCATCGAGGCCGCGGGCGTGACGTTGCGCGAGCGGCCGTACGAGGTGGCCTTCTACTTTCAGCGTGGTACGTCCCTGCTGCGGGCGGGCCAGCCCGCACCCGTACCCGTGGCGACGTTGACCTGGACCGGCGACCTGCGCAGCACCGGCGGCGACCTGCCGTCCTGGGACGCCCGGTCCGAGATCACCGGGCAGGGCCGCGACGGCGCGGATCTCGGCACCATCGACACGCTGCTTGTCGTCGAGACCGGCGACGTCCGCTACCTCGGCTCGGCCGGGCGCTCGTTCGGCGGCCGGCCGTGGATCGCGATCACCGGCCGGGAGCGGGGCACGTTCTGCTGGCCGGCCACCGGCTACCGCAGCACCGAGGGCAACGACATGCCGCTTCCGCTTCCGGTGACCGACCCGGCCGAATACCTCGACATCACGTCCGCGGAGGTGACCACGGAGTCGCTCGGAGACGGCCTGACCCGGTACACGCTGCCCAGCCGCGGGCTGGCGCCGGGCGAGCGGCTCACCGCGGCGATCCGGTCGCTTGCCACAGCGATCGGCGTGGACACGCCGGAGTACACGCTCACGGTCACGCTCGCGGCGGGCGGGGTGCTGACCGGGGTCGAGCTGACCGGCGTCGGCAACTCGCAGGGGGTCGTGCTCCAGATGGTCCCGCGCGGTGCCGTCGGGCCGGTGACCATCGCCGCTCCCCCGGACGACCAGGTCAGCCGCTAGGAGTCGGGGCGGCGCCGCTCTCCGGGGACGGGGCGGCGGCGCTCTCCGGGGACGGGGCGGCGCTGCTCTCCGGGGACTGGATGCCTTCCAGGGACGGGACGCTTTCCGGGGCCGGGGTCAGCATCGGGGCCACCGTGTCGCCGACAAGCCTACGCTCGAGCGTGACCTGGGACTGCCCGGTGCCGCCGACCCGGATGTCGTCGTACGCCTGCAGCTTCTTGGTCTCGTCGAAGTAGAGCACCGACATCGCCAGCGGCACCGGCTCCTCCGACTCCAGGCCGCGCAGCCCCGCGCCGCCGCTCGACCCCTCCGTCATCAGCAGCGTCGAGGGGTCGCCCTCCACCAGATCGCGCACCTCACGGTTGTGGGTGTGCCCGGCCAGCACCAGCGGAACGTCACCGGCCAGCGGCCCGGCCATCTTCGGGTCGTGGACCAGGGCGATCTGGACCGGCTTCCCCGCATCCACGATCGTGGTGGCCAGGCGGGCGCCGGTCGCGGCGAGGCGGGCCTGCTCCTCCTCGGTGGTGCCCTTGACCGACGTCTCCTTGTCCGGCGTGAACCGGGGGTCGCCGATGCCCGCCACGGTCAGGCCGGCCACCTCGGTGACCTGGTTGTCGAGGACCACCGCGTTCGGCTGACCGGCCACGGCCCGCTGGGTCGGCGTGGAGTCGTGGTTGCCGCGGATGTAGACGTACGGCACGTCGAGCAGGCCGATCGAGGCGACATAGGACGCCTCCGGCTCGCTTCCCCAGTCGGTGATGTCACCGGTGTCGATCACCGCGTCGATGCGGTACTGCTCCACGATCGTGCGGATCACCGACC
The DNA here is from genome assembly GCF_044454585.1 of Catenuloplanes sp. NPDC051500. Taxonomy (NCBI): domain Bacteria; kingdom Bacillati; phylum Actinomycetota; class Actinomycetes; order Micromonosporales; family Micromonosporaceae; genus Catenuloplanes; species Catenuloplanes sp. NPDC051500. The sequence goes on from NZ_JBITDX010000025.1 coordinate 115,827, forward strand.
AGGCCGCCGGGTTCAGGTGCAGGTCGGACACGTGCAGGATCCGGGTGGTGCCCTCCTGCGGCTCGTACGTCGGCAACGTCGACACGGTCGCGTAGATCCGGCTGACGTTGCCGACCAGCCGCTGCAGTTGCTCCGCGTACTTGTTGTAGTCGCTGGCGATCTTCTGCACGTCGCCGACAAGCGCGGGCGCGTTGACGAGCAGGCCCTCGTACCGGGGCTCCTCGATCGACTGCGGGCGGATGGTGAGCGCGCCGATGCCGAGCGACCCGAGCACGATGACAAGCGCGGTAAGTCCCGCGGCGGCGACCCGGCCGGCCCGGCGGTAGATCAGCCAGGCCAGGATCATCGCGGACAGCATGGAGACCGCGGCGGCCCGGAAGCCCAGGCGCATCAGGCCGCGCTGGATGTCGCCGACGACCGACTGGGTGGCACGGGTGATCCCGGTCGGGTCGTCGATGAGCGCCTCGGTACGGCGCTGGTCCAGCTCGCCCAGCTCGACCGTGAGCCGCGCCGGGCCGTTGTGCGAGTCGAGCACGAGCGAGCCGAGCGGTGGGATGTCGACCTTGGTCTCGCCGGTGAGTGACGGGCCGACGGACAGCTTCGCGCGGAACGGGCCGATGTCCGCGTCCACGTGCCCGGCCAGCATCAGGCCGAGCGCGACGCCCGCGACCGCCACGCCGAGCACCGCGAGCATGCCGCCGGCGCGCCGGGCACGGGTCCGGGTGAAGGGACGCCGCACCACCCGCACGGCGGACCGCACACGTGAACGCGCCGCCGGTGTGGTGCTCCCGGCGGCGGTCTCGGGCTGATTTTCCTTACCGTCCATCTGCAAATTCTCGCCTGCCCGCAACGGCCGGGGGTGAAACCTGGATGTGGATCTCTTTACGGGTCAGCTCTGCCCGGGTCAGCTCTTTCCGGGTCAGCTCTTTCCGGCGCCACCACCGGGGAACACGATCCGGAGGATCCGGTCGTCCTCCGGGCCCGGCTTGCCCCGGCCGTCCGTGTTCGACGTGGTGACCCAGAGCGACCCGTCCGGCGCCGCGACCACGGTGCGGAGCCGCCCGAAGTCACCCTTCAGCGACTCGGACGGGCGCCCGAAGACGGTGCCCTGCTCGGTCGTCTCCACAAGCCAGAGCCGCTCGCCCTTCAGGCAGGCCGCGACAAGCAGCCGCTCGATCATCGCCAGCCCGGAGCAGGACGCCTCGTCGGTCGGCCAGGTGACCAGCGGATCCGTGTACTTCGCATCAGGCGTGGGCGGCGTGCCCTCCACGGCCGGCCAGCCGTAGTTCTTACCTGGCTCGATCACGTTGATCTCGTCGAACGTGTCCTGGCCGAACTCCGTCGCGTACATCCGCTTGGACGTGTCCCAGGTCAGGCCCTGCACGTTACGGTGGCCGAGCGACAGGACAAGCGTGGCCGGGTCCGGGTTGCCCGCGGCCGGTCTGCCGTCCGCCGTCATCCGCAGGATCTTGCCGCCGAGGCTCTTCGGGTCCTGCGCGACCCCGCCGTCCGAGCCGTCGCCGGTGGTGGCGTAGAGGAACCCGTCCGGCCCGAACGCGAGCCGCCCGCCGTTGTGGTTGCCGGCCCGCGGGATGCCGGTCACGATCGGCCGCGGCGTCACCTCCGGTGCCCCGGACGGGCTCGGCGCCGGGGTCGGGGACGCCGTCTCGTCAAGCGTGAACGTGCCGATCCGGTTGTCGTCCGCCGTCGTGTAGTAGACGAAGACCGCCCGGTTCGCCTCGAACTCCGGCGACACCGCGATGCCGAGCAGCCCGCCCTCGCCGCCCGGCGAGACCGCGGCACTGAGGTCCACGAGCGTGCGCACGCGCATGCCGGTCCGGTCCGACTCCGGGCCCACCTTGAGGATCAGGCCGGAATTCCGCTCGGTCACAAGCGCGCCACCGTCCGGCAGGAACGCCAGGCCCCACGGCACGTCCAGCCCGGAGGCCAGCACGGTCACCGCCTCGTTGCCGCTGCTGCCGCCACCGCCGGTCGTCGCGCTGGCGCTGGGCGTCGGGAAACGTGGCGGCGAACCCGCCTGCTCCTCGCTCGGCGGCCCGAACGAACAGGCCGCGAGCAGCGGAAACACCGCCGCCGCGGCGAGCAGTGCGCGGGTGGCCGGTTGCCGGCGGGCTGAGATCACGCGATCCAGAGTAACCACGCTCCCTGAAGGTTCTCGGGCCGCTCGATAGGGTCTTCACTGTGAAGGTATGGGTTCCGCATGCGCACGGGGTCGAGCTGATGGGCGCGCTGCCGCCGGACACGACGGTGGAGGTGTTCGCCTCCGCCGACGCCCCGCCGCCGTCCGCGCCGGACGACGTCCGGTTCTGGGTGCCACCGTTCCTGGCCCGCTCCGGCGTGGCCTCGGCCGCGGCCCGGTTCCCCCGCCTGGAGGTCGTGCAGCTGCTCTCCGCCGGCGCCGAGGTCTGGGTCGATCAACTCGCGGACGGTGTGACACTCTGCGACGCCCGCGGCGTGCACGACTCGTCCACCGCCGAGTGGGCGATGGCCGCGATCCTCGGACACCTCCGGCAGTTCCCCGCGTTCGCGCGCGCCCAGGCCCGCCGCGAGTGGGCCTACGCCGCCCACACGCCCACGGACGAGTTGGCCGGCAAGCGCGTGCTCATCGTGGGCGCCGGCTCGATCGGCGCCGCGCTCACCGCCCGCCTGCTCCCGTTCGAGGTGTCGGTCACGCTCGTGGCCCGCCGCGCCCGCCCCGACGAGGACGTCCACCCGGTCTCCGAACTGCCGTCCCTGCTCCCTGACGCCGACATCGTGGTCCTGATCGTGCCGCAGACCGACGCCACCCGGCACCTCGCGGACGCCGCATTCCTGGCCGCGATGCCAGACGGCGCGCTCCTCGTCAACGCGGCCCGCGGCCCGGTCGTCGACACGCCCGCGCTCCTCGCCGAAGTACGCTCCGGCCGCCTGGCCGCCGCACTCGACGTCACCGACCCCGAGCCCCTCCCGGCCGACCACCCCCTCTGGACCCTGCCGAACGTCCTGCTCACACCCCACGTGGCCGGCTCCGTCCACGGCCACCACCGCCGCGCCTACGCCCTGGCCGGCGCCCAACTCCGCCGCCACGCCGCCGGCCAACCCTTGATCAACATCGTGTCCGAGGGCTATTAGGCCCCGCAGCCCACCAGCTCTCGATCACTCGGTGGCGGAGATCGCATTCCGGGGCTTGCTCTCCCTCTTACTCGCGGGCCCGTCGGGTTGCGATCGGCCTATTCCCTCCTCTCGGGGAAGGATCCGCGGCCAACGTCCAGGTTCGAGCACTGCGCGCCCGACATTTCGCCATCTGGGTGCCTCCCTCCGCGTTCCTCCTGACGCCGAAGGCGCAGGAAGGCCCACGTCAAGATCCTTGCGGCTCTGGTGGCCCTTATCCCAGCGCCATAAGGGCCACCAGAGCCGCAAGGATCTTGCATCCCGCCAGATGGACGCGAGATCCCGACCAACGAACTCCCTCTCAGCGCGGAGCGCCCGAGCTGCCGTGACCCTGGCGCGGCGACACGCAAGAGCCAAGATCGACTGATCCTTCGGCAGCTCCCGGCTTCGGTGCCGGCCCTTGCAACCGCCGAGACCGCAGCCGCCCTGACCAGCCGCCGCTTACTGAACTTTCGCGGTCAGGGTAAGGGCGCGTCAGGGGGTTCTATATACCGAAATTTCGGGCGCGGAGTGCCCGACTCACACCCCGACCGCGAAACCTCAGGGTCACGTCCACGGAGGTGGTGTACGAATCGCCCACTTTGGGGTGGTTCGGGAGACAAAGACGCGGTCATCGCGGATCCTTCTCAAATCGACCA
>NZ_JBITDX010000026.1:0-13290 GCF_044454585.1 Catenuloplanes sp. NPDC051500
AAAGGTGACCGCCTGGCTGCCCCGTCTGCCATCGACCCGCCCATCGGGGAGCAGATCATCGGCAGGGCCGCCACCAACGAACAGATACCAACACCACGAAGCGCAACCAAAGTCGCGCGCCCAACCACGGGCCGAAACCTGGCGAACCCAGCGTGACCAGCAGACTCGTGAGACCCGATCAAGACGGCGCCAACACCACCAAGGCTGGCGGCCCTGCCGATGATCTGCTCGGCTCTGCCCGGGTCGATGGCAGACGGGGCAGACAGGCCACACGAAACCCAACCACCGACAAAGCTCTACCAGCGAAGCTGACCTGCGCTTCCGGTTGCCCCGGAGCCGGAGCGCTCCCCCCGGAGGGCCGCCGGAGGCAAAAGAACCGCAGCCGACCCGCCCCACGCCACCAACAGACGGGATGGCGCGGCATTATGACCGATAAATCACAGTAAGTTACAAAACCTCGGGTGCGTAGCCCTCGGCCTTCGACGGACATCACTGACCTTCCGCGATCAGGGTAAGGCGCGTCAGAGGCTCCTATATAACGAAATTTCGGGCGCGGAGTGCCCGACTCGCACCCCGACCACGAAACCTCAGTAAAGCTGCCCCCCGAGGCGACCCGGAGCATCGGGCTCCGCCAGAGCCCATCGCTCCGAGCCACGTCGAACCCTGCGGTGGTCGTGCTGACGACACACCCCGCGCACCGAAAGACCGCACCCGCCGTCACCATCCGAGACGCCCACACCCGGGCTCCCCACCGGCCCACCCTGTCGCATCCACGCGCCAGCGCAACAACACGTCGCCACAGCCCGCGACCAGCCGGCCGTTTACGGCGGCGTCAACCATTGCGCAGCCGTCCGCCGCCCCCCACATCGGCCACGTCACCGGTCCCGTCTACAGCAGGATCCCGGCCCGCATCCCCTTCGATCGGTTCCGCCGCGCCCACGGGTTCGCGACGTAGCCACAGTCCCGCCAGCACGAGCGCCGCCAGTCCGGCAAGGACATAGATCTGCAGACCGATCTCGTTGCCGAGCGGTCCATGCCGGTGGGCCACCCAGATGATGCCGTGCGCCTGCAACTGCGCGGCGTCGTTCAGCCGCAGCGGCCAGACGGTGAAGACGGCCGCGACCACGGCGGGCAGCCCGGCCGCAAGTGTCTGCATCGTGCCGCGCAGCCGGGTCACCACATCGGACAGCACCACGAGGAATGGGACGATCCACACCCAATGGTGGGTCCACGAGACCGGCGAGATGAGTAGCGCGGTCAACGCCACCAGGCACATCGCGGCCGCACCCTCGCCACGGCGCTCCGCGCGCACGGCCAGCATCATCCCGAGTACGAGCACCGCCAGCGCGCAGAGGGCCCACAGCACGAGCGCCGGCGTCGACGGCACGGATACCGCCTCGTCGAAGATCCGGGCGAAGAAGCCGCGCAGCGACTGGTTCGCCGGGGAGGCGGGGCCGTTGCCGCCGAGGCCGCCGGTCACCCGGTCGTCCCTGATGAAGAGGCCGTGCAGCCAGAACTCCGCCGAGTGCGGGACCGCCGCCACGCCGATCGCGCTGAGCACGAGGAACGCGCCGATCGCGGTCGCGGCGGCCCGGAAACGCCGGGTGGCCAGCAGGTACAGCACGAAGATGCCGGGCACCAGCTTGATCGCGGCGGCCACGCCGATGCCCACGCCGGCGAGGCGGGTGCGCCGCAGCAGCGTCAGGTCCGCGACCACGAGCGCCATCAGCAGCGCGTTGATCTGGCCGAAGCCGGCGTTCGTCTGCACCGGTTCCAGCCACACCGCGAAGCCGGTGATCGCGGCGGACGCTCCGATCCTGCCTGCCGCGCCCCGGTAGTGAAGCATCCCGGTGACGCACCAGGCCACCAGAAACGTCGCGGCGAAACTGAGCGCACTCAATACCTCATGCGTGGTCTCCAGGCTTGCCAAGCCCAGCGGGTAGAACAGCACAAGCGCGGCCGGCGGGTAGGTGAACGGCAGCTCCAGCGGGCCGTACCCTATCTGGTAGACCGGCTCGCCGCTCTTGAACGCGTCGAGGCCGCCCAGGTAGACAGTGAGGTCGAGCGGGCCGCTCGGGAAGCGGCGCTGGTACTGGACGTAGCAGGCCAGTGAGGCTGCCAGGAAGATCAGGCCGGGTATTAGCAGCCAGGCCGGAGCGGGCCGCACCGGCAGCTCGCGCCGACGCGTCGGGCCACTGTGGACAATCGAGTTGAGCGTGGCACGGAGATGCATCGCAACAGTCCTCGATAGTGGGGAATGTAAGGTCCGCCCTCTCAGTGCGAGGCGTAGCGGAAGCCGACTCCGCGGACGGACTGGATGTGGGCGGATGCGCCCAGCCAGGCGAGTTTGCGGCGCACGCGGCGGACCACCGAGTGCAGGTCGGAGCCGCGGCCCAGGTGTTCGTTGCCCCAGACCTCCAGGTGCAGGCGTTTGTACGTCCAGATCTGGCCGGGTGAGGCCACCAGGCAGCTGAGGAAGTCGTGTTCCAGCGGCGTCAGGTCGATCTCCCGGTCCTGCCAGCGCAGCACCCGCCGGTCCGAGTCGACCCGCAGCTGCGGCGGCTCCGGTGAGGCGATCTCACCGCTCGTGCCGGTGCCGTCCGCCGCGACGGCCGCAAGCGCCGCGGTGACCACGGCTCCGCGGGCGATGATCGTGTCGTCCGGGCGGCCGTACGGGACGGCCGTGTCGCCGGGGTGGCTCCGCGCGATGACCTCGTCGCCCGCCACCCCGCCGGCGAACACCGCGTCGCCCGCCACGCTGCCCGGGTCCGCGTCCCGGATGATCGCCTGGCGCGCGGCCGGCACGGTCGTGGACTCCGGCGAGCTGACGATGTCGAGGAATTTTCGCGCCTGGTCGACACTGGAGACGATCAGGAAGGCCTCGGTGTCGCCGAGGAGCCGGGCGAGCCGCCGGCGGTCGTCGGGCGTGGCCGCGATGCCGATGGTCAGTGACGTAACCGGTATCTCCGCCATGCCGCCCCTCCGGAATCCCGCACTCGCCGGGACCACGCTGTGATGACGATCAATTGGCAAGACACTACGGCCGCATTGTCACGTGCCGGTTAAGTATCGCCTGGTCTGATGCTTGTTGATGTCGTATGTACGACACGCAGCGAGGGATAGGAATGCGTCGATAGAGGCGGACATGAAATAGCAGCAAATGCGTATTGGATCGTCGCAAGGCGGGTATGTGATCGGCACGCCACGGGGCCGACGAGCCCCGGGTACGCCGTACCGGACACATGTGAGGAGCTGCCATGAGCGCCGCCGCGAGCCCCGCTACCGTCGACACCTGCCTGCGGGTGGGCACGGGATTCTCCCAGGGCGACCGCAACTGGATCGCCGAGCAGTTCGCCACGCTTGACGCCCGCCTGGCCGCGTTCGACACCGAGGCCACGGAGCTGGAGGTCTCGGTCAAGGACCGCGAGGCCAAGGGGCAGAAGGTCACGCTTGAGTGCTGGATCGCCGGCCGTCCGAAGATCGTCACCACCTCGACGGAGGAGGACCTCAAGGCCGCGCTGCACGACGTGCGTGACGACCTGCGCCGCAAGCTCAACGACTCCAAGACCAAGCAGGAGCCGCGTCACAACCGTCACCTGCGCGAGGGCCGCCCGGAGATCGAGGACCCGGAGCTGATCCCGGCCGAGGGCCTGCCCGCGGCCGACGCGGACGCCGACCAGAGCTGACGTGCGACGCGAGCCCCGGCGGACGACACGCCGGGGCTCGCGCCACCCCGGGGAGCCCCCGTCCACCGGCCCCGGCCCGCATGACACCGTCTCCCAAGCCCTCGGTGACCGGCGGGCGCACGAGGGGGACGCGAAACGATGACCACGACCACACCGGACCCGGACCGGACCACGACACCGGTGCGGGTCGCCGGCGGCCTGCTGCGCGGACACCGTGAGCAGGGCCTGACCGTGCTGCGCGGCGTCCGGTACGCCACCGCGGAACGATTCGCGCCGCCGGTGCCGGAAGCCCCCTGGTCCGGCGAGCGGGACGCCCGCGCCGACCCGGGCGTACCCCCGCAGCCCGCCTCCCGCCCGACCTCGCCGCTCGGCATGATCGAGGTCGGACCGCTGACCGAGGACTGCCTGCGCCTGACCGTGGCCACGCCCGCCGCGGACGACGCCCGCCGCCCGGTGCTGGTCTTCCTGCACGGCGGCGCGTTCCGGTCCGGCGGCACCGCCTGGGGCCGTTATGATCCGCGCCGCCTGGCCCGCGAGGGCGACGCCGTGGTGATCACGGTCGGCAGCAGGATCGGGCCGCTCGGCTGGCTGCGCACCCCCGGCCTCGCGCCCGGCAACCTCGGCCTGGCCGACCAGCTGTGCGCGCTGCGCTGGGTCCGGGACAACGCGGCCCGCCTGGGCGGCGACCCGGACCGGATCACGCTGGTCGGGCACTCGTCCGGCGCGCACGCGGTCGCCTGCCTGCTCGGCATGCCGTCCGCCCGCGGCCTGTTCCACCGCGCGATCCTGCAGAGCGCGCCGCTGGGCCTCGGGCTGGGCTCCCCGGCCGCGTCCGCCCGCGCGTCCGCCGTGTTCCTGCGGCGCCTCGGCGCCGACCCGCGCGAGGCGAGCGTGCCGCAGATCGTGGCCGCGCAGATCCGCACGGAACGTGACCTGGCCGTCCGCACGGTCGGCGGGCTGGTGCCCGCGTTCATGCCGGTCGCGGGGGCGGACCCGCTGCCCGCGCCGGACGACTGGGCCACCGCGGCCCGCGACGGCGCCCCAGACCTCCAGATCATCGTGGGTACGGCCGCGCGCGAGCTCGCCTACTTCTTCCGCGGCACTCCACTGGCGACCGTGCCCGGACTGGAGGCCGCCTCGACCGCACGCGTGTTCACCCGCCCGTCGCAGCACCTCGCGGAACTCTTGGCCTCCGGCGGCGCCCGCGTGCACACGTACCGCATCGGCGCGCCCGGCCCGGCACTGCCGCTGCGCGGCGCCCACTGTGGCGAGCTGCCCTGGCTGTTCGGCGACGAGCGGGACTGGGCGGGCGCCCCGATCCTCAACGGACTCTCCTGGCCGGACGTGACCGCGGACGGCGCCCCGATGCGTGCGGCCTGGCTGCGCTTCGCCGCCACCGGCGACCCGGGCTGGGACGCGGACCCCGCCCACCCGTTCGACTTCTGACCACCAGACGTGGCCGTGAACACACCAGTGGCTACTGCGGGTGATCGGCAGCCAGGTTCCGATCATGCGTAGGCTGGACCCATGCTTACCCTGATGGCCGTTCACGCCCACCCCGACGACGAGGTGACGAGCACCGGCGGAGTGCTCGCCCGGTACGCGGCCGAGGGCGTCACCACAGTGGTCGTCACCTGCACGGACGGTCGCTGCGGCGACGGGCCGGACGGCGTGAAGCCCGGCGACGACGGCCACGACCCGGACGCGGTGGTGGCGATCCGCCGCGCCGAGCTGGAGGCCAGCTGCGGCATCCTGAAGGTCTCGCACCTGGAGACGCTCGGCTACCACGACTCCGGAATGATGGGCTGGGCCACGAACGAGTCGCCCGGCGCTTTCTGGGGCACCCCGGTGGACGAGGCCGCGGCCCGGCTCGCCGCGCTGATCGAGAAGTACCAGCCGGACGTCGTGGTCACCTACGACGACAACGGCGGCTACGGTCATCCGGACCACATCCAGGCGCACCGGGTCACCATGGCCGCGGTGAAGCTGTCCGGCAGCCCGGCCAAGGTCTACTGGAGCGTCGTCCCGCGCTCGGCGATGCGCGACATGGTCGAGCGGATGCGGACCGCCGGCCTGCTCCCGGAGGACAGCCCGGAGTTCGACGAGATGCCGCCGATGGGCTGGCCGGACGAGGAGATCACCACCCAGGTGGACATCTCCGCGGTCATCGCCCAGAAGTTCGATGCGCTTGCCGCGCACGGCAGCCAGAGCGACGGCGCGTTCTTCATCAACATGGGCCGGGAGGCGTTCGGTCAGATGCTGTCGATCGAGTCGTTCCTGCGGGTCGCGGACACCACAGGCGCACAGTTGCCGGAGAACGACCTGTTCGCCGGCCTGCGCTGACCTGTCGGCTCCTGGCCTGTCAGGTCCTGACCGCGCGCCAGTGGGCGAGGTTCGCGCGCGCCGACGCGGTTCCGGGGTGGTCCGGCCCGAGCAACGCCTCGCAGTCCGCAAGCAGGCCGGCGAACGCCGCCACCGCGCCGGCCACGTCCCCGGCCAGGCCACGGGCGTAGGCGAGGTTGCTGCGGCACGTCCAGGTGTTCGGGTGATGCGCGCCGAACACCCGGGCGGACTCGCCGAGCAGCAGCTCGTAGGCGGTGACCGCGCCGGCCGCGTCACCCGACTCGCCACGCCAGCGGGCCGCGTTCCCGCGGGCCAGCAGCGTGCGCGGGTGGTCCGGGCCGAGCAGCCGGGCCGTGTCCGCCGCCAGGTGTGACGCCGCCGAGGCCGCGGCCGCCGGCTCGCCGGACGTGCCACGGCTGTGACAGGCGCGGGCCCGCACCGGATGCAGCGCCACCGGGTCGCCACCGGCGGCGGTCAGCGCGTCCGTTCCGGCCCGCAGCCGGGCGGCGTACCCGGGATCGCACTCCGGGTCGGGCCAGACCTCAAGCGTGGCGTCCGCGGCGGCCGAGGCGGCGCCGGCCAGCTCCGCGGCGGACAGATCGTCCACAAGCAGCCGCCGGACCAGCGGATGCAGCGTGACAGTGGTGTCGTCCGCGACGATCAGGCCGAGCCGGTGCAGGCAGTGCAGCGCCGCGCGCAGCTCGCCCTCGTCCGGCGGCCCGGTGATCGGCGCGTGCAGGCACAACCACTCCCGGGTCGCGCGGGCGAGCAGCACCGGGACCGGGATGCCGGCCGGGTCCAGCACCGCGGCCAGCGCCAGCAGTGGCGTGGCGAGCCCGGCCGGGCGGGCCCGGTCGGCGGCCTCGACGGACAGCCCGAGCGACGCCGCGACCGCACGGTCCGGGTCCCGGTGCACGCCCGCACCCCGGGCCGCGAGCCGATGCCGGTACCCGGAACAGGGCAGCCCCTCCTCCACGATGAGCGAAGCGGCCAGCGCGACCGCAAGCGGCAGCCCGCCCAGATCCGCGGCGACGCCGTCGAGGTCGTCCGCGAGGCCGGGGTGCGCGGCCAGCCTGGTCCGGAGGAAGTCGCGCGCCTCGGCCCGGGTGAACGCGTCAAGCGGCACCTCCCGGCCCTGCAACGCGGCCGCGGGCAGCCGGGTGGTGATCACGGTGCGTCCGCCGGGCGGGGGCAGCAGGCCGTCCAGCTCCACCGCGTCGGTCACGTCGTCAAGCACCACCAGCCAGCGGCGGTCCTCGTCGGCCAGCACCTCCGCCAGCGGGCGGCCCATCGTGGCGGCGGCCCTGGCGTACCCGCTGATGATCTGCTCCTGGGAGACCGCGGGGATCCAGATCAGCAGGTCGATCTCGCGACCGCGCCACAACTCCTCCGCCAGGTGCGCGGCGGCCTGCGTCTTGCCCGCGCCACCCGGCCCGGTCAGCAGCCAGCGTCCCGGCCGGGCCGCGATGCCCCGCGCCGACACGCGCGGCTGGTGGCACTCGGCCGGGCGGGGGACCGGGCCGATCCGGATCCGGTCCGCGTCCCGGGTGGTGCCGCGCTGCCGCGGGAACGCCCGCTCGTAGAGTTCGCGCCAGGCCGTCATGGTCAGCTCCTGAGCCGCTATGGGCCGGCTGCGACTGGCCGCGTATCCGGCGCAGCCGTCCACGAACGCCTCGACCGTCGCCCAGCGCAGGCCGCCGGAGCTGCCGGTCACCGCCGCGAGCGCGGAACGGCCGACCCGGTGCCCGCGGCGGTGCGCGTGCTCGCGGAGGCTGTCCGCCTTGGGCAGCCCGGCGCTTGTGTGCAGTCGGCGCAGCCGCTGTCGCAGCAGGTCCACCGGACGCTCGTCTGGCACCGCTCGTCCCCTTCCACGATCGCCGCCGCAATGTTGATGCGGTCGGGCGAACACGGAAGGTAGTCGTGGCTGCCCGGAGGCGACGGACAGCGGGTCCGGGGGACGCCCGATCAGGCGTCTGCCGATCGGCGCGGGCTCCGGTCGGCGGCGAGGCCGCGCGGATGAACAGCGCGGCCCGCCGCCAGTCGGAGGTCGAACAGCCCCTTCAACGAAGCGTGGCGCCCACTTCGCCTTTCGACCACTGAGGGCAGGTTAGTCAAATTTGCGGCGGGGAGAGAACGGTCCGTTGATCCAGCGGCGATGGGCCATCCGGTCAACGACATACAGCGAACTCTCAGAACACGAGGCCGGGCCGCATGTGCGCCGTCCCGGCCAGATCCCGGATTTCTCTCAGGTGGATCCGATTACGGCCGAAGCGCCGGTCCCCTGGTTCATCGTCGTAAGGAGTCGCCCATGCGCAAAGCCGCATCCGCCGCCGCCGTCCTGTTGCTCACCGGCGGCCTGCTCACCGTGCCGGCCACTGCCGCGCAGGCCAAGAAGGGCGGGGACCGCTCCGGCCCGCGCCTGGCCGTGACGTCCTACTCGCTTGCGAACAACACGCTCACGGTCGCGGTGTCCGCCAAGGACGCGTCCGGGGTGAAGGGCGTGTCGCTGCTGGTCCGCGGCAAGGTCGTCGCCACCGACACCACCGCCCCTTACGAACTGACGGCCGACCTCTCCGCCTTCACCGGCGACGTCCGCTGGAAGGTGCGTGCGATCGACAAGCGCGGAAACCGCCGCGACGGCGACGAGCACAAGTCCCGGCCCAAGCCGCGCGGCAACCACCCGAAGCCCACGCCGTCCACGTCCGTGGCGCCCTCCACGTCGCCGTCACCGACCGAGACCGAAGAGCCGGAGCACGACGAAAAAGACTGAAATATCGATATACCCCGGCCCGCCGTGGCCGGGACCCGCGTGCTCCCGCGGGCCTCAGTGCCGTGGGTGGTCCCGCCCACCCCATTTCGCGATGCCCGCCGTGGGCCGCGGCACCTCGCCGCGCCTCACGGCGGGCATCGCGTGCTTCACGGGGGCGCTGGTGCCGGGAGTCAGGGTTCGGGCGTCATGCCGATGCCGGCGAGGACGATGCCGGCCAGGCGGCGGGACCGGGCCGCGGAATCCCGGCCCGAGTCCCGGCCCGAGTCACTCGCGGCGTCGAAGGTGCGGCCCGCGCCGCCGCCGGCCGCGATGACCAGCAGCACGTCCGCAGCCGTCACGTCCGGGTGCACCACGCCGGCCGCGCGGGCCCGCCCGACGAGTACCGCGAGGTCCCGGCGGTACCGCTCCACCCGCTCGGCGTGGCCGGGAAGCCCCGCGTTCGCCGCCCGGATCGCGTCCGCGAACACCACGCCGCCGGCCTGCGCCACGAACGCGTGCTCGATGTAGGCCCGCAGCGCACGCCCCGGATCGGGGTCGTCGATCGCACGGCGGACCGACGCCGCGCACGTGCCGGCCTGCGCGGCCACGACCGCGTCCATCAGATCGCGCCGGGCCGGGAAGTGGCGGTAGAGCGTCGCCGCGGACACCCCGGCCGCGCGGGCCACGTCGCGCACGTGCACGGCGTCGCCGCCCGGCCCGAAGAGGCGCCGGGCCGCGGTCAGGATGCGCTCCCGGTTCTCTGCCGCATCACGCCGGACCGGCTTCCGAGACAGCTCTCCGCCCTGGTCTCTCACTTCGGCGTGATCCATGGCCGCCGCACCTCCCCGGTTCCTAGCGTGTGCCGTGCACGATCCCTTACAACGAAAGCACACGTGATGAAGGCTCTGCTGTTCGCCGCCTACGGCGGCCCCGAGGTGCTTACCGTCGCCGAGATCCCGGAGCCGCATGCCGGGCCGGGCGAGATCCGGATCGCGGTCCGGGTCGCGGGGGTGTCGCCCGCGGACGACGCGCTGCGCTCCGGCGCCTGGAAGGAGTTCTTCCCGGTCCCGCTGCCGTACGTCGTCGGCGTCGACGCCGCAGGCATCGTCGACGAGGTCGGCCCCGGCGTGGAGGGCGTACGCCCCGGCGACGAGGTCTACGGCGTCCGCCCACGCGGTGCCGCCACCGCGGAGCACGCGGTCTTCGACCTGTGGGGGCCCAGATCGGCCCGCTGGTCCTGGGCCGAGGCGGGCGGCGCTGCCGGCGGGGTCGCCACCGCGTCCCACGCGCTCACCGAACTCGGCATCGGCGAGGGCGACACGCTGCTGCTCGACGGCGCGAGCGGGGGAGTGGGCGCGGTAGCGGTCCAGATCGCTGTGGCCCGCGGGATCCGGGTGATCGGCACGGCCGGCCCGGCAAACCAGGAGTTCCTGGCCTCGCTCGGTGCGGAGCCTGTCGCGTACGGCCCCGGCCTCCCGGACCGGATCGGCGCCCGCGTCGACGCCGCGCTCGACATCGGCGGGCACGGTGACGTCTCCGAGCTGGTCACCCTGGCGGGCGGCGCGGACCGGGTCCGCACGCTTGTCAGCCGCAACGCCACGCACGGTGTAAGCCTGCTGCGTGTCGACCCGGCTGGCGTGCCCGCCGCGCTCGCCGCTGGCGCCGCACTTGCCGATGCCGGGCGTCTCACAGTCCCGGTCGCCGCCACGTATGCGCTGCACGAGGGCCCCGCCGCCCATGCCCGCATCGCCCACGGTCATGCGCGCGGCAAAGTGGTGATCGCTGTCCGCTAATGTGCCGTTTTCTCCCGCCGATGATGAGATTATGCCGACCGGGCGCAGCGCCACCGTGCTCGCGGCCGTCGTCGTGGTGCTGGGCATCGGCTTCGCGTTCGCGGTCGCCGGCCTGGTCGCGGCCGGTGCCCGGGACGCCGCCGCCGAGCAGCTCACCCAGCGCTCGGCCGTGGTCGCGACCCGGATCGCCGCGGAGAGCCGCCGCTACACCGACGCGGTGTCGCTCGTCGCGGCCTCGCTCAGCGACCGGGGCACGGTCACCGGCAGCGCTTTCGGCACCGCTGTCGCGCCGGTCGAGCGGATGCTGCTGCCCGGCGCCACCGCCATCGCGTTCATCGCGCCTGCTGCGCGAGGGGAGGTGGCCGCGGCGCAGCGGCTGTGGCGGGAGCGCGGCGCGGACGGGCTGGTCCTGCAGCCGGTCGACGTGTCCGCGGCCGAGCACTTCTTCTACGTCTTCGGCGCGCCGCTCGACGGCGACGCGGACACCATGGCCGGCCAGGACGTCGCCGCGTCCGACGAGGCGACCGAGGCGTTACGCGGCGCGCGGGACGGGCGGCGGCTGACCGTCTCCGACGCGTACTGGCTGCTGCGCGACGCGACCGTGCCGTCCGAGGTCCGGCAGCTGTCGTTCGTGGTGACCGCGCCGGTCCTCACCACCACCGCCACCGGCGCGCGCGAGGTCACCGGCTGGGTGCTGATGGGCCTGCGCGGCCGGGACTTCCTGACCGGCGCGCTCCGTAACGATTCCGCAGGCCCGGTCGACGTGACGTTGCGGGCCACCGTGCGCGGCGCACAGGCGGAGGTGGCGTCGCTGCCCGCTGTCGCGTCCGGGGAGCGGGACCTGACCGGGAGCGCGCACGTCCGGGTCGGCAACCGGGCCTGGTCGCTGCGGTTCGCCGCGTCGGCGAGGGCGCTGCGGCCGACCGCCACGCCGACGATCCTTGCCGTGGCCGGCTCGGCGGTGTCGGTGTGCCTGGGCGCGCTCATCTGGGTGCTCGCCACCGGCCGGTCCCGGGCCCGTGCGCAGGTCGAGGCCGCCACCCGCGAGCTGTCCGCGTCCGGGCGGGCGGTGGAGGCGGAACGCGCGTACCTCGTGCAGGTCCTTGATCTTCTTGATCTGACCGTCGTCACCTGCGACGCGGACGGCTGGGTGGTGCACATGAACCGCACCGGCCGGTCCCGGTTCGACGGCCCGCACACGCTCCACGTGCGCGACACGATCGAGAAGATCGGCCTGACCCGCGCGGACGGCACGCCGTTGACCGCCGCGGACGCGCCACTGCTGCGCGCGCTGCGTGACGAGCCGGTCGACGGCGAGGAGATCGTCCGGACGCTTCCGGACGGCTCGGTGCGCCGCCTGCTGGCCCACGCCCGCGCGCTGCACGACCCGGACGGCACGATCGTCGGCGCGGTCTCCTGCGCCTACGACGTGACGCAGTTGCGCGAGCGCGAGGCCGAGCTGGCCGCGTTCGCCGGAATCGTCGCCCACGACCTGAAGAACCCCCTCGCCATGGTCACCGGCTACGTCGACCTGCTGCTCGACGACCTGACCGCCTCCCCGGCCGTCGCCGAGGACCACCTGGACATGCTCGCCCGGGTCTCGGCCACAAGCCGCCGCATGCGCCGCCTGATCGACGACCTGCTCGGCATGGCACACGCCCGCAACGGCGCGCTCGCCCTGGCCGACGTCGACCTGAACACGCTCGTCGCGGACGTCGTCGCCGAGCGCCTGGCCACGGCCGGCGAACCAACCCCACAGATCTTCGTGGGTACGCTCGACGCGGTCCACGTGGACGCCGGGATGATCCGCCAGGTCGTCGACAACCTGATCGGGAACGCGCTCAAGTACACGCCGCCCGGGCGCGCGGCCCGCGTGGACGTGACCTCGGCCGCGCAGCCGGGCGGCTTCGTGGTGCTGACGGTCGCGGACCGCGGCATCGGCATCCCGCCCGGCCAGCACGCCCAGATCTTCAACGACTTCCACCGCGCGCACGCCACCGCCGGTTATGCCGGAACCGGACTCGGCCTGGCCATCTGCCGCCGGATCGCGGAACGCCACGGCGGCCTCATCCAGGCCGAGGACAACCCGGGCGGCGGCACCCGTTTCCACGTCACGCTCCCGGCGGCCGTCACGCCACCGGTGTGGCCTCCGGCGTCCCGGGTAGTGCATACGGGAGCCGACGAAAGGTCATCATGAGCACCGAGCTGACCCCCGAGGATCTCGAGTTCCTCGCCCGCCCGCTGCACGGCTTCCTGACCGTGGCCGCCGGACCGCAACCGCCGCAGCCGCGCCCGGTCTGGTTCGAGGCCGCGGCCGACCACACGATCCAGCTGTTCACCGGCCCGGACACGGCGAAGGTGCGCCGCCTGCACCGCGACCCGCGCGCGTCGATCGTGGTCGCCGCGCCCGCGACCGAGCGCGAACGCTGGATCTCCGTCGCCGGCCCGGTCATCGTCGTCCCGGACGGCGCCCACGAGCTGGCCGCGCGCCTCGCCGCCCGCTACTGGGACCTCGACGACCCCCGCCGCGCGGCCGAACTTGCCGAGATCATGAGCGAGGACCAGGTCCGCATCATCATCCGTCCGGAGACGGTGCACCGCTTCACCTACTGAGCCGGGGGGGCGGGGGCCCCGCCCCGCCCCCCCCCCCCCCCGGGGGGGGGGGCCCCCCCCCCGGGGGGGGGGGGGGTTGGGGGGTTATGAAAAAAAAAAAAAGCAC
>NZ_JBITDX010000026.1:13300-119112 GCF_044454585.1 Catenuloplanes sp. NPDC051500
GCGGGGCCCCGGGCCCAAATCATCCCCCTCCGGCACGGGGGCCCCGGGACCACCCCCGCCGCGGGGGGGCGGGTCCCCGCGCGGGCCCCCGCCCCCCGGGCCGGTCAGAGGCCCCGGACGTTCGGGGCGCTGTGGTGCTCTTGATCTGCACTGAAAGCAGCGCGGCGGACGGATTTCCGGCACCGCGACGAGCATCCGCGCCCGGTGGCCTCGGCGCCGTGGGGTGGTGTGGCACACGCCTGGTGATCAAGGTCTTGCGGGACCGCCTGCCCATGGCTAGTTTTGCCTACGTTTCGGGGGAATCGGCGGATGTGATCCACCGCCGAGTGGTTTCCTCCACGTCCGCGAGGTGCTGGATCCACCAGGGCGGCCGACGCGATGCGTTGCCACTCGTGCGGGCCGATGACGCGTGCATTCCTCGTGCATGGACAGGCGTCGATCAGACAGGAGATGACGTGCAGCGCACGATGCTCAATGGAAAGATTCACCGCGCCACCGTCACCCAGGCCGATCTGCATTACGTGGGCTCGCTGACAATCGACGCCGACCTGATGAGGGCCGCGGACATCGTGGAGGGCGAGCGCGTCCAGGTCGTCGACATCACCAACGGTGCGCGCCTGGAGACCTACGCCATCACCGGTCCGGCCAGCAGCGGCGTGATCGGCGTCAACGGTGCGGCCGCCCACCTCGTGCACCCCGGTGACCTGGTCATCATCATCACCTACGCGGTGCTCTCGGACGCGGAGTTGGCCGCGCACTCACCGCGCGTCGTGCACGTCGACGAGGCCAACCGCATCGTCGCGCTCGGCACCTCCCCGTCCGAGCCGGTCCCCGGCCGTCCCGAACTGGTCGACGGCTCGCTTGCGCACTGATTCCGTTCCCTGCGTGCAGCTCGTGGAGTCGTTCACGCCGCAGGCCGAGGAGTACTCGTTCGAGCAGGTCAGCATACTGGAGGCGTCCGGCGCGGTGCTCATCCCCGCCGGTCCGGACGCTGTCCCGGCCGCCCCGGACAATGCCGCCATGACTGATCTTGAACTGTGGAAGAACCTCTCCGCCGTCAAGGCCGGCCGGGTCTGCCCGATCGTGTCCGGCGCCTCGTCGCCCGGCACCGCGATCCCGCTCGCCGACCGGACGGACACGGTCCTCACCACGCTCGCGGGCGCCTGATGGCGGCCGGCGGCGAACTCACCGCAAGCGCGGTACAACGGCGGATCCTGCTCCGCCAGCGGTCCCGGATCGGTGTCAGCGTGGTCTTCCTGTGCTCCCATCAGGCGGCCGAGGCCCTGGTGCCGGTGATGATCGGTGTGGTCATCGACCGGGCCGTCGCCACCTCCGACACCCGCGCGCTGCTGATCTCGCTCGCCGGCCTCGCCCTGCTCTTCACGGTGCTGACGTTCTCCTACTTCTTCGGCGCCCGCCTCGGGTACGCGGCCGTGGAGCACGAGTCGCACCACACCCGCGTCGAGATCGCCGGGCGCGCGCTCGATCCGCGCGGTCTGCGGTCCGGGCTGCGCGACGGTGAGCTGCTCTCCATCACCGCCTCCGACGCGGAGCTGTCCTCGCTTGTCATCCGCGCGGTCGGCATCGCCGCGGCCGCCACCACCGCGCTCGTCGTCTCCGCGACAGCGCTGCTGGTCGTGGACGTGCCGCTCGGCCTGGGCGTGCTGATCGGCGTGCCGGTCGTCGTGCTCGCGCTGCAACGCCTGGCACCGCTGCTCACCCGGCGCAGCGAGGCCCAGCAGGAGGCGCTGGCCACCACCACCGCGCTCGCGGTCGACCTGGTTTCCGGGCTTCGCGTGCTGCGCGGCATCGGGGCTCAGGACCACGCGGCCCGCCGGTACGCCGCGGCAAGCGCGCACGCGCTCGGCGTCACGCTGCGCGCCGCGAACAGCAAGGGCCTGCAGCAGGGCCTGACCACAGCGGTCAACGGCCTGTTTCTCGCGGCCGTGGCCGGATTCGCCGGCTGGCTGGCGCTGGAGGGCCGGCTCACGGTCGGCGAGCTGGTCGCTGTCGTCGGCCTCGCCCAGTTCATGGCGGAGCCGGTCGGGACCCTCGGCTGGTGCGTGCAGCTGGCGGCCACGGCGAAGGCGTCCGCGACGCGGGTCGGCCGGGTGCTTGGTGCGGCACCGCTTGTGACACCAGGTGACGCCGGGTCCGCCCCGGCGTCGGACACGCGGCTGGCGCTGGACGAGGTCGGCTATGGCACTCTCGACGGTGTGTCGCTGCGCGTCGGCGCGGGCGAGATCGTGGGCGTCGTCGCCTACGACCCGCGGGACGCGGACGCGCTTGTCACGCTGCTGTCCGGGCGGGTGCCGCGAGACGACTACCGCGGCACGGTCCGGGTGGACGGCGTGGCCGCCGACACGCTGACGCTTGACGCGGCCCGCGGCACGCTCCTTGTCGAACAACACGACGTGGCGCTCTTCGAGGGCACGCTGCGCACCAACCTGGCACCGGCCCGCACCGCAGCCGCCGATTCGGGTGCGCCGGCAGACTCCGCCGCCGTTGACGGGCCGGAGGCGGGCCGTGACGACGCCGCGCTGCTCGCCGCCCTGCGCTCCGCCGGTGCCGAGGACGTTCTCGAAGCCCACCCCGACGGCCTCGACCGCGAGCTCACCGAGCGCGGCGCGAACCTTTCCGGCGGTCAGCGCCAGCGCATCGGCCTGGCCCGCGCGCTCGCCGCCGCCCCGCCGGTCCTGGTCCTGCACGACCCCACCACCTCCGTCGACGCGGTCACCGAGGGCCTGGTCGCGGACGGCATCGCCGCCGCCCGCGGCACCGCCCCGCACGGCACGCTCGTCATCACCAGCAGCCCGGCGCTGCTGCGCGCCGCCCACCGGGTGACAGTGCTTGACGGCGGCCGGGTGGTCGCCGAGGGAACCCACGACGCGCTGGCCGCGGCCGACGCCCGATACCGCGAGGCCGTCATCCGATGAGCACCCACAGGCACCTGCTCCCCACCGCGACCGCGCACCAGACCTGGTCCGAGCTGCTCACCGAGTTCAAGCGCCTGCCCGGCCTCAGCGCGGCCGCGATCGCGTTGCTCGTCGCCGCGTCCGCGTCCGGGCTGGTCGCGCCCTGGGTGCTGGGCCGACTTGTGGACGACGTGGTCGCGGGCGCCGGCACGGACCGGATCGTCCGCTGGGCGTGTGTGATCGCGGCCGCCGCGGTGGTCGCCGGTGTGCTCACCGCTGCCGCCGCTGCCGTCGCGGCCCGGCTCGGCGAGACGGTCCTGGCCCGGCTGCGCGAGCGCGTGCTCGACCGCGCGCTGCACCTGCCGTCCGCCACGCTGGAACGGGCGGGCACCGGTGACCTGGTCGCCCGCGCCGGTGACGACGTCGCGGTGGTCACCGGCGCGATCACCGGGATCGGCCCGCTGATGGTCGGCGCGGTGCTCACCATCGTGCTCACCGCGGCCGGGCTGTTCACCCTGGACTGGCGGCTCGGGCTGGCCGGGCTGGTCGCCGCGCCCGCGTACCTGCTGGCGCTGCGGTGGTACCTGCCGAAGTCCGTCCCGTTCTACGCCCGGGAGCGGATCGTCACAGGCGAGCGCGCGCAGGCGATGGCCGGGGCGCTGCACGGCGCCGCGACAGTCCGCGCCTACGGCACCGAGGACGCGCACGTGGCCCGGATCGCGGACCGGTCCGCGGCCGCCCGGGACCTGTCGCTTACCGTGTTCGGCATCTTCACCCGGTTCGGGCTGCGGATCAACAGGTCCGAGTTTATCGGGCTCGGCAGCGTACTTGTGGCCGGGTTCCTGCTGGTGAGGGCGGACGCGGTCACTGTCGGTGCGGCCACCGCGGCCGCGCTCTACTTCCACCGGCTGTTCAACCCGATCGGGCTGATCCTGATGGAGTTCGACGCCGTCATGCAGGCCGGGGCGAGTCTGGCACGGCTTGTCGGTGTCGCGTCGTTGCCGCCGGTCGCCGTACCCACGCATGATCTTGGGGTTGAGGATCATGAGGCTGCGCTGAGCGTGGTCGTGCGCCGCCACCACTACGAGGACGGCCCGGCCGTGCTCGAGGACGTGACGCTTACGCTGGCGCCGGGGGAGCGGGTCGCGCTTGTCGGGGCGAGTGGCGCGGGGAAGAGCACGCTCGCCGCGATCGCGGCCGGGATCATCACGGCCTCGGACGGGGAGGCGCGGCTGCGCGGCGTACAGCTGAAGGATCTTGGTGAGATTCGGGTGCGTAAGGAGATCGCGCTGGTCAGCCAGGAGGTGCACGTGTTCGCTGGGCCTCTCGCGGACGACCTGCGGCTGGCCCGGCCGGACGCGGACGACGCCGAGATCGAGAAGGCGCTGGACCGGGTCGGCGCCATCGGCTGGCTGCGCGCGCTGCCGGACGGGCTTGCCACGCACGTGGGGGAGGGCGGGCACCGGCTGACCGCGGCGCAGGCGCAGCAGCTGGCACTGGCCCGGCTGATCCTTGCGGACCCGGCCGTGGCCGTGCTTGACGAGGCGACCGCGGAGGCGGGCAGCGCGGGCGCGCGCGATCTGGACCGGGCCGCGGCCGCCGCCACCGAGGGGCGGACCACGCTTATTGTCGCGCACCGGCTCGTGCAGGCCGCGGACGCGGACCGGATCCTGGTGCTCGACCACGGCCGGGTCGTCGAGCAGGGCACGCACGCGCAACTGCTTGCCGCCGGTGGCCGTTACGGACACCTGTGGCAGTCCTGGAACGGAGGAGCCCGATGAACACCGCCGCACCGGCCGTGCGAGGCAGCCGGCCCGCGCGCCAGGTCAGCGGGCGTCGAGCTGCTCCGCAAGCGTCTGCAGCCCGCCCCTGATCAACCGGCCGTAATCGTCGTCGCCGAGCACGCCGATGCCCGCCCGCGCGCGTTCCAGGTGCTCGCGGGCCCGGTCGAGATCGCCAAGCTTGCGGTAGCAGTCGCACAGGTTGAGGTGCAGCGACGGGTACAGCCCGGCCACCGGCAGCTCCACGCCCGCCTCGCCGGTCCGCTCGTCGGTGAGCGAGTCGGCCGCGGCCAGCGCGCGCAGGTCCCAGACCAGCTCCTCCGCCACGTCGTCCTGCACGTCGGCCATCGAGTGCGCGAGCACGCAGACGTGCAGCGGATCCCCCCGCTCGCCGCCGATCTCCTCCCAGATCTGTGCGAACAGCAGCCGCGCCGCCTCCCGATCGCCCTGCCTGTGGTGCAGCGCCACGGCCTGTCCGATCCGGACCATCGTGTCGTCGGCGGTGTTCATCGGGCTCCCTCGCGGCGGCTCGGCATCTCGTGAGCGTATCGGCAGTCGCGGCCACGCCACCGCTGTCACGCGACGAGGCGGCCGACCACATCGGTCACTGTGCGTGGCGTGCTGCGCCGTCGAGTGACAGGGCCATCAGGGCCACGTCGTCGTCGATGCGGTCGAGGGTGCCGAGGAGGGTGGTCAGCGCCGTGATGGCCGTGGGGGCGGTGGTGGGTGCCAGCGCGGTGAGGAAGGACCGCAGCGCCGCCTCCCCGTAGCGCTCGGCGCCGGACCGGGCCTCGAGCAGGCCGTCGCTGTAGAGGATCAGCGTGTCGCCGGGTGCCAGCGTGAAGGTGCGGGACACGATGCGTGGAGCGCGGAGGCCGCCGATAAGCGTGCCGCCGGTGGTGGCCTGCGGCTCGACGGTGCCGCCGGCCCGCAGCAGCATGGGCGCGGGGTGCCCGCCGCCGGCGATGGTGACCGCGCAGCCGTCCGCGGCCGGGTGCAGCACGCCGAGCACGACCGTGCAGTGCCGGTGGGTCCTGCTCCGATGGTCCTGGTAGAGCACGTCGTTGAGGTGGGCCAGCGCGGCGGCGGGATCGGGGTCGTAGGCGACGGCGGTCCGGAGCGTGTGCCGGGTGGCCGAGGTGGTGGCCGCGGCCGCGAGGCCCTTGCCGCACACGTCGCCGAGGAAGAACCCCCACGCGTCACCGGCCAGCGGGAACAGGTCGTAGAAGTCGCCGCCGATCCGGTCCGCGGAGGCCATCCGGTAGTAGGCGCCGGTGCGCATGTGCGGCGGCTCCGGCAGTGTGTCCGGCAGCAGGCTGTGCTGGAGTCCGGCGACCAGCCCGCGCAGCCGTTCCCGGTCGGCCTCGGCCTCCCGGCGGGCGAGGAGCAGCTCCTGCTCGTACGCGCGGCGTTCGCGCGCGTCGAAGACAGTGGTGCGGATCAGCAGCGGCTGGCCGTCGCCGCCGGTCTTGACCGCGGAGGTGACGAGCACCGGCAGCCGGGTGCCGTCAGTGCGTGTGAGATCGAGCGCGATGCCGTTGACCTCGCCCTGCATCTGCAGGATCGGGGCGAAGTGCGTCTCGTGGTACAGCTTCCCGCCCATGGTGAGCAGGTCGCTGAAGCGCTTGCGCCCGACCAGGTCGTCCCGCGTGTAGCCCAGCCAGCCGAGCAACGTCGAATTGACCTTGGCGATCGTGCCGTCCAGCAGCGTGGACAGGTAGCCGCACGGCGCGCTGTCGTACAGATCGTCGATGTCGTCCTCCAGCATGGCCGGGAACTCCGTGGCGTGCCCTGGTTCCGAGCGCGGCAACGGCTCGGTCACCGCAGCTCGGCCACGAACGCCACGATGGCCTGCGCCGTGGCCTGCGGGGCGCTCAGCTGGGGGCAGTGCCCGGTGGCGTCAAGCGTGACCAGGCGGCTGCCGGGTATCCGGGCGTGCACGTACGCGCCGACCTCGGGTGGCGCGATGGCGTCGTTCGCCGCCTCGAGCACAAGCGTGGGCACGGCGACCCTGGCCAGATCGGCACGCTGGTCGGACAGGAAAGTCACCCGTGCGAACGACTTCGCGATGGCCGGGTCGGTGCGGCAGAAGCTTGCGGTCAGCTCCTCACCAAGCTCCGGCCGGTCCGGATTGCCCATGATCACCGGCGCCATGCTAGCGGACCACCCGAGATAGTTGCTGTCCAGCGACTCCAGCAGCTCATCGATGTCGTCGCGGGTGAACCCGCCGCGGTAGCCGTCCTCGTCGATATAGCACGGCGACGGGGTCACCAGGACAAGCCCGGCGAAGCGGTCGGGCTCCTCCGCCACGGCAAGCACGCCGATCATGGCGCTGACCGAGTGCCCGACGAAGATCACATCGCGGAGGTCCAGCTCACGGCAGATGTCCAGGACGTCACGGGCGTACCCGTCGAGGCTCGCGTATCTGTCCGGGTCCCACGCGGTCAGGTCGGAGCCACCCGCGCCGACATGGTCGAACAGCAACACCCGGGACCGCTCACCGAGCGTCGCCGTTATCCGCCGCCACATGTGCTGATCGCAGCCGAACCCGTGCGCGAGCATCACCACCGGACCGTCGTCCCGGCCCGTGAAAGTGATGTTGCTGCGCGCGCGCACGTCCATGCCCGCATTCTCGCACCCTCACCCGCGACCCGGCACGATCGGTAATCTGCCCGACTCCGGCGTCCTCAGCGGAGACTCTGCGTACCGATGACCGCGAGCATCTGCAGCTTGTCGTAACTCTCGGTGCCGGGAACGGCGGTGTAGACCATCAGCGAGTGGGCCTCGGACGGGTCGAGCAGGCGCTGGCAGTGCAGCTCCAGCGCGCCGACCTCGGGGTGGACGAAATGCTTGACGTGGTGGGGGCGGATGCCGATTTCATGGTCGTCCCACACGCGGCGGAACTCCTCGCTCCGTGGCAGCAGCAGCGCGGCCAGGTGCGCGGCCCGGGACCTCGGGCCGCGGAGCGTCACAAGTGCGCGCAGGCCCGCCACGTACATCCTGGTCAGGAACGCGTGCTCGTGCGGCGCGTAGATCTGCCGGGCATCCGGGTCGGTGAACCAGCGGTAGCCGGCGCTGCGGGCCGGGCCGGTGAACCGCGTCGTGTCGCCGGTGAGCGCGACGCCGAGCGGGGACTGCCACAGCGTCTCGCCGAGCTCGGTGACGATCTCGGCGGGGGTGTCGTCCAGACGGTCGAGCACCCGCAGCAGCCCGGGGCTGATGTGCTCGCCCGCACCGCCCCTGACCGGTGCGGGGTAGCCGGCCAGGCGGAACAGGTGGTCGCGCTCGTCGATCGACAGGTGCAGGCCCTGGGCGATCGAGGCGAGTATCCGGTGCGAGGGGTGCGGGCCGCGTTGCCGTTCGAGCCGGGAGTAGTAGTCGGCGGACATGTGGCACAGCGAGGCGACCTCCTCGCGTCGCAGGCCGCTGGTCCGGCGGCGCTGCCCACGCGGCAGGCCGACGTCCTCCGGCTGCAGAGCCTCACGCCGACTGCGGAGGAAGTCCGCAAGCCCGGTGCGGTCGATCACGTCGCCTGCCTCTCGAATGACTGCCTCTGTTCTACCGCCCGCGGGCTCCGGTAGCCACGGATCGCCGATCCCCCCTTCGCAGGCGGGGATCGGCAGGCCGTGGTTAACCTCCGGCGTTGCGGCGATGGTCGGTGACGTACACGTTTGGCCGTTCGAAGGAGCAGCACCCATGTCACGAGCACCGATCGACGTCACAATCCCCGACCTGTCCGGAAAACGGGCCATGGTCACCGGCGCAAGCGACGGCATGGGCCTCCGGATGGCAGTCCGGCTTGCCGCGGCCGGCGCCGAGGTGATCATGCCGGTCCGCAACGAGCGCAAGGGCGAGGCCGCGGTCGCCACGATCCACAGCTCCGTGCCCGGGGCGTCGGTCTCGCTTCGCAGCCTCGACCTGTCGTCGCTGGCGTCGGTCGCCGCGCTCGGCGACGGGCTGCGCGCCGAGGGCCGCCCGATCCACCTCTTGATCAACAACGCGGGCGTGATGCGGCCGCCGACCCGGCTGACCACCGCGGACGGATTCGAGGTGCAGTTCGGCACGAACCACCTCGGCCACGTCGCGCTCGTCGCCCACCTGCTCCCGCTGCTGCGCGCCGGCCGGGCCCGGGTCACCTCGCAGGTCAGCGTGGCCGCACGCCGGGGAAGCATCAACTGGGACGACCTGAACTGGGAGCGCTCGTACGACGTCATGCGCGCCTACAGCCAGTCGAAGATCGCGTTCGGCCTGTTCGGCCTGGAGTTGCAGCGGCGCAGTGAGACGTACGGCTGGGGTATCACCAGCAACATCTCCCACCCCGGGATCGCGCCGACGAACCTTCTGGCCAGCCGCCCCGAACTCGGCCGCGGCGAGGACGCCTCCCAGCTGCGCATGATCCGGGCGATGTCCGCGCGCGGCATCCTGCTCGGCACCGTCGAGACCGCGATGCTGCCCGCGCTGATGGCCGCGACCGACCCGGCCGCCAAGCCCGGCGTCCTCTACGGCCCGAGCGGTCCCGGCGGTCTCGGCGGCCGCCCCGGCGAGCAGCGCATGTACCCGCCGCTGCGCAGCGTGCAGGAGGCCGGGCGCGTCTGGGAGGTCTCCGAGCGGCTCACCGGGACCACGTTCGCCGCCGGAGCGGCCGCATGAGGACGAGCCCCTGGTGGGTGGTGGCCGGCGGTGGCACCGCCGCCGCCGTCGGACCCCAGATGTACCTGGCCACGATCGGCCTGTTCGTGCTGCCCATCGTCGAGGAGACCGGTTTCGGCCGCACCACGGTCACCGGCGCGTACTCGGTCGCGGCGATCGGGATGGCGATCGGCCTGATCCTCGTCGGGCAGGTGGTCGACCGGTTCGCCGCCCGCTACCTGCTGGTGCCCGCCTTCGTGCTGTTCGCGGCCTCGATGGCGCTCGTCGGCCTGGTCCCGCCGAACGCGGCGGTCTACCTCGTCCCGTGCTTCTTCGTCGGGTTCTTCGGCGCCGGCACCGTCGTGCCCGCCACCCGCGCGGTGGTGAGCTGGTTCGACAACAACCGCGCGCTCGCGGTCGGCATCACGACCGGGCTGATCGGCCTGGGCGCCGCACTGGCCCCGCTGCTGGCCGGCACGCTCATCGACGGCGTCGGCTGGCGGGCTGCCTACGGCGTGATGGCCCTGGTCTCCGTCGCGATCTCGGTCCCGATGGTGCTGCTGTTCGTCCGTGCCCGCGCCGAACGACACGTCCGCGGCCGGCTCGTCCGGGCCGCCCGGTCCGGCGACACCGAGGTCCGGCTCGAGCTGCCCGGCCTGACCTTCCGCGAGGCGGTCCGTACCCGCCGGTTCTGGGCCATGTCCGTCGGTCTGGGCCTGGTCGGCGTGGTGGTCGTCGGCCTGCAGGTCCATCTGGTGCCGATGATGACCGATCGCGGCCTGCCCGATGACCAGGCCGGCACGCTCCTCGTCATCTTCGGCCTGGCCTCACTGATCGGGCGGGTGGCCGGCGGCTTCATCCTGGACCGCGTGCACGGCGCGATCATCGGCCCGATCGTCATGCTCGCCCCGATCGCCGGCCTGTTCTTCCTCCACCCGCCGTTCTCCGCCGCGGCCGTCGCCGTCGCGTTCATCGGCGTCGCCTTCGGCATCGAGGGTGACCTGCTCGCGCTGCTCATCACCCGCTACCTCGGCACCCGCGACTTCGGCCGCATCCTCGCCCCGGTCCAGGCCGCGTTCATCCTCGGCACCGCCTTCGGCCCGCTGCTGCTCGGCCTCGGCTACGACTCCCTGGGCTCCTACGACCCGGTCCTTCCGGCCCTGATGGGCGTCCTGGTGATCGGCGCCGTCCTGATCGCCACGCTCGGCCCCTACACCTTCCCGCCGGTCACCGGCTTCGACGAGCTGGCCGCCGCCGACGAACTGGCCGCCTCCCGGGTCCTGAGCGACCTCGCCGAGAACGACGGGTCGCTACCGGCCGAGGCCCGGGCCTAACCGACAACCACGAAGGGCGAGAACACAGAACATTTTCCCGCTCTGCGGGTGGTCGCGGCCCGCACGCTCCCGCGGGCACCGGTCGTCGCCAGGGCTCCTTCCTTCCGGTCCCGCGGGGGACCGGAAGGAAGACCGGGCCTCTTCCGCCATGCCGGGGGAAGCGCGGTGGCCTGTCGCCGGGGTGGTCGCGCCGGAATGCGCGGTGGCCTGTCTCCGGAGTGCGCAGGCCGGGGGAGGCGCGGTGCGGCGGAGGGTGGCTTGGTCGCGGGGGCACGCCGGGGGCCGCGCGATGCGCCGACGGAGGTGGCCTGGTCGCCGGGCGGTCACGTCGGCGCGGGCGGGCGGCCGAGTGAGCTGAGGAACTGCTGGAACGCCTCGTCGGTGCGGGAGATGTCGGCGGTCGCGTCGAGGTCCATCAGAAGTCCGCGGATGACCGCGAGCACGAGCGTCGCGTGGTCCTCCCGGCCGATGCTGCGCAGGCCGTCCGCGAGCGGCCCGAGCCAGTCCGTCGTGGCGGCCCGGCGGAAGTCCGGCCACAGCGGCTCCACCGCGGTCTCCCGCCACTGCCCGAACATCCGCAGGAACGGCCGCCCCTCCGAGCCGGTCATCGCGGCCCAGGCGTTGCGCAGAGTGACCGTGTAGTGCTCGCCGGGGCGGGCCCGCAGCAGCGCGCCGAAGCTGTCCAGCTGACGTTGCCGTGCGTGGCCGAGCACGGCCCGGAACAACGCATCCCGGGTGCCGAAGTGGTAGATCAACATGCGGGTCGAGGTGCCGGTCGCGCGGGCCAACGGCTCCAGCCGGTCCGGGAGCCCGTGCGCGAGCGCATGATCCGTGGCCGCGTTGAGCAGCTGTTCTTTGATTTCCGGCCGCGGATGCCGTCCCATCGCCGTAGCTTTTCACGTAACGACCGGTACGTCTACCGTTGATCAGGACGGAGCCAGGTCGTACCCCGGAGGCAGTGATGAGGGTTGTGTTCGTTCACGGAGCGTGCGTGCGTGACGGTTCGTGGTGGTGGCACCGCATGGCGCCGCTGCTGCAGGAGAAGGGCGTCGGCAGCGTGACCGCGACCCTGCCGAGCTGCGGCGAGGCCGGTGTGCCGGGCGGCACCGGCGGCCCGGGACTGACCGAGGACGTCGCGGCCGTGCGGACCGTGCTGCAGGACAGCGACGAGCCCACGATCGTGGTCACGCACAGCTACGGCGGGATCGTGACGGCGGAGGCAGCCGCGGGCGTCCCGTCCGTGCAGCACCTGCTGCTGATCTCCAGCTACCTGCCCGAGGTGGGCCAGAGCCTGTCCGAGTTCGGCGCGCCCGGACCCGCGCCGTTCCTGGACATCGACCCGGACGCGGGAACCTTCGGCGTACGCCCGGAGCTGCTTGTGGACACGTTCCTGCAGGACTGCGACGCCGAGGTGCGCGAGCAGGCCGCCGCGCACCTCGCCCGGCAGAGCGTGCAGGTCACCGGCCAGCGGGTGAGCGCGGCGGCCTGGCACGACGTGCCGTCGACCTACCTCGTGTGCGCGGACGACCGGGGCACCCCGGCCCGCCTCCAGCGCGAATACGCCCGACGGGCCGGGCGGGTCGTCGAGATCGACGCCGGCCACCACCCGTTCCTGTCCCGGCCCGAGGTGGTCCGCGACCTGATCCTGGAGTCAGCCGCCTGACCCCGCCCCGGCCGCCTGGCCCCGCCCCGGCCGGCGGGCCGCGGACCTGACCGTCCGGGCGACGATGGTGGACCTTCCGCCGGGCGTGCCTGATCACGGCGCGCCCGGTGGCTGGTCTCAGGAGGCGACAGGCACGCCCGTCTTCGCCACCAGGCGAGTGGAGGCCTCCAGGTAGTCCGCGATGTACTTCTCGGTGAGCCCGTCCGAGGGCAGCACCGCATCGCCCTTGCGGTCGAACATCGATCCACTGTGTCCGCTGATGCCGGGGGATGCGAGCAGTGGTGCGATCCGCCCGGCGTACGTCTCCGGGGTGGGGGTCATCAGGCGCAGCACGCCCTCGAGCATCCGGTGCTTGATGCTGCCCTCGCCCATGAAGTTGCTCCGGATCGCGGTGCTGACCGCGCCCGGGTTGAGGCCGAAGACGTCCAGGTGCGGGTAGCGCCGGGCCGCGTCGAGCACCAGGATCTCGTTGCCGGCCACGGTGTTCATGTGGTGCGTCATCGCCTTGTAGGAGCGCTCCGCGTTGATGTCGAGGCTGCCGACGTTGCCGGCGCCGGGGAAGCCCATCACGAACACGCGGGCACGGGCACGCCCGGCGGGACGGCCGACGCCCAGCCGGTGTGCGACCGCGCGCAGGATGACCAGCCGGCTCAGGAAGCTGATGGCCATGTCGCGCTCGATGCCGTCCGCGGTCTCCTGCCGCTGCGGTGCGGCCATGATGCCTGTGGTGAAGACGATCGAGTCGAGCGTCTCGGCCGGGATCAGCCCCGCGACGCGGTCGGCCTCGCGCATGGTGGTGAGGTCGGCCTCCAGGAACTCGATGTTCCGCACGCCGGCGTCGCGGAACGTGCGGCCGACGACGATGACGTGTGCGCCACCGGCCGCCAGCGCGCGGGCCAGCGCCCGGCCGAGCCCGCCGGTGCCGCCGACCACCGCGATTCGCTGGCCGGCCAGCTGCAGCGCCGCCGGGCTCACCCGCTGCCAGGTCACTGCCTTGTCACGCTTCATCACAGACTCTTTTCGTTGACCCAAACAATAGTTGACTGACTCACCTATTCACCGTAGGCCAAGATGCGTGAGTGAGTCAACTATTGTGTGGCTGTAGTAATATGCGGCTCATGGCACATCGAGCTGAGCAGGCCGAAGAGGCGAGCCGGCTGGCACGGCTCCTGGTCGACATCGCGGAGCGCTCCAAGGCCGACTTCGCCGACTCCGCGAACGAGCTCGGCATCCCGGTCCACCTGGCCCGCGCCCTCGCCCTGCTCACCGGGCCCGTCCCGATGCGCGACCTGGCCGCGCTGCTGCGCTGCGACCGCTCCTACGTCACCGCGATCGCCGACCAGCTCGAGGAGCGCGGCCTGCTCACCCGCATCCCCGGCGCCGACCGCCGGGTCAAGCTGCTCACCCTCACCGACGCCGGCCGTGATCTTCAGTCCCGCCTCACCGCCGCGATCGCCGCCGGAAACGCCCTCCTCATTCGCCTCGACGACGCCGACCGAGTCGCCCTCGCCCCGCTCCTCGAGCGCCTGGCCCCCGACGACTCGGATCTGACCAGCTGCTGACCTCACCGGTCACGGGCCGCGTGCGCGGCCTCCTCTGTCCGGAGGCCCGCGTGAGGCACGGCCGGGCGCTGGTGGGAAGTCGAAGCGCGATGTCAGGCCGCGCGGAAGCTGTCCGCGACCGGCCGCCGGGCGGACAGCAGTGCCGGCACGGCCGTGAGCGCCGCGACAAGCACCAGCACCCCCGTCGCGCCCCCGGCCAGCCACCACCCGGGCGCCCCTTGATCGCCGCCGTAGAGCACCACCCCGGCGGGCACCCCGAGAACAGCGCCCGGCACGGTCGGCAGCACCTGGGCGAGCGTCAACCCCAGCCCGGCCTGACCCGGTGTCGCCCCGAGCGCCCGCGCGACCGCGAGCGGATATAGCGCGTCCAGCACCGCAGCCCACGTGCTGACCGCGGTGTTCAGCAGCGCCAGCAGGCAGATCAGCGCCGCGACCACGAGCAGCGCCGACGCGAGCCGTTCGTTTCGTGGTCCGGGAGCGTCGACGTGCCGTACCGGAGCGGATCGTCGTCCTGGGCCAGATGGGTGAGCACTGCGGCATACGCGGCCGTGCTGATCAGCGTGTTCGTGGTGACGAGCCGCCCGTGCCCGGCGCGGCGCGCGGCGATCCGCACCGCGATCAGCACGCTTACCGGCAACCGCCGGGACAGCCGCACCTGCCAGGTTCTCCGGCGCGGCGGCCGCATCACCTCGTCGAACGGGCGGCGGGCGCGCAGGACCGGGGCGAGCGCGCCCGCACAGGCGATCGCCACAGCGAGCCCGGCCGTCGCGAGTACCAGCGACAGCGGCGGCAGCGTCGGGCCGGCCGGGGCCAGGAGCCCGGCGGTCGTGCGGAACAGCAGGGGCGTGGCGAGCCAGCCAACGGCCAGGCCGAGGCCGGCCGCGGCCAGCCCGATCACCAGGTACTCGGCGAGGTGGACGGCCGCGATCAGGCCCGGCACCGGCCGCGGTGAGCAGCCCGGCCCGGCGGCGCTGCGCGATGATCCGGCCGGCGACGATCCCGGCCACCCCGGCGACAGCGAGCCCGGCGAGCAGCCAGCCCCCCGATCCGGAACGCGGACTCGGCGAGCTCGTTCGTCGAGCCGTACCGGGCGCCGATCTCCGCCGCCGTGCGGATGCGCCAGCCACGGCCGACGGCGGGTGGCGTCCACCCGGGTCCGACCGTCAGACTCAGCGTGTAGGACGGTTCCTGGCCACCCGCGATCGCGCCGAGGTCGCCGCGGTCCGCCCAGACCAGCCCGCCCTTCTCCGTGCCGGCCGCCCCCGGCTCGTAACGGTTATCCATCAGCTCTGTCAAGGCGCACCCCTCACGGACGGGGGGCACCTGGGGGAGTGGTTGGATGGGCGGGTGACGTACACGGTGAGTGATCTGGTGGAGAAGGAGCGCTTCGAGGCGCGGGACGAGGCGGGGGAGCTCGCCGGGATGCTCAC
Organism: Catenuloplanes sp. NPDC051500; assembly: GCF_044454585.1. Lineage (NCBI taxonomy): Bacteria > Bacillati > Actinomycetota > Actinomycetes > Micromonosporales > Micromonosporaceae > Catenuloplanes > Catenuloplanes sp. NPDC051500. The sequence continues at coordinate 28,615 of NZ_JBITDX010000026.1, forward strand.
CTATCAGGTCACCGGACCGATCATCGTCTGCACGCACACCGGCGTCGAGCCCGGGTTCGACGCGGCCGCCGTGACTGACGCGCTGGCCCGCGCGATCATGGAGGACGCCAAGGCGCGGAACCGGACCGTGGTGCCGATGTGCCCGATGCTCAGCGAGTGGCTGGACAAGCACCGCGAGTACGAGAAGCTCGTCGCCCGCTCCACCCGCCGCGTCAAATAGCGGTGCGGTCAAGGGCTGAGACGTCACGCCGAGGGATCTGACCGCAGCCGGCTGGTGCCGTGTCCACCCGGCCCGCGACAGGCAATGGTGAGTCAGTTCGGCGTGAAATTGAGGCGCAGGCCGGTGGGGAAGGCGGCGAACGCCAGCTTCTCCCGGACCCGGCCCGGCCCCGGGGTGAGCGTGAAGTCGCGGCAGGCCAGCGCGGCGACCAGGGTGGCCTCCAGCAGCGCGAGGTTACGGCCGGGGCAGAAGCGCGGGCCGACGCCGAACGGCAGCAGCGGCGCGGACGCCGGGGGAGGGTCGCCGTCGAGCCAGCGGGACGGGCGGAACTCGCCGGGGTCCGGCACCGCGCGGGCGCCGTAGGAGAGCAGCACCAGCAGCGAGCTGCCGCGCGGCAGGCTCAGGTCGTGGTCGGTGCCGGGGAGCACTGTGTCGCGGAGCGCGCGCAGCCCGGCGGTGGGCGCGATCGGGCGCAGCCGCATGGCCTCGTTGACGCAGGCCTCCGTGAACCGCAGGTTCCGGAACGCGGACGGGTCGCCCGGCATGCCGCCGGCCCCGAACGCCTCCACCGCCTCGCCGCGGACCCGCAGCTGCGCCTCCGGGTGGGTGGCCAGGTAGTGAAGCGTCCAGGCGGCGGCGGAGGACGTGGTGTCCTCGCCGGCCAGCAGCATGGTGAGCACGTTTCCGACCAGCTCGTCGTGGCTGAACTCGCCCTGCCCGGCCAGCGCCTCCAGGAACGTGCGCGGCGGTGCGCCGGTCGCGATCCGGGCCTGGGCCTCCGCGTACTTCTCCCGGACCAGCGCGTCGACCTCGCGGACCGCGCTCTCCCGGCGGCGGTCGCGGGGCAGGCGGACGATGCCGTGGTACGGGATCGGGCCCTGGATCCGCCGCCCGATCTCCGGGAACAGCTCGGCCAGCCGGGTGTGCAGCCCGTCGCCGGTGGCCTCCAGCGCGTTGAGGTCGTGGCCGACCGCGAGCGCGGTGGTCACGTCGAGCGTGAATCGCATCAGGTCGTCAAGCACGTCGACCGGCCGGCCGGTGGCGGCGACCGAGGACCACCGGGTCCGCAGCCGCTCGGCCGATCGGGTGATCGAGGTGAAGTACTCACGCAGGTAGGCGGCGTTGAGGCTCTGCGCGGCCATCTTCCGCAGTCGCCGCCACCGCTCGCCCTCGGCGTTGAACACGCCGTCGATGCCGAGGTCGCGGAACACCCGGTTGACGCCGGTGCGCCGGAAGCCGTCCGGCCGGTCGCGGAGAGCCGCGTTCACAAGCGGGCCGTCGCCGGAGACGACGAGCGGGTGGCGGCCGTAGCGGATCAGGTAGGTGGGGCCGTACCGCTCGCCCCAGCGTTCGAAGGCGCGGTGGCCGTCGCGGCCGAAGCGCAGCTCCGCCAGGTGGCCGACGAGCGGCAGCCCGCGCGGGCCGGTGAGATCGCCGATGGTGCGGACCGTGCGCGGTGCGGTGAGTCCGGCGGACACCGGGGCCTCCTCGGGACGAATCGCGGGAAAGATCCGCAGGCCAGTCAACCTTAGCGAGATTGACGCCCGGTTGACACCGCTCTGACCGGTCACCGGGCGTGCCGATACCGTTCAGCGCGGCGGCAAGCCGGATAGGCGACAGAAATCGATAAATCGGCTTTCGCTAGAGCGGGTCTCCAGTGAATCGACCTAGACTCGACCGTCATGAGCACCACCGAGGCCGGTCCCGTGCGCCACAGCCGTCGCGCAGGCTACACGGCCGCGACCCACCGCACGATCCTCGACGCGGCCCGCCGCCTGTTCCGCGAGCGTGGCTTCTTCGCGGTCCGGGTCGAGGAGGTGGCCCGCGCCGCCCGGGTGTCGCCCGCGACCGTCTACTCGGTGGCCGGCGGCAAGTCCGGGATGCTGCGCTCGCTGACCCAGCTGTGCTCGGCCGCGCCGATCGTCACCGCGAACCTTGAGCAGATCCGCCGCGCCACCGAGCCCGGCCGGGTGCTCGACCTGGTCGCGGACACGACGCTTGACATCCGCCGGGAGTGGGGCGACGTGCTCCGCGTGATCATGGCGACCGCGCCGCACGAGCCGGACGCGGCCGCGTCGCTGGCCGAGGCGACCGGCCGCTACCGGTCCGGGCTGCTGCTGGCCGCGAACCGGCTGGCCGGGCTCGGCGCGCTGCGCCCCGGCGTCGACGTCCGGCACGCCGACGCGCTGCTCTGGTTCTACTTCGGATACTCGTCGCTGTTCACCCTCATCGACGACCTGCACTGGAGCGACGGCGACGCGGTGGCCTGGCTGCGCGCCGCCGCCGCCGACGCGCTGCTGGCCCCGGTCGCCGGTGCGTGAGACGGACACGCACATGTGGTTGCAGGTGCTCGGCCCGGTGCGGGGCCGCCGGGACGGTGTGGAGCTGGAGCTCGGGCCGCCCCAGCAGCGCACCCTGCTCGCGGTGCTGCTGGCCGCGGCCGGTGAGCCGGTCGGCGTACCCACGATTCTTGACGTGTTGTGGGGTGACGCCCCGCCGGTGGCCGCGGCGGCCACGGTGCAGCAGTACGTCAGCCGGCTCCGGAAGATCATCGAGCCGGACCGGGCCGCACGCGACCAGGGCGGGATCATCCGCCGCACTGCCGGCGGCTACCAGCTGGCCGTCGACGAGAGCCAGGTCGACCTGCTGCGCTGGCGTGGGCTGATCGGCCGCGCCCACCACATCTACCAGACCGACAAGGCCGCCGGCGGCGCGCTGTTCCGGGAGGCGTTCGCGCTCTGGACCGGCCCGGCCGCGGCGAACCTGCCGCCGGAGGCCCGCGAGCACCCGGTCTTCACCGCCCTCGACCGCGAGCACGTCATGGTGCTGTTCGAGGCCGCGGAGGACGCACTCAACTGCGGTTACGCCGCCGGCCTGCTGCCCGCGCTGGACCGCGCCGCGGGCTGGCACCCGTTCGACGAGGGCCTGCACTCGCACCTGATGCGCGCGCTCGCCGCCGCCGGCCGCCGGGCCGACGCGCTGATGAGGTACCGCGAGGTCCGGGAGCGACTTGTCGGCGAGCTGGGCATCGAGCCCGGCCCGCTGTTGCAGGCCGCGCACCGCGAGCTGCTGGCCGAACCGGACCCGGCACCCGCGCCCGCCGTGCGGGAGAACCCCGGCCCCGCGCTGGTACGCCCGGCGCACCTCCCCGCCGACCTCGGCTCGTTCAGCGGCCGCGACGTGGAGCTGGACCGCCTCGACTCGCTTGCCGAGGCCGCGATGCCGCTTGTCGTGGTCGGCGGGCTGGGCGGCGTCGGCAAGACCGCGCTCGCGCTGCGCTGGGCGCACCGGGTGATGCACGACTACCCGGACGGCCAGCTCTATGTGGACCTGCGTGGCTTCGCGCCGCGTAACCCGCCGCTGGAGCCGGTCGAGGCGCTGCACGGCTTCCTTGAGGCGCTCGGCGTGCCCCGTGGCAACCAGCCGTCCACACTGGACGGGCTGTCCGCGCTGTACCGCAGCGTGCTGGCCGGCCGGAAGATCCTGGTCGTGCTTGACAACGCGCGCGACGACGAGCAGGTCCGTCCGCTGCTTCCCGGCACGGCCGGCTGCGCGGTCGTGGTGACCAGCCGCAGCTACCTGGGCGGGCTCGCGGTCGACGAGGGTGCGCGCTCGATCGGGCTTGACGTGTTCAGCGACGCCGACGCGTACCGCTATCTGCGCTCCCGTCTCGGCAAGGAGCGGGTGGACGCGGAACCGGAGGCGGCCGTGGAGATCATCGAGGTGTGCGGCGGACTCCCGCTTGCGCTGGCGATCTGCGCGGCGTGGACCGAGCGCAGCCCCGCGTTCACGCTCGGCACGGTGGCAGCCGAGATCCGGCGGCGCGCCGGGCTTGACGCGTTCGCCGGCGTCGCCTCCGGCCGGGATGTGCGCGCCGTCTTCTCCTGGTCCTACCGGCGGCTCACGCCCGGCGCGGCCGAGCTGTTCCGGCGGCTCGGCATGCACCCGGGCGCGGACGTCGCGCTCGATACCGCGGCAAGCGTGGCCGGGCGTTCGCCGGCCGACACGCTGAGCCTGCTCGGCGAGCTGACCGACGCGCACCTGATCACCGAACTGCGACCCGGCCGGTACGGCGCCCACGACCTGGTCCGGGCGTACGCGGCCGAGCTGGGCCAGCCGGACGAGCGCGAGGAGACGCTGCGCCGCACGCTCGACCACTACCTGCACTCGCTGATCGCCGGCGCGCAGCTGGTCAACCCGCTGCGCGCGCCGATCGACCCCGGCACACCCGCCGACGGCGTGCGCCCGCTGACGCCACGCGACCCGGACGAGGCGCTCGCCTGGTACGGCGAGGAACGTGAGAACATCCGCGCCGCCATGGACGCGGCCGAACAGCACGGCCTCGACCCCTACCTGTGGTACTTCGCCTGGGGTCTGAACGGCTTCCTGATGGACCAGCTCGGCCGGTGGGACGAGGTGATCCCGGCGGCCCGGCGTGCGCTCGCGGCGGCCGAACGCCAGCATTCGCTCTGGTGGCGCGGCTACCTGCACAACGCGCTGGCCATCTGCCACCACAGGTTCGGTGACTTCGCGGAGGCGTACCGGCAGTGGTCGCTGGCCGTGAAGGTGGGGCGGGAGGCGGACGACCCGGTCCGGACCGCGGTCGGGCTGGCCGGGCTGGCGAGCACGCTCACCGACCACGGGCGCTGGCCGACAGGTGACGAGATCGAGCGCGCCGCCGCGTTCGCGGACGAGGCCGTGCAGCTGTGCGCGCACCTGGACAGCGAGGCCGCGCCCGGGCGGCCGGACTCGTACACGGTGCGGGCCCGTGAGCTGCTCGGCATCTCCTGCGAGTTCTTCGCGCTGCGGATCCTGCACCGCACCGGCGACGTGGAGGCGGCCGCGGCCGAGCTGCGGCGCGGCATCGACATCCACCGCAGCGTCGACAACTGGGCGCGCGAGGGCTGGGGCTGGGAGCTGGTCGGCCGCATCTACCAGCACGTGGGCAAGGACGCGGAGGCGATCGAGGCGTACGAGCGCAGCCTCGCCCTGATGCAGCGCTGGCAGTGGAGCGGCATCGAGGTGCTGGTGTCGCTTGCCGCAAGCCACGCCCGGCTCGGCGACCGGGCCGCGGCCGGGCGGTTGCGCGCTCGCGCCCGGCGGCTCGCGGACGGCGTCTACCACGCGTACGCGGATCAGCTCCGCGCCCGGCTCGACGCCTACGAGTCGGCGGAGCGCTGACCCGGGTGCCGGCCTGGTTCGAGGTGCTCGGCCCGGTCCGCGGGCTGCGCGACGGCACGGAGCTTGAGCTGGGCTCACCGCAGCAGCGCACACTGCTGGCCGTGCTGATCGCCGCCGCGGGCGAACCGGTCGCTGCCGGGCTCATCTCGGACGTGCTCTGGTCCGGCGACCCACCGCAGGCCGCGGCCGCGACCGTGCAGCAGTACGTGTCCCGCCTGCGCCGGGTGGCCGGGCCGATCGGACGCACCGCCGCCGGCTACCGGCTGACAGTCGACTCGGACCTGAGCCGCTACCGCACGTTCCTCGCCCAGGCCCGGGAGCTGCACGCGGCCGGGCGCGCCGACGCGGCGGTGGACGCCTACGCGGCCGCGCTGAGCCTCTGGACCGGGCCGGCCGCCACCGGGCTGCCACCGGAGGCCCGCGCACACCCGGTCTTCGCCGATCTGGACCGCGACCACGCGACAGCACTTGTGGAGGCGGCCGACATCGCGCTCGCCCGCGACCGTGCGGCCGTGTTCGCGCCGATACTCGAACGGGCCGTGACCTGGCACCGCTACGACGAGGGCCTGCACGCCCGCCTGCTGCACGCGCTGGCCGCGGCCGGGCGCACCGAACAGGCGCTTGAGCACTACCGCGAGACGCGCTCCGACCTGATCCGGATCCTCGGCATCGAGCCCGGCCCGCTGCTGCGCGACGCACACCAGGCGTTGCGGGCCGCGCCGATCCGGCCCGCCCAGCTGCCCACCTCACCCGCCGCGTTCACCGGCCGTGCCGCGGAACTCGCCCGGCTGGACGCGGTCGCCGGCCCGCGCCCGCTTGTGGTGGTCGGCGGACTCGGCGGCGTCGGCAAGACCAGCCTGGCACTGCACTGGGCGCACCGGGCCGCGCCCCGCTACCCGGACGGCCAGCTCTACGTGGACCTGCGCGGCTTCGCACCGAGCGGCACGCCGCTGGAGCCGGCCGAGGCGCTGCACGGCTTCCTGGAGGCGCTCGGCGTGCCCCGCGCCAATCAGCCGTCCACGCTGGACAGCCTCGCCGCGCTGTACCGCAGCGTGCTCGCCGGCCGTCGCGTGCTCGTGGTGCTGGACAACGCGCGCGACGACGAGCAGGTCCGCCCGCTGCTGCCCGGCGCGGCCGGCTGTGCGGTGCTGGTCACCAGCCGCAGCTACCTCGGCGGGCTCGCGGTCGACGAGGACGCGCGCTCGATCGGCCTGGACGTGTTCAGCGACGCCGACGCGCTCGGCTACCTGCGCGCCCGCCTCGGCCGGGACCGCGTCGACACCGAGCCGTGGGCCGCCGCGGAGATCATCCGGATGTGCGGCGGGCTGCCGCTGGCACTTGCCATCTGCGCCGCCTGGGCCGAACGCAGCCCGGCGTTCACGCTCGCCATGGTGGCGGCCGAACTGCGCCGCCGGGACGGGCTGGACGCGTTCGCCGCGGTCAACGCCGGCCGCGACGTGCGCACCGTGTTCTCCTGGTCCTACCGGCGGCTGAGCTCCGACGCGGCCGCACTGTTCCGGCGGCTCGGCCGGCACCCCGGGCCGGACGTGGCGCTCGCCACCGCGATCAGCGTCGCCGGCACCGGCCCGGCCCGCACGCTTGCGCTGCTCGGCGAACTCACCGACGCGCAACTGCTCAGCGAACCCCGCCCCGGCCGGTACGCCGCACACGACCTGGTCCGGGCCTACGCCGCGGAGATCTCCGGCGACGAGACCGCGCTGGAACGCATCCTCGACCACTACCTGCACTCGCTTGTCGCGGCCGCCCGGCTGGCCAACCCGTACCGCCGGCAGCTCGACCTTGATCCTCCCGCCGGCGGCGTGGTCCCGGTCGTGCCCGCGGACCTGCCGGACGCGGTCGCCTGGTTCACCGCCGAGCGGGAGAACCTGCGCGCCGCCGCCGAGGCCGCGGACAAGCAAGGCCTCGACCGCTACATGCTGCAGCTCTGCTGGGGCCTGAACGGCTTCCTCCTCGACCACCTCGGCCGCTGGGACGAGGCGATCCCGCTCGCCCGGCGCGCGCTCGTGGTCGCCCGCCGCGGCGGCGACGCCTGGTGGCGCGGCTACCTGCACAACGTGCTCGGCAACTGCCACCACCGCGTCGGCGACCACGGCCAGGCCTACCGCGAATGGTCGCTGACCGCCGACGTCGGCCGCGAGACAGACGACCCGATCCGCACGTCAATCGGCCTCGGCGGGATGGGCAGCGCGCTCACCGAACGCGACGACTGGCCGGACGGCGCCAGCATCGAACGGGCCGCCGGATACGCCGACGAGATCCGCACACTCCTGATCGGCCTCGACCGCAACGGCCCACCCGGCCGCACCGACCCGCGCACCACCCACGCCCGCGACATGCTCGGCTTCACCTACCGCCTCACGGCACTTCGCGTCATGCACCGCACCGGCGACGTCGAGGCCGCTGTCGCCGAACGGACCGCAGGCATCGCGATCCACGAGAGCATCGGGAACTGGCACCAGGTCCAGGTCGGCTGGATGCAGATCGGCCGCCTCCGCGAACACGCGGGCGACCTGCCCGGCGCCGCCGACGCCTACACCCACGCGCTGTCCCTCCAGCACAACGACGGGTGGATCACCGCCGAACTGCTTGTCCGCCTGGCCAGCTGCCACGCCCGCCTCGGCGCCACCGGCCCGGCGTCCCACTACCGCGCCCGCGCCCTGCACCGCCTCGACGGCGTCTACCACCCACCGGCCGACCTCCTCCGCGCCCGCCTGGCGGCAGCCTTCGCCGCCTGAAAGCACTGTCCGGAGTTCCGCGGGCAGGCTACATCCGGGCACTCCCCTGGGCGCTCGGGCTGCCTGCCGTGCACGGATGGGCTGTGCCGCCGGCGCAGCCCATCCATGGTGTTACGGCTTGCGGGCGACCGCGCCGTACATCGCGATGTCCTTGTCCTGGAGGTCGGGGGCCTCGGTGCCGTCCGGGCGCCACTTGTGCACCTGGACCAGGCCGGGCTCGACGATCTCCAGGCCGTCGAAGAAGCTCAGCGCGACCGGGCGGTCGCGGAAGATGAGCGTCTCGCCGAGGCGGTTGTACTCGCGGGCGACCTGGGCCAGCGGGGCCGGGTCGAACTCGTCGGTGGCGATGGACATCGCGAGGTAGCTGCCGGAGGGCAGCACGTCAAGGACCTGGCGGACGACCCGCAGCGCCTCCGCGTCGTCCTCGATGAAGTGGACGATCGCGATCAGCAGCAGGCCGACCGGCTTGTTCAGGTCGAGCGTGCGCTGGAACTCCGGCGCGGTGATGATCGACTGGGGGTCGCGCATGTCGGCGGAGATGTAGGCGGTGCCGCCCTGTTCGGTGCCGAGCATCAGCGCGCGGGCGTGCGCGAGGACCAGCGGGTCGTTGTCCGTGTAGACCACCCGGGCGGTCGGGTCGACGGACTGCGCGATCTGATGCAGGTTCGGCGGGGTGGGCAGGCCGGTGCCGATGTCGAGGAACTGCGTGATGCCGCACTCGGCGGCCAGGTAACGCGTCACACGGTGCATGAAGTACCGGTTCGCCTGCATGTGGACCTTGAGCGAGGGCCAGATCTTGAGCGAATTCTCGCCGGCCTCGCGGTCGACGGCGAAGTTGTCCTTGCCGCCGAGGATGTAGTCGTAGATCCGGGCGCCGTGCGCCCGGTCGGTCCGCAGATCATCCCCGCGCGCTTCGTCGCCACGACGTTCCACCGAGAGGCCTCCGTAAGACGATGTCGTCACTGGTGACCGCGACCCTACACCGATCACGGAACGTGTCGGGATCCTCTGTGGACCTGTTGCGGGCCGGTCAACTCGTCAGGTAGAGGTAGCCGTCCGCGTCGAGGTATCCGGTGTTTCCGGTGCGCAGCCAGCCGTCCTCGGTGAGCACGGCGGCGGTGTCCTCCGGGTGCCCCCAGTAGGAGTTCATCGCGCGCGGCGTCGACACCTGCACCTCGCCGACCTCGCCGCCGGTGATCCGCAGCCGTACGCCCGGCAGCGGCCGTCCGACCGAGGAGATGCGGGTGTCGTCGAGGTGGTCGGCCGGGCGCAGCACTGTCATCGCGCCCGCGGCCTCGGTCACGCCGTAGACCTGCAGCAGGCTGACGCGCAGCACCGATGCGCAGGCGTGGATCATCGACGGGGGCATCGGGGCGCCGCCGTACGCGAGGTTCACCAGGCTGCTCAGGTCCCGTTGTGCGGCGCCGGACTCGGCGGCCATCGCGGCGAGCAGCGTCGGCACCACGAACGTGTGTGTCACCCGCGACTCCGCGATCGCGTCCAGCACCGCGGCGGCAGTCACCTCGGGGAGGATCACGGTCTGCGCGCCGTGGCGTACCCCCATCAGGGTCTGGGAGAACGCGGCCACCCGGGACATCGGCGCGGCGATCAGGCTGACGCCTGTGGAGTCGAGGCCGATCGCGTCCGCGAGCGTGTCGCAGACCGCGGCCATCGAGGCGTGCGTGATGACCGCGCCGCGCGGGAAGCCGGTGCGGCCGGACGCGTACAGCTGGCAGAACGCCTCGTCGCCGGTGATCACGGCCCGGGGGGTGGCCGGCGGGGCGTCCGCGAGGAGCATCTCGTAGCTGCGCTCCATGTCGATCAGCTTGCGCAGTTGCGGCATCAGCACCCGGACCCGGCGCATCCGGTCCGCCCGGCCGTCGCCGCAGAGCAGCACCCGCGCCGCACAGTCGTCCACGATGTAGGCGGCCTGGCCCTCGGTCGACCGCGCCCCGATCGGTACGTAGACCGCGCCGATCCAGGCGCAGGCGAGCGCGATCTCAGGCACGGCCGGCCCGTTCCCGCTCAGGTGTGCCACCCGGTCGCCGGGCTGCACGCCGAGCGTGTCGAGCATGCCTGCGGCCGCGCGTACCCGCGCGCTGAACGCGCGCCACGTCCAGCCGCGATCGCCGAACCGTAACGCGATGGCGTGCGAGTCGTTGGACAGGGCGGCCGTCAGGATGTCGGCGGAACGGGCCGGTGCGGCCGGAATGGTCATGAGCCTCAAACCACCACCGCCGGATAGACAGCTCATTGACGACCGGTTGATCTCGGCCCTCTGACCGGCGCGTTCAGTTTTTGCTCAGTGGTTGACCTGTCCATCCCCCTAACGTGCATAACGTCCACCGGACTACCGGTGGACGGACGACGTGTGGGATCTGGGGGGATACAGAGAGATGTCATCTGGGGGGATACGTTTCGCGCTGCTCGGGCCGGTACGGGCCTGGGACGGCAGCACCGAGCTGCCGCTCGGCTCGCCGCAACAGCGGACCGTGCTGGCCGCGCTGCTGCTGCGCGAGGGCGCGATGGTGACCGTGGACGAGCTGGTGGCGGCCGTCTGGGGGGACGAGCCGCCGCGTAGCGCCGTCAACACCGTCCGCACCTATCTGTCGCGCCTGCGCACGCTGCTGCGGGACGCGGCCACGATCGTGTCGATCGGTGGTGGCTATGCGCTTCCGGTCGATCGCGACGCCATCGATGTAACCGTTTTCTTCGATCACGTGTCCGATGCCCGGGACGCTCGCCGCCGCGGGGACACGGCCGGCGCGGCCGAGTCGCTGCGCGCGGCGGTGGTCCTGCACCAGGGCCGGCCGCTGTCCGGCGCCGGCGGCCCGTACGCCGAGGCCCAGCGCACCCGCCTGGAGCAGCAGATTCTCGGCGCGCGCATCGACCTGCTCGCCGCCGAGGTCGAACTCGGACACGCCGACGAGATCATCCCGGAGCTGATGGCGCTCGCCGACGAGCACCCCCTCCGCGAACGCGTGCACGAGCTGCTGATGCTCGCGCTCTACCAGGCCGGCCGTCAGGCCGACGCGCTCGCGGTCTACCAGCACGTCCGTGTGCTCCTCGCGGACGAGCTGGGCATCGACCCGGGCGCCGCGCTGCAGGCCGCCCACCGCCGCATCCTCGCGGCCGACCCGGACCTGGTGCTCCCGGCCGTGCTGCCGGCGCCGCGTACACCTGCGGCCCGGTCCGGCAGTCAGCGCCCCGGCGGCATGGCGGTGCCGCTGCGGCCGCGCCGTCACCGTCGCCGCACCGGGCTGTAGCAGCCCACCCCGGCCGGTCCAGGCGCCCCCATGTGGGAGGGGCGCCTGGACCTACACTTCGGATCATGGCCACCAGCACGCCGGACGGCGCCTGTACCAGTCCGCGGCGGTTCTAGACGGACAGCGCCGCCTCGACCACGGCCGCGCAGTGCAGGCGGGTCGAGGCGAAGACCGGGACGCCGCTGTCGCTCTGGTCGACAAGCAGTTCGATCTCGGTGCAGCCGAAGATGATGCCGTTCGCGCCGGCGGTCTCCAAGCGCCGGATCACGCCGCGGTACGCCGCCCGCGACTCCGGCCGGACCACGCCAAGGCACAGCTCGCCGTAGATGATGTCGTTGACCAGGCGCTGGTCCTGGCTGTTCGGTACCAGCACGCGCAGGCCGTGCGCGGCGAGGCGGTCGGCAAGGAACGGCTCCGCCATCGTGAAGCGGGTGCCGAGCAGCCCGACGGTCCGCACACCGGCGGCCAGCGCGGCCGCGGCGGTCGCGTCCGCGATGTGCAGCAGCGGGATGTTCACCGCCGCCTGCACCTCGGCGGCGACCTTGTGCATCGTGTTCGTGCACAGGACGAGCAGTTCGGCGCCGCCCGCCTCCACCGCACGGGCGGCCCGGCCGAGCTCCGATGCCGCATCCGCCCACCGGCCGTCGGCCTGGAGGCGTTCGATGGGGGCGAAGTCGACGGAGTAGAGCAGGCAGCGGGCGGAGTGCAGGCCGCCGAGCTGTTCCGCGGTCATCTCGTTGAGCAGCCGGTAGTACTCGGCGGTCGACTGCCAGCTCATGCCGCCGAGGAGCCCGATCAGTCGCATGCCCAGAGCGTAACCGAGGGCGTCACCATCGGCGCTGTCAGTCAGCGCGCCGGGCTCCGGCACCAGCCGACTCGTCCGGCTGGCACGGGTGTGGGTTTTCCGGGGCACGGCGGGGCTGGAGCCCGCGGGAGCATGCGGGCCGCGACCACCCACAGAGTGGGAAGAGGAATGCGGTGGTACCGGGGTACCAGTCGGGGGCGCAGAGAGTCGCCTTCGGTACCAGGGATCGGGGGACGGCCGCTCATAGCGTGGGTTCATGCGGAACACACAGCGAGGGGGCCGGGCATGATCGAGGTGCGGGAAGTCAGCAAGCGGTACGGGCCGAAGGTCGCGGTGGACGGGCTGACGTTCACGGCGAAGCCGGGGCAGGTGACCGGGTTCCTCGGGCCGAACGGGGCCGGGAAGTCCACCACCATGCGGATGATCATCGGGCTGGACCGGCCCACGTCCGGAAGCGTCACAGTCAACGGGCGGCGCTACGCGGAGCACGCGGCGCCGCTGCGTGAGATCGGTGCGCTTCTGGAGGCGCGCTCGGTGCACCCGGGCCGCAGTGCCCGCAGTCACCTGCTGGCGCTGGCCCGCACGCACGGCATCCCGCGGAGCCGTGTCGACGAGGTGCTTGAGGTGGCCGGCCTGACCGCTGTGGCGGGGAAGCGGGCCGGGGCGTTCTCGCTCGGCATGGGCCAGCGGCTCGGGATCGCGGCCGCGCTGCTCGGCGACCCGGCCGTGGTGATGCTTGACGAGCCGGTCAACGGCCTCGACCCGGAAGGCGTGCTCTGGGTACGCGGGCTGCTGTCCGGACTCGCCGCGGAGGGCCGGACCGTGCTGCTCTCCTCGCATCTGATGGCCGAGACCGCGCTGATCGCGGATCACCTGGTGGTCGTCGGCAAGGGGCGGCTGCTCGCGGACACCAGCACCGCCGAGCTGATCACCGGCGCCGGTGGCGGCGTGCGGGTCGGCACCGACGAGGCGGACCGGCTGCGCGCGCTGCTGGCCCGGCCGGGGGTGAGCGTGGCCTCCGGCACTGACGGCGAGCTGGACGTGACGGGCATGGACGCGCGGGAGATCGGTGCGATCGCCAGCGCGCACGGGGTGCCGCTGTTCCAGTTGACCACGCGCACCGCGTCCCTGGAGGACGCGTTCATGGACCTGACCAGAGACAGCGTCGAGTACGGGAGTGTGCCCGCATGACCACGATCACCGCCGTCCGGCCGCTTGCCGGCACCTACCGGCTGACGTTCCGCGGCGTGCTCGCGGGGGAGTGGACCAAGTTCTGGTCGCTGCGCTCGTCCTGGATCACGCTCAGCGTCTCGCTGCTGCTGATCGGCGCGCTGGGCGCGATCGCGGCGCTTGCCTACTCGCCGACGACCGGCGGCGAGGTCGGCCCGCCCGGACCGCTGGGACCGGACGGCCTGGACGCGGTGTCGATCGCGATCTCCGGCACCACGTTCGCGTCGCTTGCGCTCGGCGTGCTCGGCGTGCTGGTCAGCGCGGGTGAGTACACCACCGGGCTGGTCCGGGCCACGCTCGCGGCCGTACCCGCGCGTCTTCCGGTCCTCTGGGCGAAAGCCCTGATCTACGGCCTGATCGCCATGATCGTCGGTGCGGTGGGGGCGCTCGCCGCGTTCGCGATCGGGCTGCCGATCCTGTCCGGGGAGACCGTTGCCATGGCGTTCTCCGACGAGAACGTGCTTCGCAGCCTGCTCGGCGCCGGCCTCTACCTGGGCCTGGTCGGCGTGCTCGGGGTGGCGCTCGGCACGCTCGTGCGCTCAAGCGCGGGTGGCATCGCGATCCTCGCCGGCGGCCTGCTGATCCTGCCCGGCCTGGCGATGCTGCTGCCGTCCGACTGGTACGACGCGATCGACGGCTACCTGCCCAGCAACGCGGGCAGCGAGATCATGTCGACCACCTCGGACCGGCCGTGGACCGGACTGGCGATCTTCGCGGGCTGGGTGGCGGTCACGCTCGCCGCGGCCGCGTACCGGCTGGTGAAGACGGACGCGTAAGAGAGAATGAGCGGGATGAACGACACCTGGCTGCTGCGGGCGCAGCAGAGACTGGCCGCCGCCGGACGGCGGCGGCCCTGGGTGCTGGACCTGCTGGTCACCGTCCCGGTCATCCTGTCCGGGCTGCGCGACCTGTTCGGCGACAAGCACGGCGCGGTCGGCGGCCCGTTCGGCAGCGAGGAGTTCGCCTCGCTGCCGCCCTCGGTCACCGGCGCGCTGGTCGGCGTGCTGCTTGTCGCGCTCTGGTGGCGCCGGAGGGCCCCGGCCGTCGTGCTCGCCGTGATCCTCACTGTCAACCTCGGCGTCTGGCTGGCCGGCGCCTGGATGCAGGCCGGGATGGCGATGCTGCTGGCGCTCTACGCGCTGGCCCGCTACGGCAACCTGCGTACCCTCGCCTGGTTCTGCGGGGTGGTGGTGGCCATGGTGGGCGTCGGCATGCTTGTGCTGCTGCCGGTCGAGCACCCGTGGACCGGCATGTTCTTCATGCTCGGCACCGGGACCGCGGCCGTCGCGCTCGCGCTGACCGTCCGGACCCGCGCCGCCTACCTGTCCGCGCTCGAGGACCGGGCACATCGCCTCGAGGTCGAGCGCGACCAGCGCGAGCGCCTGACCGCCGCGGCCGAACGCTCCCGGGTGGCGCGCGAGATGCACGACATCGTCGGTCACAATCTGTCAGTGATGATCGGTCTCGCGGACGGCGGCGCCGTGCTCGCCGCAAGCCGCGGCGAGTCCACCGCCGAACCGTTGCGCCTGATCGGCGAGACCGGCCGCCAGGCCCTCGGTGAGCTGCGCCGCGTCCTCGGCGTGCTGCGCGACGGCACCACCGCGGCCCGGCTCAGCCCGCAACCCGGCGTCGCCGACCTCGACGACCTGGTCCGCCGCGTCCGCGCCGCCGGCCTGACCGTCGACTACCGCACCACGGGCGAGGTCGGCGCGCTCGGCGGCGGCCTGCAGCTGACCGTCTACCGGATCGTGCAGGAGGCGCTGACGAACACGCTCAAGCACGCCGGCTCCGGCTCCGCCGCGACGATCTCGATCACCGCAGAGGATCACACGGTACGGGTGAGCGTGCGCGACACCGGCCCGTCCGCCGGGTTCGCGCCGCCGGTCGGGGACGAGCCCGGACACGGCCTGACCGGCATCCGGGAGCGGGCCGGGCTCTACGGCGGCGAGGTGGTGGCCGGGCGCCACGCGTCCGGCGGCTGGCAGGTCGAGACGCTGCTCAACGACCGTCCCGCGTCGGCGCTGGCATGACCACAGTCCTGATCGTCGACGACCAGCCGCTGCAGCGCCTCGGCTTCGCCATGCTGCTTGAGGGCACGCCCGGCATGTCCTCGGTCGGCGAGGCCGGGCACGGCGGCGAGGCGGTCCGGATGGCGGCGGAGCTGCGCCCGGACGTGGTCCTGATGGACGTGCGCATGCCCGGGATGGACGGCATCGAGGCGACCCGGCGGATCGTCGCACTCGGCGGGCGCACCCGGGTGCTGATCCTGACGACGTTCGACCTCGACGAGTACGTCTACGCCGGCCTGCGTGCCGGGGCCAGCGGCTTCCTGCTCAAGGACGCCCGGCCGGAGGAACTGGTCGCGGGCATCCACGCGGTCGCGGCGGGGGACGCGGTCGTCGCGCCACGGCTGACCCGGCGGCTGATGGAGGCGTACACCAGGGACGCCGCCCCGCAGTCGGAGGCTGATCCGCGCCTGGCCACGCTCAGCGACCGCGAACACGAGGTGCTCGTCGCGATCGGCCAGGGCTGGACCAACACCGAGATCGCCGAACGCCTGGTCCTGACCGAGTCGACAGTGAAGAAGCACGTCGGCCGGGTCCTCGCCAAGGTGGGCGCGCGCGACCGCGTCCAGGCCGTCATCATCGCCTACGACACCGGCCTGGTCCGTCCGGGCGACGGCGGGTGAGCAGTCGGGTGCACCGGCACCGCCTCCCGGCGGACGGTGGGCTCACCGGCCGCCGTAGCGGTCCCGGGGCTCCTCCGATCGTGTAGCCGACCGGCTTCGGTGGCAAGTCGTGGCCGGCCGGACAGTCGTTTGCCGGGTATCAGGGTGCGTACGGTGGGATGTCGGTGCGCAACATCCGTCCCGATGGGAGGTCGAGGAGAGCGCGATGCCCCCGCCTGTGAAAAACACAGTCACCACGACCGATCCCGAACTGGCGCATGCTCTCCTGCGCGACGCCTACACCGACAGCCATCTGCAGGTCAGTGGCGACCCGACTGATTTCCACCTGCGGCACAGCCGCTGGAACCTGGGCCGCGTGGCGATCGACGAACTGTCCAACACGCTCACCATCGACATGGACCTGCACCCGGTGGAGACGCTGTGGATCAACCGCATCACGCGATCGACCACCGAGATCGAGGTAGGCGGGGTCACCCGGCACTACGGAACCGGTGATGTCTTCTTCGCCATACCGCCCTCGGTCGGCTGTCGCACCCGGCTCGCCGGGTCTTCCCTCGTCACCGTCGGGCTCGACCGAGAGTTGTTCGCGGCCGTCACCGGCGAGGAGACCTTCGATCCGATGAGCCGCCTGCGACTGGAACCGATGGCCGCGGACAAGGCCCGGTCATGGCACCGGACCGTCGACTTCGTCACGCAGACGGTGCTCGGCAACGCCGAAGCGGTCGCCAACCCGCTCGTCGTCGGCAGCGCGCAGCGACTGCTCGCCACCATCGCGCTGCACGGCTACGACACCGCACCGTCCGAGACCGCCGGCACCCGTCGTGACGCCACACCTGAGTCGGTGCGGCGCGCCGTCGCGTTCATTGAGGCCAACCCGGATCTGGACGTCAGCGTCGCGGACATCGCCCGTGCCGGCTACGTCTCGGTCCGTGCTCTCCAGTTGGCGTTCCGCCGGCACCTGGACACCACCCCGCTGCGCTACCTGCGCCGCGTCCGCCTCGATCTCGCCCGGACCGACCTGCAAGCGGCTCAACCCGGCGAAGGAACCACGGTCACCGCCGTCGCGATGCGCTGGGGCTATGCGGATTTGAGTCGCTTCGCCGCCGACTATCGCGCGGCCTACGGCGAACACCCGCACGTCACCCTGCGCCGCGCCGGAGCCCTGTGATGTTCGTTTTCCGCGCATCCGCTGTACGCGATGCGAGGTAGCCGCCGGCCGCCCTCAGCCCGAAGCTGGAAGCGATGCCTTTCACAGCCGCCCGCTGACCCAGGAGCTCGTTATCGTGCCCCGTCCCGATGCCGATCTGCTGGCCGGCCTCGCCCGTCAGCTCAGCGCACAGCCCGACCTCGAAGCCCTGTGGGAACGGGTCGTACAAGCCGCGATCTCGCAGGTCGACGGCGCCGAACACGCCGGGATCACCGTGCTGTCCCATAAGTCGGTCTGCACTCCCGTCGCGACCGGCGAGCTGGTCCGCCTCGTCGACGAACAGCAGTACCTCATCGGCGAAGGACCGTGCCTGACCGCATCGTTGCAGCGCGAACCGATCGTGCAGGTCGACGACCTGACCACCGACCCACGATGGCCCCGGTTCGCCGAGGTCGCCGTCACCTTCGGCGTCCGGTCCATGCTGTCCTACCAGCTCTACACCGACACCGACATCATCGGCGCGCTGAACATCTACGCCACCGCCGCGGACACCTTCAGCGACGAATCCGTCCACACCGGGCAGCTCCTCGCCGCACACGCCGCGGTCGCCGCCGCCGCGACCATCGAGAAGACGAACCTGCTCGTCGCCCTGGACTCCCGGGAGATCATCGGACAAGCCAAGGGCATTCTCATGAACCGCTACAAGATCACCGCCGAGCAGGCGTTCGACCTGCTGATCGCCGCCTCACAGACCACCAACCGCAAACTCAGGGACGTCGCCGTCGCGCTCACCGAAACCGGCGAACTCACCACCGCGGAACCACGCCGATGACCGCGACCCCACAGCTCAGCCTCGCCGACGGGCTACGACAACTACGGCTCAGCGACACCGAGCTGTGGAACCGTTACCTCGCCCTCGGCGGAACCGGCGACCTCCACCAGCTCCGCGACCATGTCCGCGGCGGCACCTGCCCGGACCGGCACGACCACAACATCATCGCCCAGGCCCTCAACGACGCCTTCGTGGACGAGGGCCACGACCACGCCGTCGCCTACCACGATCTGTACCGGCGACCGTGATCCGTTCGGGATCGTCATGACCCGGTTGCGCCACCGGCGGTGGCCGGCAGGGCACGTGCCAGAGCTGAGCACTCTCGAGTGGACAGCCGAAATGACAGCCGGCCCGCCGGTCACCTCAATGTGGGCGGCGGGTCAGGACAGGAGCCCGGCTATGACGGCGTGGTCGTGGTAGTCGCGCGACCAGACGACCCGCCCGTCGCGGACACAGAACACCGCGATGTTGTGCATGGACGCGGTGGCGCCGTCGGTCGTGCGGGTCATGTCGTTTTCCCATTCCCCCACGACGACCTCCGGATCGGCGGTCTGGTGCACCTGGATGTCGCGCGGTGACAGGGTGATCGGAGCTTGGCGCAGACCCCCGAGGAACTGCTCGATCTGGGACCGGCCGGTCAGTACGATCTCGGGCTTGGCGAACGGCTGGCGCACAAACGCGTCTTCGGCGTACAGATCCGCCACTGCGACCAGGTCCTTTCCGGCCAGGCTCTCCAGCAGGAACTCGATCACGTCACGGGGCTCACGGGACTTGGCGTGGGGCATGATGACCTCCATGGGCTAGAATCGGAGTGATCACTCCGGTAGAAGACGTTACGGAGTGGCTACTCCGTTTGTCAAGGAAGGTGCTCGTGTCCCCTCGAGCTGATGCAGCGCGCAACCGGTCCGCCGTGCTCCAGGCCGCCGACGCGATTTTCGTCGAACACGGGGTGAGCGCCTCGACCGAGGAGATCGCCCGCCGGGCCGGGCTCGGCATCGGCACCGTCTTCCGGCACTTTCCGACCAAGGGCGCCCTGCTGAAGGCGGTGTACGAACAGCGCCTGGAACACCTGGCGGCGCGTGCCGAACTCGCCGGGACGGGCGATGCCGCACCGACCTGGTTCCGTGAGTTCTTCATCGAAGTGGCAAGCACCTCGATCGAGAAGCTGATCCTGGCCGACGCGCTGGAGGACCTGCACCTCGACGCCGATCCCGAACTCAGCGCGCGGCTGAGCTCAGCCGTCGGCGCGCTGCTCCAGCGCGCTCAGGCCGCCGGAACCGTTCGTCAGGACATCTCCTTCGACGACCTGATCGCCTTGATGATCGCTGCCGGCCGGGCCGCCCAGGTCACCCCGACCCAGCAGGCCCGAACGCATCTGATCGAGGTCATCCTGGACGGCTTGCAGTCCGGGTGAGGCCGTGCAGGTTACTCGTTCGTCGTCATGGACGAGACCCGGTTGATCGGCGCCCGGGATCCGCACGGGTTCCGGCCGCTGTTCCTCGGCCGCCTCGACACCGGCGGCTGGGTACTCGCCTTGGCCTCGGTGATCGGGACCCTCACCTACATCCTGGCCAACCGCTGATCCGGCCGGCTGCCGAGGTATTTCCCGGTTCGCGGTGAACCGTGCCGGGAGGAGCGACGTCAAGTGGTGATCAGCGCTCCGGGACCCGGCGGCGCCGGGGGAGGAGCGTGTCGTGGCGAGCGCCGGGGACTTCCGTCTGATCTGTGCTGACGGTCGGTTCATTGCGGTGCCCGGCGGCGTGTTCTTCCACGACGGGCCGATGTCGGAGCCGGTCGACGGGGCCGCGCTGGCCGGTGCGCTGCGGGTACCCCGGACGGCCGGTGAGGTGGTGGTCTTCGTACCGGACCGGGTCCGCACCAGGATCGGCGCGGCCGACCGCCTGCTCCGGGCGCTGGGCGAGCTGCCCGCTCCGGTCCGGGAACGCCTGGTCCTCGGCACGTTCCGCGGCGAGACCGCCGACCACGGGGACTGGCTGGCGCTCGCGGACACGTTCGGACTGGCCAAGCACGGACCGTACCGGCCGGGTCTGACGCCCTCGCCGCGGATCGTGCCGCTTGACGCGGCAGGTCTGGAGAACCAGGAGAACCCCGCGGCGGTACGTGTACTGTCCCGCGACCAGGCCGCCGCGCGTGAGACCCTGCACGCGGTCCTGGACGGCGCGCCGCCGTCCTGGGAGCGCCTGACGGAGCTGGCCGCCAGGTCCACAGCGATCCGGCAGGCGCTTGGCGTGCGGGCGGGGCACCGGGACATGTCCGGCGCCGGGTATGCGTTCGCGGCCGGGATCGCGCTCTTCGGGGTGCCGGACGGCATCGACGCGGACGCGCTGCGGCGCGGTGTGCGGCCGATCCGGGCGGACGAGGTGCTGCGCGCCTGGGGTGCCCCGGCGGATCCGGCGGACGCCGGTGAGCTGGCCGCGTCGCTGCTCTCGGCGCCGGGCTCGGCCGCGCTGGTCCGGTCGTCCGGCCTGCTCTGGCTGGTGTCCGGGCTGGGCGGGCTGTTCGCGGTCGACCTGGGGACCGACGGCGGCGCGGCGATCCGGCCCGTCACATCGCAGGACGTGGCATCGCTGCTCGGCAGCGACCAGGCTGTGGTACGCGTCGTCGGCAGCGACCAGACTGAGGCACGCGTCGCCCCGGCGCGACCGGCCGGCGCGGAGACCGACTTCTCCGTCGCCGGGATGCGGGAGCTGACCGGCCGGATCGTGACCCGGCTCGGCTCCGGCAGCGGCGACGTCTACTGCGCGGCCGCCATCGGCGTGGCCCGCGACGAGCTGTTCGGCCGGTTCGGCATCGCCCTCACCCCGCAGGACGGCCGCTCCCGAGACGACCTCGACCTGCACGGCGGCCTCTGGGCCGGCTGGGGGCCGCCCCGCACCTGGCCCCGCACGACCGGCTACGACGAGATCGCCCGGATCGTCGGCGAGGAGCCCGGCCGCGTCGCCTTCGTCCTGTCCGGGCGCCCCGGCGCGATCGGCCACGCCTTCCTGCTCGTGAACACGCCCGGCGGCGTGCTGTGGGTGGACCCGTCCGCGACCCGTGAGGCGGAACGGGTGCGGACGCACGCGCAGATGATCGCGCCCGGTGGCCCGCTGCCGGCCGCCGTGGAGTTGCGCACCCGCATCTTCGGCCGGAACGGTACCGCCGTCACCGTCCCGGCCGCGCCGCCGGAGTCCGCCGGCCCGCACGCGACCGCGCTGGCCCTGCTGGACCGCGCCGAGCAGCGCTACCGCGGGTCCGGCGTCGAGGACGAGGAGTCGGTGCGGGTCTTCCTCCCGCCGGGCACCGCGTCGCAGACCCTTCGCCGCCAGGTACTGGCATGGGGGCCCGGGCGCACGTTCCGGATCGAGACCGAGACGAAGGCGATGTACCAGGGCGGGGACGGCCTGATGTACGCCTCGCCGGTGGATGCGAAGGCGGCCGGCGGCGACGGCCTCCCCACGACCGTCGCCATCATCGAGCGGGTCAGCGAGATCATGCGGTCGCACCCGCACGAGGTGAACCGCCCGGACCCGGCACCGGTCTTCGACGCGTTCGGCCGGATGGCGGCGAGAACCAAGGAGCTGCCCGGCCCGTACGGCGGTGGCCCGGTCATGAAGCTGACCGAGTTCTTCTCCGGCCTGGATCTGGAGTTCACCGCGGCGGGCCGGGGCGCCTCGGTCGGACGCCCGCCGGTCCGCGACGAGCCCGGCTCGCACTACCACTACACGCACGGCGTGGTGCTCTCCGGCATGCGCGAGTTCCTCGAGCACGTCCGGGACAACACCTGGCGGGACATGGACCGCGGCTACCTGACCCGGGAGCATCTGACTGACGGCCTGCGGTTCGGCGACCAGCTGGCCGAGCGGTTCCTGGAGGGCGAGCCGGCGGCGACCGAGACCGCGAACCTGATCGCCGGGTACGCGGCCCTGTTCTACGACAGCTTCGCCGGTGCGGCCACCTGGCCGATCGACGAGGGGCTGAGCAAGGTGGAGATCGCGGTTCTGTCCCGGGTCGACGCGTTCGCCGACCTGCTGGACCGGATGCCGCTTGACGCGGTCGAGTTCTTCGGCGAGAACTGGGCGGACATCTGGGACGAGCTGCAGTTCAGCATCGGCGCCCGGATCCCGGACTACACCGCCCGCTACCGCGTCAAGAACCACGACGAGCCGTTCTTCTTCCGGGACGACTTCCGGCACGCGCTCACCCACGGGCGCCTTCACACGCTCGAGGAGTACGCGAAGAGCGCGTTCGTGGCGGACGCCGAGCGGGTCACACAGTGGGACGCGATCGGGTACACCACCGCGGCCCGGCTGGACCTGGCCGGCGGCGCGCTGCTGATCGAGCACGTGCCGGTCGAGGTGCGCTCGTACGTCGCCCGCCGGATCGCCGCCCGCCGGGCGGAGCAGCTGAACGGGGAGCTGGCCCGGCGCGCCGCCGCCGTGTACGACGCGGCCCTGGTCACCGGCCCGGCGGAGCGAGCCGCAGGTGCCCGGGCCTGGCTGCGCCCGGTCGCGGAGACCGAACTGCGCTGGGTGAGCCGGCAGGAGCACCCGCCCGCCGCGGTCCAACGCCTCGGTGTGACCGCGGCCGCGCACGGACGTCAGCTGCTGGTGCTGGACGGCGCCGGCGCGGAGGCCGCGGAGGTGCTGGCCGACGTGATCGACGACGCGCCGGAGGTGGCCGGCAGCGCGCTGTTCTGGGTTCCGGTGCTCGACCAGGCACTCAATGACGTCCGGCAGGCGCACCGGCTCAACATGATCTATACGGTGTCCTCCCGGGTGCCAGCGACACCGGGCGACACGAACCCGGTGGCCAGGCGCCTGTGGCGGCTGGTGACGTTCGACAACCGGGTGATCGAGCTGGGTGAGGGTGATCTCACCCCGGACCGCCTCGAGGTCGCGCTCGGCCGGCTGGACGCGGCGGCCCGCGCGGTGCCGCAACCGGAGCGGGTGCCCGCGCCGGTGCTGACCGCCGCGGAGCTGACCACGCTGTTCCAGGACGTGGTCGCGTCCGGCCGGCGCCTGGCCAGGTACGGCGGCGACCGTACCGTGGCGGAATGTCTTGCCCTGGTCGATAGCCTGGTCGGCCGGCTGCACCGTGGCGGGGTGCGGGTGTCGCGGACGCGGGAGGAACCGGAGCCGGGCAGTTGGCTCGGCGACCGCCGGGACTGGGAGCGGTTCGGCGGCTGGTCGGCGCTTGACAACGATCCGCGGTTCACCCCGGGCGCGACGGCCGTGGTGCTGACCGAGCGCACCGGCGCCGCGCACGGGCACGTCTACGCCGCCTACCGCACCGCGGACCAGGGCATTCGGTGGGTGAACCTGACCGAGCGCGGTGCGCGGCCGCGGACCGGCGCACCGGGGGAGACCCCGGCGGGGTTCGACGCGGACACGTACACCCGGATGATCATGATCGGCCCGGACGGCGTGGTGGTCCCGGCGCGGGAGCCGGTGCCGGAATCCCGGCCGGACACCGCATCGCTGCTGGACCCGCCGGTCAGCAAGGGGTACCGCGGCTCCGGGGTCGAGGACGAAGAGACAGTGATGCTCTTCCTCGACGAGGGGCAGGACGCGAGCGTGCTGCGCGGCGGGCTGCTGGCGTGGGGCCTGCACGGCGGTTTCCAGATCGAGGTGGACACCAAGACGGTCTACCGGGGCGCGGACGGCAGGTACTTCATCGACCGGGCGGCCGCGGTGGCGGCGGGCGGTAACGGGCGCGAGGTCACCGCCGCGATGATCGAGCGGGTCAGCGGGATCATGCGCTCGCACCCGCACGAGATCCAGCGGGTCGACCCGGACCAGGTCTTCGATGCGTTCGGGCGGATGGCGGCGCAGACCGGGAATCTGCCCGGCCCGGACGGTGCCGGCCCGGTCATGTCGCTTCAGGAGTTCCTCGCCCAGTCCGGCGTCGACGTCTCGCTCACCCCGATCGGCGCGCGCATCTCGGTCGGCCGCCCGCCGATCGGCGAGGCGCCGGGCTCGCACTACCACTTCACGCACGGCGTGGTGCTCTCCGGCATGCGCGACTTCCTCGAGCATGTCCGCGACAACACCTGGCGGGACCGGGACCGCGGCTACCTGACCCGGGACCACCTGACCGACGGCCTGGCGTTCGGCGACCGGCTCGCCGCGGACTTCCTCGCCACGGTCGGCGGGCCGGACGCGGTGGCGACCGCGCAGCGCATCGCCGGGTACGCGGCCCTGTTCTACGACAACTTCGCCGGCGTCGCCACCTGGCCGGTCAGCGAGCAGGACCTCAACAAGGTGCACATCGCGGTGCTGTCCCGCGTCGACGCGTTCGCCGACCTCCTGGAACGGCTGCCGGACGAGGCCGTCGACTTCCTCGGGGCACACTGGGGGACCATCTGGCAGCGACTCGAGGAGAGCGTCCGGGCGCGCATCCCGGACTACGACGACCTGCTGCGTACGACCCGGCGCGCTCCGGACTGGACGGTCGGGAACTTCCACCTGGTCCCGACGCACCGGGGTTTCACGCTGCAGCAGTACGCGGCCAGCGCGTTCGTGCGCGGCGCCGAGCGGGTCACCCAGTCGCAGGCGATCGACTTCACCACCGAGGCGGCGCTCGACCTGGCGGACGGCGCGCTGCTTGTCGAACACGTGCCGGTCGAGGTGCGTTCGTACGGCGCACGGCGGCTGACCGCTCGCGAGGCCCGGGGCTGGAACCGGCGGCTGGCCCGCCGGGCGAACCGGGCGTACGAGGCGGAGCTGGCGGTGCCCCCGGCCGTGCGTGCGCAGCGTGCGGTGGACTGGATCGGCCTGGGGCCGGAGCGCGGTGTCCGCTGGCTCAGCGCGGATCCGGGCACCCCGGCCTGGGCCGGCGAGCTCGGCCAAACCGCCACGGCCATGGGGCACCCGCTCGTGGTGGCCGACGTCGAGGACGGCGTCGAGGAGGCGGTGACGCGCCTGTCCGGGCTGCTCACGGCGGAGCCCGAGCTGGCCCGCACCGCGCTGTTCGTCGTACCGTCCTTCAGCTCCGGCCTCAACGATCTCCGCCGCGCGTACGGGCTGAACATCGCGTACCCGATCGAGGTACCCCGCCCGGCCACCGGGACGATCGACGTGCACTGGCGCCTGGTGACGTTCGACAACAAGGTCACTGACCTGGGCGCCGGCGCGTTCACCGCGGGCACTGTGCTGAACGCGATGATCGAGGTGAACTCCGCGGCCTACAGCGGCCTGGGGGCGTCCGCCGAGCTCGAGGTGCGGCGGGTGGAGATGGCCGCCGCGTCCCTGCCGGTGCCCGTACCCGAGAAC
Source organism: Catenuloplanes sp. NPDC051500 (assembly GCF_044454585.1). Taxonomy (NCBI): domain Bacteria; kingdom Bacillati; phylum Actinomycetota; class Actinomycetes; order Micromonosporales; family Micromonosporaceae; genus Catenuloplanes; species Catenuloplanes sp. NPDC051500. The sequence goes on from NZ_JBITDX010000026.1 coordinate 54,015, forward strand.
TCCGTCGCCGAGCTGCGCAAACACGTCGACACGGCCGGCGAACGGGTCACCGCGGTGCTGGACCGCTTCCCGCACTCCGTCGCGGCCGAGTTGGTGCGCACCGCGCTTGAGCGGCTTGCGGACGCGGAGCGGCGGACACCCGCGGCGGACGACGTGACGACGCTCCGGCTGCTGCTGGACCAGGCCGCGGCCGAGATCCTGCGGCTCGACCCGGGCGCCGAACCGGTGCTGCGGCCACTGTGGTCCGGGCAGCCGCTCCCTGCCCGCCCGCTGCCGGCCCCGCGCAGCATTGGCCCGTGGACGGCAGGTGACCTCGGCGCGCTGACGGCCGGCGTGCGACGGCCGGTGCTGACAGTGGACCTGAGCGGCCGGACACCTGACGCGCTGACCGGCCTGGACCGCGCGCTGCGCGAGCACGAGTGGTGGGGCGAGGTGCCGATCGTGGTGGCCACGCTCGGTACCGCGGCGACCGACGAAGCGTTCGCCGTGCTCCGCGAACGGTTCCGGCCGATCGTCGTGCGGGCCGCGGTGCACAGCGACGGCACGGACGCCCGGATGGTCTGGCAACTGACCGGGCCCGACCGCGCGCTGGTGGCGCAGCGGTCGCGGCTGACCGCGGACCTGTTCGCGACCGCGGCGCGGCTGCCCGCCGGACCGCGCGGCACGCCGCTTCCGCCGGTGCTCGCCGGTCTGCTCACCGCCGGGGAAGGCGCGGCGGAACACCACAGGAAGAACGCCGCGGAACTCACCGACCCGGGGGTACGCGATGCGCTGGACCGGCTGATCGCCACCGCCCCGGACCGGGAGCGGCTCGCCGGTCTCCGGGTCGCGCTCGACCTGGACGCCACCGCCCCGGACCGCCTCGCCCCGGGAGCGCGCAGTCCGCTCGACGACGAGCCGCCCTACACCGGCGGGCCGGTCCCCGCGTCGTTCGTCCATGACTTCCTCGCCGGTGCGGGCGCCGGCCGCCGCGAACGGTACGCGATGGACGGTCTGCTGTTCCAGATCGTGCTGGCCGGCCGGATGACGCCGGAGTCGGCGCTCACCCTGCTGCGGGCCGCGGCGCGGAGCGCGGTCGACCGGGCCGTGACCGACGTCTTCGAGGCAGTGTCCGACGCGATGACGCTCACCGAGGCGCAGGCGGCCGCGGACCCGCACACCGACCCGGTCCTGCGGGCGGTCCTCGCCAAGGTGCGGGCGGTCTCCAGCACCGCCCGCGCCCCCGGCACACCGCCGCCGGACTGCCTGGACCCGATCGACCGTGCCGCGTTCGTCGGTCGCCTGGACGGACTGCGCGACCTGCTGCGCGGCACCGGCGGTTCCGCGCGGGCCGCATTCGTCGACCTGCTGACCCACACCCTCTCCAACTGCTGACCCGGGAGCCCGCCGTGACCCTGCCGCTGACCCAGCGCGTGATGGACGCGATCTGTCTCGACCACGTCATCCCGACCGACTCCGGTCTGCACCTGCACCGGGACGGGATGTCCGCGCTGACCGACGACCCGCTGCTGCAGGCCGCGTTCGACGTGGTCGCGCCCGACGGATACACCTACGTCACGCTCGGTAAGGGCATGACGGAGGCGTTCGACGACCTGGCGGCGGCCGGCACGCGGATCGGCGAGGACGGCGTGCGTGCGCCGGGCACGGCCGGGACGCACGGGCAGCGGGTGGCGCGCGGCCTGCTCTACCAGTTCCTCAACGGGCACCCGGACTACGCGCTGGACCGGATGGTGGAGCGCCCGCTCGGCGCGCACGGCCTGAGCGTCGCGGACGCGGCGGCCCGTGCGGACGCGGCCGGGCTGCCGGTGGACATCCTGGCGACCGCGGACCTGAGCGGCGTCGACCGGAACCGGCTGATCGGCTTCTCCCGCGACCTGCGCATCGTGCCGATCGACCGGGCGCAGCTGATCCGGGTCGTGCCGCGCCGGCACTGGGCTCCGGACCCGTACGCGGACCAGACGAAGGAACTGCTCGACGGCGTGCTCTCCGAGGCGTACCCGTCGGCCCGGATTGTTTTCGATGGTCAGGGCGGCGTGCGCGTCGGCCTGCCCCCGGTGCTCGCCGCCCACGCCTACGGCGAGGTGCTGCGCCGCCTCGGCCGGCCGCTCGACGCCCGCGACTTCCCGAAGGACTCACAGCTTGTGCGGGGGTACGGAGACCTGCTCGCTGCCGTCGCCGGCACCGACATCGGGTCGCACACCCTGGTCCAGGCCGGCGACCAGGTCACGCTGGCGATCAACGACCGGTTCGGCGTGTCCTTCGTGGATCCGGGCACCGGGCAGGCCACGGTCTTCCCCGCTGACCCGGCCACGCCGATCCGGATCGCACCGCTCGGCGGCGAGATGGACCTGGAGACCCGCCTGCTCGACCTGGACGCGGACCGGCCCGGCGTGAACGTCTCCCGGCAACCGGTACGGCACTCCGGCGCCGCGACCGCCTACCACGAGTTCGACGCGACCCGGACGCTTGACGTGATCGGCGGGGCGCCGTCCCGGTTCCTGGACCGCATCGTCGAGGCCGCGGCCCGAATCGACCAGTCCGTCGTGGTGATCGGCTCGGAACGGCTCTCCGATGCACCGACCCCGGCCGAGCTGGCCGCGCTGGACTGGCAGCTGTTCCAGCACACCAACAACGGCGGCGTGCCACTGGTGATCACGCGCGGCAAGGTCAGCCCCGAGCTGAGCCGGATCGTCGCGCACTACAAGGGTGTGCCGCTGCTGAAGCAGACCGCCGGCTCCGGCACCGGATTCAGCCTGGACAACCTGTGGGTCGGCACCGGTGGCGCGACCACGGTGCCACCCGCCAAGGAGATCACCGCCGACCTGCTGGCCGCCTATGCCGGTCGCCGCCGCGTCTCCGAACTGGACAAGGCCCCGGCCGCGCTGTCGTCGTTCCTGACCACGCCGCTTGAGAACACCGGCGCGATCCGGTCCGCGCTTGCCGCGCACGGGTCCGCGCTGCGGGACCTACGGCCCCAGATCAAGGACTTCGGTGCCACCGCGGGTGTGTTCGCCGCGCACGCCGCCTTCCTGGACGTGCTCGACCAGGACCCGGTCCTCGCCGACACGCTGCTGACCTACCGGGCTGGCGGCGACGACAAGGCCGGCACGCTCTTCGCCGCGGTCCCGGCCCTTGTCACCAAGCCGCCGGCCGACCGGGACGCCGGGTTCGCAGCGATCGACGCGATCACGCTCGGCACGCTCGACGACGGCGCCAGCCGCGCCATCCTCAAGGCACTTCACCTGCAGCTCAAGGGTGCGGACGACACAGTGGTCCGCGACATGATCTACAGCCACAGCGTGTATCTGCCGCAGGAGGGCCGCACCCAGTTGATCCGTGGCCTCCAGGAACTGAACAAGCAGATGCCGGAGCACACAGAGGACCTCAACAAGGTCGCGCTCTACGTGACCACGTGTCCCTGACCGGATGCCGCGGGCCGCGTACCTCCATCAGGAGCTTGAAAGGGGGAATTTCTGTTAATTGATGGTGAACCGTTGAGCCGGCCGCGACGTCAGGTGGTCATCGGTGCCGCCACGTGCGGCGGCACCGGGTGAGGAGAACGGCGTGGCGAATGCCGGAGACTTCGGTCTGATCTGTGCGGACGGCCGTTTCATCGCGGTGCCGGGCGGCGTGTTCTACCACGACGGGTCGATGGCCGACCCGATCGACCCGGTCGCACTGACCGGCGCGCTCCGGGCCGACCGCGCCTCCGGCTCGACAATGGTCTACATCCAGGAGCGGACCCGGCTCAAGCCCGGCGCGACGGAACGACTGCGCCGCGCCCTCGCCGACCTGCCCGCGCCGATCCGTGACCGCCTCGTCCTTGGCACCCTCCCCGGCGAGAACCCCGACCAGGCGACCTGGCGGGAACTCGCCGAGGTGTTCGGCCTCGCCAAGCACGCGCCGTACCAGCCCGGTATGGAACGCTCCGCCCGCGTCGTACCGCTTGATGAATCGGGTCTGGAAACCACTGCCAACCCCTCGGCGGTACGCGTGCTGTCGCGCGCCCAGGCCGCCGCCCGGGAGACCCTGCACGCCGCGTTGACCGGCGCACCCCCGTCCTGGGACCGGCTCGTCGAGCTGGCCGGCCACGCGTCCACCATCCGCGACGACCTGCTGGTGCCCTCGATGCTGAGCGGCGACGAGCAACGCAGCCCGCTGAGCGCCACGTACGCGCTCGCGGCCGGCATCGCGCTGTTCGGACTCCCGGGCGGCCTCGACGCGGCCGCGCTGAAGCGGGCCGTGCAGCCGGTCAGCGCCGACGAGGTACTGCGTGCGTGGGGCGGATCCGCGATCCCCACCGACCCGGCCGACATCGTCGCCACCCTGCTCGAAACGCCCGGCTCCGGCGCCCTGATCCGGACCGCCGGCACCGGCCCGGTCCTGAGCTGGCTGGTCTCCCGGCCGGAGGGCCTGGCCTGGATCAACCCGGCACTGGACGGCGGCGCCGCCATCCGGGTGCTGCCGGCAGAGGATGCGGTGTCCCTGCTGCGCGCCCTGCCCGGTACGAGTCCCGCCGTGCTCCGGGTCGATCCGCAGAATCGTGCGGCTACTGTAGGGGACGCCGCTGGGACGCCGTTCACGGAAACCCCGACGACGACACCCGACGTGTCATCACCGGGCAGCCCGGTGGCGTCGGCGCCCGGACACGACTACAACCTCTTCGTCGGTGCGGCCGAGGTGCCGCCGGCGCCGCCGATTCAGGTGGCGTCCTGGTTGCCGTCCTCTGCGGACGGTGTGCGGGCCGCTGTCGACGGTGCGATGCCACGGTGGGAGGCGATGCGCGAGCGGGTGAGGCGCGCCATCGATGTAGTGCACGAATCGTCCGAGGTCTCGGAGCCGCGCCGGGCGTCGGCGGGTGACGTACGCGAGATACTGGACCAGTTGGGGTCGGCGCTGGAGAGACTGGCCGGCCAGCTCCCCGGTCTGTCGGATGAGGCGGCGCGGACCCGGGCCGGTCTGCTCATGCAGCGGTACGAGCTGGTGAACCAGATGCTTGTGCCACTGCTGACCGGCCTCCCGGCCACCGCGGCGTTGTCGCCGGTGTCCGAGCTGCTGCGGGACGGCCGGGTGCTGTCGCCCGCGTCCGAGATGTTCCGGGCACCCGGCGGTACGGTGGCGGACGGCACGGTCACCGGGCTCCCCGCGGCCACCGACCTCACCGTCTTCATGCAGGACAGCACCGGACCCGCGTGGGCCGTGTCGACCGCGTCGGCGCTTCCGCCGTACACGGTGGGGGTGGCGCCGGACGGTTCCTATGTCGTGGCCAAGCCGCCGGAGCCCGGGGAGAGCAAGCCGTACGGGTTCTCCGGTTTCGAGGTGTTCGGCCCGGACGGACTCCCCCGCGGAACGATCGAGGCGACGACCAACGCGACGGAGCCCGGCCCGACGACCGGCGGCTTCGTCGCCACGGACTTCCTGACCAACCTGTCCGACGTCGCCGATGCGCTGGACCTGTCCACCTTCTATGCCACCGGGATGAGCGCCGGCGAGTTCTTCCTGTCGCTGATGGTCGCCAACGAGAAGGTCTGGGACATCCGTGAGAACGAATACCAGATGGAGCAGCTGTCCAGCCCTGACGCGAATCCGCGTGATTACCGGCAGGAACGGACGGTAGCCCACGAGAAGGCCCGCGAGCGGCTCGAGGAGCGCGGCTGGACGCTCCCCGCCCAAAGGTTCGACCGAAGCCAGGTGCTGCGCCCGGCGTGGACAGGTGTCGATCCCGGTTGGGCGCCGGTGCTCGTCACGGCGTACGGCATCGAGTCGCTGTCCGTGGTCATGGAGACCCTTGACGGCGGGTCGGTCCGGCTGGTCTCCGGCCGCTACCTCGACGACGGCGGATTCGCCGTGGTCAACCCGGACACCGGTGCCGTCGTCGGGCACCTGCACTCCTGGATCGGGGAGGACCGCGTCCCCCGGTGGTCCGGTGAGGCGCTCTCGCCGTCGGCCGCCCGGTGGTTCGGCCAGGAGGACCTGACGGCTGACGAGTTCGTCCGGGCTGTCGTGCGGGGTGGCACACGGGTGCGGGAGGATCTGGCCATCCCCGGGTTCGGTCTATACCGCCTGGACATGGATGACGCGGTCTTCCTGGTCCGGGCGATGGTCGATGCGAACGGTAGTCCTGTGCGGGCGCGCCGGCCGCTGGCGATCGACCTAGCCATGCACGACGACCTCGATGCGAACGCACCCGATCCGATCGCCGAGCTGCGCGGTGCCGGGTGGACGGTCTGGATCGGTCACCGCAATCGCGTCGACGCGCGGAACCGGACGCTGATGATCGATCCCTACAGCGGGTTCGCGTGGGGGACCGTGACCACGGCACAGGCACATCAGGCCCGTGCGAACGACCTGCAGGTCTTCTCGATGCGCGAGCAGGTGACGGCGGACTGGGCCTCCGATGAGTCGACAGTCGGCCCGCGGTCGGAGGCCGGGGACGCGGAGCCGGAGCCGGTGGGTGCGACTGACTACTCGTCGCTCATCGACGGCGTGTTGCGCCGCCGGGGCGAGTGGTACGACCGGGCGATCACCGCGCTCGACGAGGCCCTGGCCGCGCCGGACACGCGCCCGGAGGACGTGACCGCCGCCCGCACCGCGCTTGACGCGTTCCTATCGCTTCTGTCCGAACTCGTCGGTGATATCGACGACTTCGACGACGAGCGGAGCGGCGAAGCGATCCAGCGGATGGTGCAGACCTACTCCGAGGCGGAGCGGCTGACGTCGCTCGCGGTGCGCGCCGCGCACGCGCTGCCCTCCTGGGAGGAGCTGAACTGGCCGCGGTCGGCCGAGGGCTACCCGGAGCACACGGTCGGCCTCGCACCGGACGGCTCGTACGTCGTGGCCAGGGCGCCAGTGCGCGGCGTGAACGATCCACACGGCTTCACCGGCTTCGACGTGACCAGCCCGGACGGTCACTTCCGGGGCACGATCGAGTCGATGACCGAGGTGACGGACGACGCCGTCACCATCAGACTCGCCGACGTCTCCCAGATCCCCGGCGCACTCGATCTGGCCATGTTCTACTCGGCCCAGGCTGCCGACCGTGAGTTCTTCGACGTGACCGACGTGCATGACGAGGCGATGGCGCGGACGCTCCGGGACGAGTACGGCATGCGGAGCCAGCCGGATGTCTTCGGCGACATCACCGTCTACCGTCTGACACGCGACGTCGCGCTGGCGAACGCGCGGGCGCGGCTGACATCCGCCGGGTGGACCCTGCCCGACGGGGACTTCTCCGACGAGCACCTGCTGGCGCCCGCCTGGTCGGACGAGGCGCGCGGGTGGGCGCCGGCGCTTGACGGCGAGCCGTTGACGATCGTGACGGAGACGCTGGACGGCGCCTTCGCCCGCCGGGTCTCCGGCCGCCACACAGCGGACAGCGGATTCGAGGTGGTGGACCCGGACACCGGCACGGTCGTCCGCCGGCTGTACCCGTGGACCGCGCCGGACGGTGGCGAACGCTTGTCGGCCGGGCTGCTCTCGGCGGCCGACCGGCGCTACTGGGACGAGGTGCGCGGCCGGGCCGGTGCGCCCGGCACGTCGGCCGAGGACTTCGTCCGCACCGTCGTGACCGACGGTGCCCGCCTGCGAGCGGACCTGTTGCTTCCCGGCTTCCACCTGTACGGGCTGGTGGTCGGCGGCGAATTCGTCCTGGTCCGGGCCATGGTCGACGCTGAGGGCCGGCCGGTGACGACCCGGCCCCCGCTGGAATTCGACAGGTCGCAGTTCCCGGTGCACACCCGCGACGGCGATCTCGATGCGGCGAACCGCGTTCTCAGGGAGCTCTACGACGCCGGGTGGACTGTGGACGCCGGACGTGCCAACGAGGTCGACCGCGATGCGCGCACCGTGACCGTGAATCCGTTCGCACGCTCCGCCTGGCAACACCTGAGCACCGTGCACGAGAGACGTCATGAGTCGCCGCAGGTGCCGGAGACGCGTCCGGGCAGTTCCGGTGACGTCGGCGCCGGTCACGCCGAGGCCATGCGCCAGCTGGCGATCGAGCTCGCATCGCCGACCGTGCGCGCGGTCCGTGAGCAGATCGCAGCGATGTGGCCCTCCACCCGGGACGGTATCCGGGAGATGGTCGATGCCGCTCGCTCTCGGTGGGCCGCGGCACGATCCTGGGCCGAGGACGCGAGCGATGAGATCGACCATCCCACGGTGAGCAGGATGCGAGCGCTGTTCGCCGGGCAGGGGACGCTTGAGAGTGTCGGCGAGAGACTGGACCACCTGGCCGGTCGCCTGGACACGATGTCGTTCAACGCGGCACGTGACGAACTCACAAGCCTCATGGAGGAGTACGACGGCGCCCACGCGCAGCTGACGGATGCCGTTGGCCGCGTCACGCCTCTGCCCCCGCTGTCCATGATGTTCCGCCCGGCCGGCGCAGGGCTGCCGCCGTACACCGTGGGCGTGGCCCCGGACGGCTCGTACGTGGTGGCGAGGGCGCCACGTGCGGGAACGGAGGAGCTGCCCGGTCTCTCCGGTTTCGACGTGTTCGGCCCGGACGGCCGCCCGAGGGGCGTGATCGAGGTCGAGACGGAGGGCGACGGCGACTACGTCGTCACGAACCGGCTGGAGAACCTCTCGGACGTGCCTGGTGCTCTCGACCTGGCCACGTTCTACGCCACAGGCGTCAGTGATCGGCCGTACTTCGAGTTCGTCTACGTCGGGAACGAGAAGGTCCAGGGGATTCTGGAGACGGCCTACGGCATGGAGCTCCTGCCTGCCTCCGTCGAGGGATCCCGTCACTACCGGCAGAGCCGGCCGGTCGCGCACGCGAAGGCCCGCGAGCGGCTGGAGCAGCGGGGCTGGACACTACCGGCCGGTGATTTCGGCGTGTCGCACACGCTGCGGCCGACCTGGTCGAGTGTCGATCCCGCCTGGGCGCCGGCCGTCAACGGTGTGCCGCTCGACGTGGTCCCGGAGACTATGGAGGACGGCCGTACCCGCCCGGTCTCCGGACGCCGGGAGGCTGACGGCACGTTCCGGGTCGTGGCCCCCGCCACCGGCAACGCGCTGCACCTGCTCCGGTCCTCGGCCGACCCGGACGGCGGCGTGCGGTGGACGGGTGAGCTGCTGTCCCCGGCCGATCTACGGCACTTCGCGACGGTGGCCCGGGACGGCGGCTGGACGGCGGCGAACAGTCTCCGCGACCGCGTCAAACACAAGATCGAGAAGCGGAGGGGGGTACGGGACGCGGATGCCAAGGCCCTCGATTTCGTCTCCTCGATCGTCACGGACGGCACCCGCCTGCGCGATGATCTCGTCCTTCCCGGTTACGGCCTGTACCGGCTGACCTGGAAGACGCACACGACGCTGGTGCGGGCGGCACTCGGACCCGACGGCCAGGTCGCCCGGGTGCGCCGGCCCCTGGCGGTCGACGAGCTTCAGCAGGCCCACGACGGGCACGGCCTGCTCACCGAGCTGCGTGAGGCCCGCTGGTCGATTCGGACCGGACACCGGAACGTAGTGGACGCGGGCGAGCGTGTCCTGATGCTCAACCCGTACCACGCCGACGGATGGCAGGCCCTTACCGAGGCCCACCGGATCTCCCGCACCGCGTACCACCGCGCCCAGGATCTTGTCACGGCGGTGATGTCGGTCAGCTTGAGTGTCGAAACGGTTCTGAACCGCCGCCGGGACGTGAGCCGCCCCGAGGAGCTCTGGCGGGCCGCGCAGAGCGACCTGGCGGCGTTCGTCAACCGGAGCGCGAACGCCTCCGACAGCGAGGACGTCCAGGATCGGCTCTCGGCGGAGCTGGGGGACATCCGACGTCTCCTGGACCAGGCCGCGCAGGAAATCGTCGGTCTGGACGGCGCGATGCGTTTCCTGCTGCGACCGCTGCTGCTTCGGCAGGTGGAGTCGCCGAGCCCGCAGGTCTTCTCGGTCGACGTCGCCTACACCGATCCGCCGGCGCTGCCCCGGATGCCGGGCGTGCGCACGGCGGAGGACCAGGTCGCCGAGTTGCGCCGGCACGTCGACGCGGCGGAGGCGCGGGTGCGTGCGGTGCTCGACCGGTTCCCGCACTCCGACGCCGCCGAGGTGGCCCGGACCGCGCTGCAGGAGCTGGAACGGCTCGAGAGGACCACGCCCGGCGAGTCCGAGGTGCAGAACCTTCGGTTCCTCCTCGACCAGGCCGCGGCCGGCGTGATCCAGCTCGACCCGTCGGCCCGCACCGTACTGCGGCCACTGTGGTCCGGCCGGGAGACGCCTGCCCGGCCGGTACCGGCCCCGCGCAGCCTCGGATCGTGGGCGGACGGTGACCTGGCGTCGCTGACCGCGGGCCTGTCCCGTCCGGTTCTGTCCGTCAACCCGGCGGCGATGGCGGAGCTCGAGCCCGCGTTGCGCGCGCACCAGCGGTGGGGCGAGGTGCCGATCGTGTTCACCACGCTTGGCACCAAGGCCACCGACGATGTGTTCGCCGAGCTGCGTGAGCGGTTCCGGCCGATCGTCGTGCAGCAGGCGGTGACCGGCGACATGACCAAGGTGTGGCAGCTGATCGACCAGGACGGCACCGTGGTGCGGGAGGAGCCGGCACCGACCGCGGAGCTGCTCCGGCCCGTCGTCGGCCTCTCGGCAGTATCGCCCGGCACCGCGCTGCCCCCGGTGCTGGCCGGGCTGCTCACGGCCGACGACCCGGCCGGCTACCAGCTGGCACACGAACAGGAGCTTTCCGACCCGGGGGTACGGGACGCGCTCGACACGGCGATCGCGAACGACCCGGACCGGGCGCACCTCGCCGCCGTCCGGGTCGCGCTCGACCTGCAGCCCGGCCCCACCGAACGGCTGGCCCCGGCCGTGAGCAGCGTGCTCGCGGTCGAACCCGCCTACACGGGCGGACCGGTCCCGGCGTCGTTCGCCTACGACTTCGCGGCGCAGACCGGCGGCCGGAACGAGCGCTTCGCCCTGGACGGGCTGCTGTTCCAGATCGTCCTGGCCGGACGGATCGCCCCGGCGCAGGCGCTGGACCTGTTGCGGGCGGCCGAGCGGACCGCTGTCGACCGTGCCGTGACCGACGTCTTCGAGGCGGTGCTTGACGCGATGGCGCTCTCCGAGCAGCAGGCAGCCGGTGACCTGCTCACAGATCCGCTGCTCACGTCCATCCTGGACAAGGTGCGGACGGTCGCCAGCACCGCGCGGAAACCGGGCACGCCGCCACCGGACTGCGTCGACCCGATCGACCGGACCGCATTCGTCGGACGCCTGGACGCGCTGCGCGACATGCTCCGTGACTCCGCCCGCCCGGCCCGTGCCGCCGTGATCGAGGCCGTCAACTACACCCTCGCCAACTGCTGACCGGGCGGTGATCTGGGTCGGGCCAGCGCGCCCGGTCGCGCCCTACCTGCGAATTTATTGATCCAACCAGGCGAAAATCGTCAAGCTTCGATAATTGCCCTTGTCGGGCATTGGTGTAGGTCGTACCATCAGTGAGCCTTAACCCACTCATGCCCTCCCCTTAAGGTGGGTCTTTGCCTGTCTCCACGAGTCGAAACACTACTTACGGCTCCCCGGAAATCACCAACAAATATGCCCCGCTCGCCAACATTGTTCTTTCCCGCGGCGATGCGAAGCTCTATTCCAGCATTTTGAACAAGCGTGTTCAAATCCTGGCCGAGTCCGGACTCTTTCCGTCCCCGCTAACGCTGTATGCCGAAAACTGGACTGCTATCGAAGCCGCCGAGCGGGCCAAGGACCGCCAGGCTCCGCTGATCGTCATTTCGAGTAATCGCAGCGTGTGGATAAGAAACGCCTTGGCCGCCGCGGAGACCGTTCTCGACTTTCTCGGACTCGACGCGTTCGAAGGTGTCGGCGATCTGCGCGCGGTGGCAACGGGGTCGGCGAACGTCGTGTCGCCGCCGATCTACGCGCGGGAGCGGATCGGCCCCCACCGGGGTGTGTACGTCCTCGTCCACGAGACCGAGTACAGGACCTACCGGCGGGTGCTCGGCGGTGTGGCGGGTCTTACGGTCGTCGGTTGGTCCTTCCGGACCGCAGTGCGGCCGAGCGGGGTTGAGCTGGTCGGATTCGGAGCGGTGAGGTACGCGGCTGTCGCGTTCTGCAAGAACATCCGTACGACTCTCGGCGATGCCGCCGGCGCACCCTGGAACAAGGCCTGGATCGTCGACGACAACGTGGTGGGGCTCACCGGGCTTCCCCGGGTGGAGCAACCGACGGTGCACGCCGGCCTCGACGCCGTCGAGTTCCTGCTGGGCGACTCAAACGTGTGCGCCGGATTTTTGGGTACTTCGAAAGCTGTGCCGATTACCGGGATCCGCGCGGACGCCAGTTCGGCGCTAAATGCTGATCCGGCGTCGACGAAACCGCCGAAAGATACAAAATTCGTTCAGCAGGCGGTTCTGTGGAACATCAAACTCCTCATCGGTAGCGGCCAGAATTTCTCGCCGGTGTTCGTCAACGCCCAGGAAGATCAGGCCTTCCATAATTATCTGCTTCGCGTGAAATACGACTACCTCTACTTCAAGGGTGTGCGGGTTCTCAAAGAGCTGGTCACGAGAGACAGTGATTTCGTTCCCGACAACATGGACCCGCGCGACACCGACCTGACGGCCGCTTTGATACAGCTACCCGCGAATTCTTTCCAGGAAAAACGCAACCGGTTCATCAAATGGGTCACCGGCGAAGAATTTCCGTTCACCATTAAGCCTGACAACGCCGGTAATGACGGTGGCGAGCAGCCGCTGCGCGATTTCATCGAGAAGTCGGTGCTGCCGGGATCCCCCGCTATGACCGGCGTCGACCTGCTGTCGCGCGCGGGGCCGGTGGTCGTGGCCGCCGCCTCGTGCCAGGCCGTCGAACAAATCCTCTCGGAGTCGATCGCCCAGAAGATGGTGACCGACGACGACGTGAAGAAGGCCTTCGCGCTTCCCGCCGACAGGTCCGTTGTGGAACGGCAGGTGTGGTGATCGCCGATCCGCGCGCCGTCGTCGCGGCCCTGCGCGCCCAGCCGGCCGGGCAGCCCGTGCAGATCGACGCCACGGTGCTGCCGTCCGACGCGGCGGCGATCCGCACCGCGTTTATGCTTGCGGCCCCGTTCACGCTCACCGGCGTGACACCCGCTGACGTGCCTGACCCGGTGGGCGGCGAACTCCTACTCACGGGCACCGCGCCCCTGCTCGGGCTCGCGTCCGTCGCGGTGACTGTCGAATTCACAGCCACGACGACCACCGTCGTTGCCACGATGCCCGCGGGGTGGCGTTTCAGCGACAGCTTCCCGGGCCTCGACGTATTGCCGTTCAACGGTTTCAGCCTCGCCGGCACCGTCTTTGTGTACACCGTCGGCCCTGTCGACGCATATCGGTGGCCCGCCGATCCCGCGGTGACTGTTCGGCTCGACGCAGGCCTGAACCTGCTCACCGCGGCAACGCTCGGCGGCGACAACCCGGCCACCGATCTGCTCGGCGCGATCGTCCACGCGAACGCCATGCGGATGTACGGCCCGTTCCAGCCGACCGCCGGCCAGTCCCTGCCGATCGGCACCCTTCGGGCCACCGTCACCGACACGCCGTTCACCGTCGGCACGGGAGAACACACCCTGTCCCTCGGCCGTCCCGTGATCGGGGTGCGGATCACACCGGCCACGGGCGAGACAGCCCAGCGGATCGCCTTCATCGTCGAGGGAACGCTTCAGGACACGCTCGTCGTCACCGCGGTCCTTCCGGACCGTGTCGGTGGCGTCTACGGCCTGGAGGTGCGGCCCGAGACGGGCCACGGTGCGATCGGTGAACTGCTCGCGAAACTGCCCGGCGGGTCGACGGCCACCGCCCACCTTCCCGACGAGTTGTCGCACCTGTTCAACGCGGTCGCGCTCGACGCGTGGGCGATGAGCGTCGACACGGCCCCGCCGGCCGTCAATTTTGTGTCTGTGTCGCTGTCGACCACCGGCCAGTGGACGATCATCGACGTCGACGTCGTGCCCGGTGGCCTGATCCTGACCGGTCTGCTCCTCACCGTCGAGGTGCTCGACCCGGCGGGCACCGCCTCGACCCGGGTGCTCGTCGACGCCGACGCCACCTTCATGCCCACCGTGTTCCCCGGCGGCTTCGAGTTCCGCGTCGAGGTCGTCCGCACCACGACGTGGGAAGTCGAAACCGTCAGCGGCGCCTACCGCGGCAGCACCACGATCGGCGCGATCGTCCACGGCGTCACCGGCGCCTCCGTGCCCGATGCGCTGTCGGCGATCACGTTGAGCGACATCGCCGTGGTGGCGAGTCGCGACGGCGTCGGCAGACCGTTCCGGTACTCGTTCACCGGCGGCACCGAGGTCGCCTTCGACCTGCTCGATACGAAGGTCACGGCGTCGGTGCGGCTCGCGGTCGAGCAGGCGCCCGACAACACGAAGACGGCGGTCGTCGGCGGATCGCTGATGATCGGCCCGGAGGTTTTCGGACTGGTCGTGGAACTCGGCGGCGCCGACCCGATGCTGCAGGCCACCTGGCTGCAGAAAGACGGGCCGCTGTCGTTCGCGACGGTCGCCGACGCGCTCGGCTGGGACGACGCGCCCACGCTGCCCGAAGGCATCGACCCCGCGTTCACCTCGGCCGGGTTCCGCTACGACTTCAAGACCGGCGCGCTGCTGTTCACCGCCACCTCCGACACCTATGGGCAGTTCGTGATCGCGACCCGCGTGGTCGACAACCGGCGACTGTTCCTGCTCGACCTGCAGGTGCCGTTGAACGTCACGCTGCGCGGCCTGCCGGTCGTCGGCAGCCTGGTCCCGTCGACGGTCGACGTCGGCCTGGACACGCTCGACGTGAGCCACGCCACCGCACCCGTCACACAGGTGCTGGCGACGGCGCTCAACACCGAACTCGCCGGGCTGAACGCCAAGCCGCTGGCGTTCGCCGAGCTCCCAGCCGGGCTGACGTTCGTCACTGCGCTACGCGTCGGGTCCACCAGGCAGGCGATCACGTTGCCGCCGCCGAAGGCCCCGGCGCAGGGCGCGCTCTCGATGAGGGCCGAGGCGCAGAACGTCGCTACGACAGGATCGGCCCAGAGCGGCGCACCGGCGCAGGCGAGCGGCGTGTGGTTCACCGTCGACCGGGCGTTCGGTCCGTTCACCCTGAAGCGGATCGGCCTGAGCTACCAGAACGGCGTTCTCGTCATCGCGTTCGACGCCGGGCTCGCCGTCGGGCCTGTCGCGTTGTCGATCGACGGGCTCGGCGTCGGATCACCGATCACGACGTTCGACCCGAAGGTCAGCCTGCGCGGTCTCGGCGTCGCGTTCAACAGGCCACCCGTGGAACTGCTCGGCGCGATGCTGCGGGTACCCGACGACAGGCTGGACCCGGCTGTCGACTACCAGTTCGACGGCACGCTCGTGCTCAAGGCCGCCACCTTCACGCTCGCTGCGATCGGCTCGTACGCAAGGCTGAAGGCAGGTGGTTCGTCGCTGTTTGTGTTCGGCATGATCGAGGCGGCGATCGGCGGCCCGCCGGCGTTCTTCGTCACCGGGCTGATGGCCGGCTTCGGCGTCAACCGCAGCCTGGCGATCCCGGCGCAGAACGAGGTCACCGGCTTCCCGCTGCTGGCCCTGGCCGCACCGCCGGCACCCGGTCAGACCGCGCCGGGACCAACCGACGTGCTCGACGCGTTGGAAGGCGCCCGTGCACTGCCCGGCGGCGGCGCCGCCAAGGAATGGATTAGCCCGAAAGCCGGCGACTACTGGCTCGCGGCGGGCGTCGAGTTCACCTCGTTCGAACTCATGCAGTCGCGGCTGCTGCTGATCGTCGAGTTCGGGTCGGAACTGACGATCGCCGCGTTGGGCGTGTCGACGCTACAGCTGCCCAAGCCAGTCGCCGGTGTGCCCGCGTACGCGTACGTGGAACTGGGAATCCGGCTGGTTCTCCAACCGCTGCGGGGTGTGTTCGAAGCGACGGCGCTGCTCAGCGACAGGTCGTACGTGATCGCGCCGGAGTGCCGGCTCACCGGCGGCTTCGCGTTCTCGGTGTGGTTCGGCGACAATCCGCACGCCGGCCAGTTCGTCGCCACGCTGGGCGGCTACCATCCGGCGTTCGCCGTGCCCGACTACTTCCCGACGGTGCCGCGCCTCGGCATCAACTGGGCCGTCGACAGCAGAACCAGCATCAAGGGCGAGGCGTATTTCGCGCTGACCGGATCGTGCGTCATGGCCGGCGGAGGCCTCGACGTGCAGTTCCAGGAGGGCAACCTGCGGGCGTGGTTCACCGCGCAGGCGAACCTGCTGATCTCGTGGCACCCGTACTTCTTCACCGCCGACATCGCCGTATCGATCGGCGCCGCGTACCGCATCGCCGGGCGTTCCGTCGGCGCGTCGATGAGCGCCTCGCTGAAGCTGTGGGGTCCACCGACCGGCGGCATCGTCAAGGTGAACTGGGTGGTCATCAGCTTCAGCGTGACGTTCGGCTCCGAATCCGCCGGCACCGCCGAGAACGCCCTGGACTGGCAGGGATTCCGCGCGCTGCTACCGGCGGACGCCGAGACGTGCCGGATCACCGTCACCGACGGCCTCTCCGCCGAACTCGGCAGCGGCGACGCGAAGAAGTGGGTCGTGCGGGCCGGCCGGTTCGCGTTCCAGACCCGTTCGGCGATCCCCGCGAACACACTCACCCACGACGGCACAGTTGTCCGCGATGCCGCCGGCGGCATCGCGATCAGGCCTATGGACAGAACCGGTGTGCGGTCGGTCCACGCCGTCACGATCACACCTGCCGGGTCGACCACGGGCATCAACACGGGCGCCTGGACCGTCACCGTCGTCGACCAACCGGTGCCGGCGTCGCTGTGGGGCGCGCCGCCGCGGCCGTTCCGCCAACTGCCCGACCGGCCCACGGCCGACATGGTCAGCGGTTACGGCAGCGGCCTTTCAGTCGCCGCACCGCCACCCACTCCCGGCGCCACACCCGGCCCGGTGTCTGACGCGGAACTGAGCCTCGATCTGCTTCAGGACGGCCACTCACCGCTCGCCGACGCCCGCGCCGACACCGCCACATACCGCCCGTCGACGGTCGACCCGGTGGCCCGGATCGACGACCCCACCGTCACCACGAAACGCGACACCGTGCTCGGCGCGCTCCTCGGCGCCGGCTACCTGTCGGCGCTCCCCGCCGGGAACCTGGCCCGGCTCGCCGCCGGAGCCGGCCACCACTACAGCGACCCGCCCCTGCGGCAGAACTGAGACGACCCGCGTGAGCATCCCGCACGGCGAGCTGCACCTCGCCGACAACCTCGTACCCGCACTCGACCCCGGCGACTGGCGGATCGAGGTGACCCACACCGTCACCCTGTCCGCCGACGAGTCGCACCGCTTCACCGCCACCCGCGACCTGCTCGTGAGCGCACCGCAGTTCGTGCTTGACCCAGCTGCGGTGACCCACCTGCATCCGCCCGCCGGAAGCACCGGCCGCTTCGACGACGTCCTGCCGCACCTCGTCCTCAACGACGCCCTGCTGCCATGGGAGCGCAACATCTCCGCGGCCGGCGCGACCGGCACCGGCTACCGGACGCCCTGGGTGGCCCTACTGGTGCTGACGACCGCCGACCTTATCGGCGCGACGGAATCACCCACCCGTACCCATGTATCCACTGTGCAGGGTCTCTCCGCGGCCGAGGCGGGTGTGCTCAAGCCGGCGCCGCCGGTGACGGCCGACGTCGTCGGTTCCGCCCCGTGCGGCTACATCCAACTGTCGACCGACGCGTTCGTAGCCCGCACACCGAGGCTCGCTGACCTGCCGTACCTGGCACACACGCGCCAGGTCAGCGGTGGCACCGCCACCGACGAACCTGGAACGTTCGGCGTCGTCATCGGCAACCGGTTCCCGGCCGTACCGGCGGGCGAGCCGAGCCAGGCCTGGATCGTGCACCTGGTGTCGCTGGAGGGCATGTCGCGCTACCTGGTCGACGAACCCGATTTCGGGGCCTGCACCTCAGTCGCGCTCGTCTCATTGGCGAGTTGGACGTTCACCACGGTGCCCGACCCGACAGCCGAATTCCGGGCGCTCGCCGCGGCCCTGGCCGAACCCGCCGCGACGGACCAGTGGCTGCGACTGCCGCCCGGTGACACCGGCACTCCGGTCGCGGCCCGCATCGCCGACGGGTACGTGCCGTTGGAGTACCGGCTGCGGACCGGGGAGACCACAGTCGGTTGGTACCGAGGGCCGCTCGTTCCCCTGCGGCCCGCGGGCCGGGTCGACGTGGCGGCGTTCGACAGCGCCGACAGCGCGCTGATCTACGACCCCGAGGTCGGCATGTTCGACGCGTCGCTCGCCGCCGCATGGGAGGCGGGCCGCGGCGCGGCCCTGGCCGACCGCGTGTTCTGCCAGGACCTGTTCACCCTGCGGCGGGCGCTGCGCCGGGCCACCGACGCGATCGAACGACGGCTCGCAGGCGACACCTTCGCCGCCATGACACCGGCCGAGGCTGCCGACGGCACGGTACAACGCGAACTGCTGCACCTGTTGAGCACCGAACTGTTCGACCGGATCGGAAAGCCGCTCGGCCGATCGGTGTCCGCGCTGGTCCGCCGTACGCCCGCTGTGGACAGGACGGCGGATCTGCGGGCCCTCGTCGCCGACGTGCGCAGTGTCGCCACCGGAGCTGTACGCGCCGAACTCGACCCCGTGCTCGCCTGGATCGAACGGCTGCGGCTGCTGCATCCCGTCCCGTTCTCGGCGCTCGTGCCCGACGACCGGATGCTGCCACCGGAGTCGGTGCGGTTCTTCCACCTCGACGGCACCTGGCTTCGCGCGCTCGTCGACGGCGCGCTCAGCCTCGGTGTGCAGTCCAGTCGCGACACGGCCGTCGGCGACCTCGTCCGCGCCGGGGTGCCGACGACCGCCATGTCAGGGTTCCTGCTGCGGTCCGACCTCGTCTCGGGCTGGCCGACCCTGACCGTGCGGGGCATGATCGCGGGATCGGACATCGTGCCGACCCTGCGACTGGACCATCTCGCCCACAATGTTCTGCTCGGTGTGTTCGAGGGGACGCCCGACGAGATCGAGTTCGCCGAACCGCGCGAAGGACTGCGGTTCGGCGTCGACGGCGACTCGGTCATGCTGCGCCAACCCCGCTCCGGTACGCCGACGCCCCTCGGCGCCGAACTCGGCCGGACGCTGTCGATCCTGCCGTTCTGCCTGCGGCCCGGCGGCACCCTCGCCGTCGACCCGGCGGACCCTCACAGTGCCGTCTCCTGCGTCCGCGCCGCAGTCGGCCCACTTCTCGACGGGACACCGTTCGGTCCGGCCGACTTCGCACTCCAGATGGTCAAGGCACCGGACGCGGTCCGGTTCCGTACGCAGCCGGAGGAATCCCGATGACCGACAGCGCCGCACTCGCGGTGCCCGTGCGCGTCGAGGCGCTCGCGGTGAACCGGGGCGTCCGCGCCCGCGACCGGTTCCGCTGGTGGCAGTTCAACTACGCTGCCTTCGACTCGTTCTCCAGCCCCGAACCGCGACCCCTCGACGGATCGGACGGTGACCGGCCGCCCGGGATCTACCTGCACTGGACCCTGCCCGACGCGTTGCGCCACTGCCCGCCCGGCGGCGACTTCCCGCTGGCGCCCAACCGCTGGCTGATCGTGCGCACCTGCCGTGACGCGAAGGTCGCCGGCTGGGTGCTGGAAAGTGACTGCCCGGTGACCACCCGCGGCCCGGAACAGGGCAGCCTGTATCCGGTCGACGCTGACCTTCTCGACCGGTGGCGGCGGTCGGCCGACCCGCGCCGCAGCGACGGCGCGCGCACAAGTACCGGCACGGCCCGCCTCGGTGTCGCCGAATCCGTCGCCACCTGGACCGAACGCGCACCGACCGACCAGTTCCTGCGCGCCGTCGCGCCGGCCAACCCGGTGTTCGCCGCGTACGTCCCGCACCACCTCGGCGTGTTCGCGTTTCACGACGACCTCGCCGACGTCCCCGACGGCCCGATCAGCTACACGGTCGTCGGCTGGTACGCCGACCCCGCCGCTGACATCCTCGCGAACAGGCCTGGGTACGAAGACCTTGAGTGGACCGGCACCAGCGCCCCCGCGACATGCAGCCTGTACCACGGTGGAGTGTCCGGGGTGACGTGGGAAGCCGACGGCGAACCACCGGGAGAGCGGACCGACCCGCTCGAGGCGGTACGCGACAGCGGAGACCTCGACGTCGGCATCGGCGACACCGCCATCGACGCGTTCACCGCCCTGATCGCCGGACGCACCGGCGACACCCGGGTCGCCGAATTGCTGCGAGCGTTGCAGTACGACCTGCTGCCGCGCCTCAACGAGATCAACGGCGATGCGCTGCTCGCCGAACGCATCCGGCAGGAGGCCTTCGGATCCGCGCTTGGCGGGTACCGCTGGCGAATCGTCTCCGGCGACACGTCGGCGACCGACGCGGAACCGGCGTGGCTCGCGACGCTCAACGCCGATCAGGCCGCCCTCGACGCTGCCCTCGCCGACCTGTACGGGTTGCAGCGCGACGTTCACGACCTGTGGTTCAAACACGGATACCTTTCGGAGCACCGGGATTCGGTGCCGGCGGGCGTGGAGGACGCCGATGCCACCCTGGAGGCACTCGGCGAGGACCTCGACGCCGGCGCGGCGCGGCTGGCCGTCGCGTTCGCCCGGGTGCAGGCCCTGCGTTCCCAGGTGCCACAGCCGACGGACAACACCGACCTGCAGCGGGCGCTCACCGACGGGATCCTCGCGTTCGCCATCCGCAAGGGACTCGACACGGCGACGAAGACCCTGCGGGCCGACGCCGCACCGCGCTACTGGCACCCCACCGACCCGGTGGTGCTCGTCTCGGGCGTCGAGCCGCCTCCGTCAGCTGTGTCCGACGGCCCGCTCACGGTGCGCAGCACCGACGCGGTTGTCACCGAGGTGGTTGTCGACGGGCAGGTGATCGACGCGCGGGCCGTCGCCGCGCTCACCGACACGCTCGGCCCGCTCGACGCCCTGCCGGACGGCGTCTCGCCATTGGTGATCGAGGCGTTCCTCCTGGATCCCCTGAACGCCGGCGTGATCGCCGCCGCAACAGGCATCGATGCCGGTGCGCTGCCGGCACCGCAACCGTGGCACCAGCCGTGGCAGCCGCTGTTCGTCGAATGGTCGGCGCGCTACCACCACGTGCCGTTCGACGACGGCGCCTGGACGTTCGACGGCAGCGAGCATCGCCTCACCGGCACGCCGCCGCAGACCGAACCGCGCGACCTCAGCGGCATCTCGCTCTTGAGCCCCCATCCGGGGACGCTGTTCGGTGCCCGGCTGACCGAGTTCGTACGCCAATACGGCACCGCCGAGCACCTCGCCGCCCTCGACGGCTGGCTCGCGGGCGTCGGCAGGCGATACCTGGCGCAGGAACTGACCGGGTTCTCCGACTCCCTCGCCCTGCGCGACGTCCGGGCGCACCGTCGGCCCGGCCCGGCCGACACCGCCGGCGGTCTGCCGCTGAGCGTGCTGACCGGGTACGACGACCCCGGCACCCCGCCGGAGTACCGGCTGCCGGCGGCCGCCACCAACCGGGTGACCACGGTGCCGCTGCTGCCGACGGGTCCGCCGCCGCGCTTCCACGACCTGCGGCAAGGGCTGGCGTACCTGACTCAGCTCACCGTCTACGACAGGTTCGGCCGGGTGCTGACCGTCGTCGCGCCCGGGGAGTCCAGCGGCCTGTTCGACTACCGCAACGTCGAGGTCCACATCGACGAGGCGCTGCGCCCCGAACGCGACTTCGGCCTGGGCGTCGCATCGGTGCTGCGGCTGCCGCCACGCCTGACCCAGGCCGCCCGGCTCGATGTGAGCTTCGTCGACGACACCCCGGTCGGTGGCTGGCTGCTGCCGAGCCACCTCGACCGGAGCCTGCTGCTGTTCGCACCCGACGGCACCGCGCTGGGGGAGTACCGGATACTGGCCGGCGCCGGCGGAACCCGGACACCTGGCTGGCAGCCGCCGCCGCACAGCGACGTCGACCTCGACCGGGTCCGGCGGGACGCGCCACACCTGCACGCCCTGATCACGGGAAGCGGCCTCGCCACCGAAGCGGGCCTGACGGAGTTCCTGGCGGCCATCGATGAAACACTGTGGACCACCGAGCCGCTCGGCGATCGCGCGGATCAGACGATGTCGGTGCTCATCGGGCGTCCCCTCGCGTTGCTCCGCACCCGCCTGCGGTTCGAACTCGACGGCGCCGCGCACCGGGACCCCGGCTGGACCAGTTCCGGAGATCCGGCACTGCTCGGGCACGACTTTCCCGTGCGGCTCGGCGACCGGGCCACGCGCGAAGACGGGGTGATCGGGTACTTCGCGGGATCCGACTACGGCGTCTTCCACGCGGTGACCTCGCCCGGCTCGGTCTTCGTGCGTGGCAACGACCCCGTACCCCTGAGCTTTCGTTCGGAGGCTTTCGTGACGATCGTCGCCGATCCGCGCGCGGCCGTACACGCCTACACCGGCATCCTCCCAGTGAAACGGTGCGACCTCCCGGCCGCGTGGGTCGACCCGGCGCTGGCCCGGATGGAGATCAGCTTCAGGGTCGGCCCGTTGCTGACCCGGGCCGGCCCGTCGCCGCAACCGACAGCGCAATACCCCACGGCCGTCGAGTACCGGGCACCGGCCGTGCAGGGCGGCGCCTGGTCGTGGTGGGAACGCACGCCCGACGGCACTGCCTGGACCGGCAACGACCTCGAACCCGCCGAACCCGAAGCGCGGCTGCCTCAGCCGACAGTGACCCTGCACGAGGGTCTGCTCCAGCTCTCCGCCGACGAAAGGTAACCGTGGCACCGCTTCCCCTTCTCCTGACTTACGAACCGCCGGCACCGGTCGCTACCGGCGCCGACGGATCCGTGACGGTCGTGGTGACCACCGACGGCACCGTCTACTGCGACCGGATCACCTTCCTGGTTCCGATCGGCACCGCCGCCACCGATCTGTTCGACGGGCCGGTCCACGCCTCCGCGTTCGGCGGCGACGGCGTGTGGCTCCCCGAGACCGCACGCGTCCAGACGCCGGGCAGCTTCGCGTTCACCTGCACCAACAGCGCGTACTACCGGATGGGATATCCGCTGAAGTTCGTGCTCAGCGGCACCGTCAATGACACGGCCGGCACCGCCACCATCGGCATCCGCGACAACTCGGGCGACACGGATGAGGACATGACACCACGGGCCGGCGACGTCACCGCCGCCAAGAGCGCACCACAGTTCACCCTCACCAACTTCTACGCGACAAAGCCGGAGAACCATTCGACACCGATCAGTGACTTCAACGCCGATGTGAAGGTACGGCTCGCGTGGGAGAGCACCGGCACGTACTTCCGGCTGTACCAAGCCGGCGACCCGACTCCGGTCTACGAAGGCTCCGGCACGACGTGGACGATCGACGGCGGGCTGACCCGCGACACCACGTTCGTGCTCGCCGCGCAACAGGCCGACGCGACGTTGTACGACTCGATCAGCCTCACCGTGTCCGACCCCACCCTGGACCGTCTCACCGTCGGGGAGAACGGCCTGACCGTCGGTGGTTACACCCGCCTGGCCGACGTCCGGTTCGGCGGCGGCAGCGGTGACAGCGTCGGCGCCACGACCGTCACCGCGACGGAGAACCTCCACGCCGGCACGGCGACAGTGCTTGGCGACCTGAGCGCGCAGCACGGCAACGTCGCGGTGACGGCGGTGACCGACACTTTTGCCGGTGTGCAGGTGAAGGGCCTGGCCAACGCCGACGCGCTGCTGTCGAGTTATGCGCTCGTGGCGAAGGAGTTCTACGCGCTCACCGCCACCATGAACATCATGGGCACCTATCCGACCGGTCCCTACGCGTCCGGCTACAACTTCTCCGGCACGGCGGTCGCCACGACCGATGGCTTCCTCGTCTTCGTCATCAACGGCGCGTCACAGCCCGACCTGCGGTGCTTCGCCTACGCGCGGATCGACTTCAGCCCGACGGTATCGGTGTGGTCGCAGGGCGGCACCGTCAACTCGCACGGCCGTAACTACAACAACCCGTCAACGATGACGCTGCCGATCAAGGCCGGAAGTTCGTTCACGTACACGTTCTCCAACAACGGCGACAACGAGGTGAACACCGTCGGCCAGTTGTACTTCTTCCCGTTCGGCGCCGGGCAGTTGGAGGCGAATCCGCAGCAGAGTTCCTCCCGGCCCGGCAGGGAACAGACCGCGCAGACGTTCGTGCGTACGCTGGAGAACGGCTTCGGGACTGCTCTGCCGGACGACACCCGGGCGGCGCTGACCGCGTTGCTGCTGGAGTTGTAGGCGACGGACATTCACTGTGTGCTGTCCGGGCATGGCTATTCACGACCCGTACCGCGAAATAGAGGTCAGGGAATTGGTTGCAGGCCGGCCGCGGTGAGGAGATAGGCCGGGGAAATCGCCGGGGTGGGCATGGCCAGCAGGGCGGTGACCGCGGTTCCGGCGCCCTCGGGCGTCAGCGGTCGCCGAGCCGGGCGCGGTAGTCCTGTTCGGACAGTCCGGAGCGGTCGGCGTAGGCCTGGACGGCGGTGCGGCCGAGGGCGGTCAGCGGGGTGAGGCGCGGGAGTACGGCGGTGAAGCTGAGGCCGAGGCCGAGACGGTCCGCCTCCTGCTGGGCGTATCCGGTGATGAGGCGCTGGGTGGCCTTGGCGCCGGCGTAGCCACCGCTGAGCGGGGAGCCGTTGATCGCGGCGCCGCTGCTGATCACCACCACCCGGCTGCCGGGGCGGAGCGGGAGCAGCAGGGCCGCGCGGAGCCACTCGAAGGTGATCCGGACGTCGGCGTGCCAGTTGACCGAGAAGGTCTCCCAGGTGTGTTCGGGCAGCGTCATCATCTGTGGGCTGGCCCCGGCGACCAGCACGAGTGCGCCCGGCTGGTGCTTCGTGAGCAGGCGCCGGGCCGTGTCCGCGTCGGTGGCGTCGGCCACCTCCTCGGCCGGCTTGCCGCTGCTCGTCCGGCTCAGTGGCACCACGTCATGGCCGGTGTCCGCAAGCGCGGCGGCGATGCCCCGGCCGAGGCCCCGGCTGGCGCCGACCACAAGGGCCGTGCGGTTCTCCGATGTCGTCATGGTGGGGTAGACGACGAGACTTCTCGAAAATGGTCGGCCGGGAGCGACCAGTTTCGGCGTCCGCCGGTGTCTTAACAGGTGTGATCGACGAATTGCTTGGGCGGGCCCGGTCCGGCGACCGGGACGCGTTCGCCTGATTCCGGTTCGGGCCAACCGCCAGCCCGGCTGGGGAGAATATGCCCGCGATCCGGTGACCGGCCGGCTCCACCTGGTCGGTGTCCTGATCGCCGGTCTCTCCGGCGGCCGGATCGCCGAACTCACCCGGTTCGAGACGGCGGTGGCGCCCTGACTCGGGCTGCCCCGCCTCCTGACCGGCGACGCCTGACGACGGAGCACGCGGTCTCCCCGTCCACTCGGGGCGCGGCCGGTTACCCGACCGCAACGGCCTGGCCCGAGAAGAAGCGCCTACCGGGTGCCGGCCGTGCGCAGGGTGGCCAGCACCAGCGCCCGGGTCACCGTCACCACCTCACTCAACCGCACCTGCTCCCGCGGCCCGTGGGCCAGTCGCACGTCACCGGGCCCGTACTGCAGCGTCGGAATCCCCGCCCCGGCATAGAGCCGCAGGTCGCTGCCGTACGGCGCGCCCCGCTCCGGCGGCCGCGGCTCACCTGTGACGTCCGCGTGCGCGCCCCCGACAAGCGCGGCCAGCGGATGCCCGGCCGCCAGCCGGCCACTTGCGAACTGCCCACCGGGCCAGGTCACAGTGGCCGGGTGGTCGCGCAGCCAGGGGTCAGCCGCACAGGCCTCGGCGACGCACGCGGCCAGGTCGGCGCGGGCCTCCTCCGGGTCCTCGCCGAGCCGTACCCCGAGCCGCCCCTCGGCCACCAGCAGGTCCGGCACGCTGCTGGCCCAGTCACCGGCCCGGACGGTGCCGACCGACAGCGGATAGGGCACGGGGTACTCGTCCCACATCGGCCCGGCCCCGGTGTTGCGGCGCGCCTCCAGCCGGGCCAGCGCCTGATGGATCGGCAGGTAGGCGTCGATGGCGCTGACCCCGGCGTACCGGGTGCTGCCGTGGGTGGCCTTCCCGGGCACCTCGATCCGGAAGGTCAGCGCCCCGGCGTTCGCGATCATCAGCGTGCCGCCGGTCGGCTCGGCGATGATGCAGGCATCGCCCCGGTGGCCGCGGGCCAGCGTGCCGAACGCGCCGAGCCCGCCGTCCTCCTCGCTCACCACGAAGTGGGCGGCGACCCGCCCGTGCAGCCGGACCCCCGCAGCGCGGATCGCGGCCAGCGCGGCCAGGATCGCGACCACGCCGGCCTTCATGTCGCAGGCGCCCCGGGCGTGCACCACGTCGCCGTCGAGCCGCGGCCGGAACGGGTCGCCCGCCCACCGCGCCGGGTCACCCGGCGGTACGACGTCGACGTGCCCCTGGAGGATCAGGCTCGGCCCGTCGGTGCCCGGCCGGGTGCCGCCGACCAGCCCCCACGCCTCGGTACGCGGCGCCTCGCCGCCGGGGAAGCCGGGGTCGGCACGCAGCGCGGCCAGGTCCATCGCCCACAGGTCGACGTCGAGATCAAGCCGCTCGAGGTGCCGGGCCAGCCGGTGCTGCAGGTCGGACTCGGCGTCGCTGCCCGTCACGCTGGGCACGGCGAGCAGGTTCAGCAGCGTCCGGCCGATCTCCGCCTCGTCGACCGCGGCAAGCGCGGAGGCCTCCACGTCGCTGATGTTCGCAGTCATCGCCGCACCGCCCCGATCGTGGCGGCCCGCCCGCCAGAGCCATAAGGTAAGGCTGCGGGCGGCCCCGGGCAATCGCCGTTCCAGTCAAGACCGGCCGCGGAGAGCTGCCAAGCCGCCCAGCACAAGCACGGCGGTCGCCGCGGCGGCTGGCAGAGCATGACGACGCTTCATAAGATCTCCCGCAGCACTAAATACTGAAGTACGTCATTGTCTACCGTCAGGGCTACGCGGGCGAGTAGCCGGGGTGCAACGATCTCCGTCCACACCGGCCTTGTCAGGTGCCGCAGAAGGTCCGGTAAGTGCCGAAGTCGGGCGCTGCCGCAGCGGCGTACCGCTCGAGGCCGGGACGCTCGTCGTACGGTGCGGTGACGGCATCGAGCAGTCGTGAGAGTGGGCTCAGATCGCCGTCGACAGCGGCTGTCAGGGTCTCTTCGACCAGGTGATTGCGGGGGATGTACAGCGGGTTGACCCGGTCCATCGCGTCGGCGTCCGGACCCAGGGCCCGCCAGTGCGCCGTCCACTCGTCGATCCGCGCCGGGTCGGTGAAGAGGTGCCGGATCGGTGCGGTGTCGCCGCGCCCGGCAGCGGCGAGCGCGCGGAAGAATGACGTGTAGTCGACGTGGTGCGCCTGGAGCAGGCCGAGCAACTGCGCTGTCAGCGGCGAGACGACCGCCTCGTCGGCATCGCCGGGCAGGCCGAGCTTGGCCCGCATGCCGGCTGACCAGGCGGCGTCGTACCGCGGGCGGAATTTTTCCAGCGCCGACATCGCGAGCGCGACAGCGTGTTTCCCGTCGGCGTGCAGCAGCGGGAGGACGGCTTCGGCGAGCCGGGCGAGGTTCCACTCGGCCACCGCCGGCTGGTTGCCGTAGGCGTAGCGGCCGCTGTGGTCGATCGAGCTGTAGACGGTGTCCGGATCGAAGGCGTTGATGAACGCGCACGGCCCGTAATCGATGGTCTCGCCGGAGATCGTCATGTTGTCGGTGTTCATGACCCCGTGCACGAACCCGGCGAGCATCCACTGGGCCACCAGGGACGCCTGGGCGTCGACCACCGCTTCGAACAGGGCGAGACAGGGGTTCTCGGCCTCCGCGGCGGCCGGGTGGTGCCGGCTGATCGCGTGGTCGGCGAGGCGCCGAAGAAGATCAACATCGCCGGTGGTACGTGCGTACTCGAAGCTCCCGACGCGCAGATGGCTGCTGGCGACCCGGGCGAGCACCGCTCCCGGCAATCCGGTCTCTCGGTGCACCGTGCGCCCGGTCGCCACAACGGCGAGGGAGCGGGTGGTGGGGATGCCGAGGGCGTGCATGGCGTTGCTGACGATGTACTCGCGCAGCATCGGGCCGACCGTGGCCAGGCCGTCGCCACCGCGGGCGAACGGTGTGCGCCCGGAGCCCTTCAGGTGCAGGTCACGTACGCGGCCGTGGGCGTCGACCAGCTCGCCGAGCAGGAGCGCACGGCCGTCACCGAGGCGCGGGCTGAACCCGCCGAACTGGTGACCGGAGTATGCCTGTGCCACAGGTGTCGCCCCCACCGGGACGGTGGTGCCGACAAGCATGCCCACGCCCTGCGGGCTGCGCAGTTCGGCGACGTCCAGGCCGAGTTCGCCGGCAAGATCCTCATCGAGTACGAGCAGCCGGGCGTCCGGAACCGGCTCGGCCTGCCAGGAGACCGCCATCTCCGGTAGATCACGGGCGAAGCGACGGTCCAGGGCGGCGGTGGACAGCGGGGTGACACTCACCCACCGAGGCTACCCGCAGGTCCCGGCCCCGATGGAGATGGCAGACGGACTGTTCAGCGCGCTCTGAGCCCGTCGACGATGATGGTGAGCATGCGTTCGAGCCGGGCGTGCTGGTCCGGTCCGCCTGCCACGGAGAGCACGCCGGCGAGGATGCCGCCGACGTCGACCGGGTCGATGTCGGCGCGCAGTTCCCCTGCCTCGGCGCCCGCCGCGAGCACCATTCCCAGGATCTGCTGGACCTCGTCGCAGACCGGGCCGGTGCCGAAACGTCCGGAAGCGCTCATGGCAACCAGGGCGTCGCAGATGCCGCGACGTTCGCCCGCCCACTCGGCGAAGCGGCGCATCCAGGCGTGCAGAGCCTCGGCGGGCCGCTCGGTGGCCAGGAAGGCCTGTGCGTCCTGGCGCAGCGGGCGGATCTGGTCCCGGTAGACCTCTTCCACCAGGTCTTCCCGGGTGGGGAAGTGGCGGTAGAGGGTGGCGTTGCCCACCCCTGCGCGTTTGGCGATCGCGTCCAGAGAGGTCACCTGCCCGGAGGCGAAGGCCTCGGCGGCGGTGGCGATCAGGTGTGCGCGGTTGCGCTGGGCATCGGCCCGCAGAGTGGTTGACCGGGGAGTCATGGGCGCTCGCAATCGCTGGTCCGGCTCGACGGTGAGGAGCCAATCGGGGACATCCCCGTTTAGTGTACGGTGGCCTAAGCGGGGAACTCCCCGTTAATTGGAGATCAGGAGCAGCACATGTCACTCACCCTCGACACCTACCGGCAGCTGGGGCGCTCCGGCCTGCGGATCTCACCGCTCGCGCTGGGCGCGGCCACCTTCGGCAACGAGTGGGGCTGGGGGGCCGAGCAGGACGAGGCCCGGAAGCTGTTCGATCTCTACGTCGAGCGCGGTGGGAACGTCATCGACACGGCGGTCACCTATACCAACGGCACGTCGGAGCGCATGATCGGCGAGTTCGCCAAGGGCCGGCGCGACGGTCTCGTGCTGGCCACGAAGTACACGACCCTGCGCCGGCCGAACGACCCCAACTCCGGAGGTGCCGGCCGCAAGAGCCTGTTCGGGGCGGTCGAGACCAGCCTGCGACAGTTGAACACCGACTACATCGACCTTCTCTACCTCCACGTGTGGGATCCCACCACACCCGTGGAGGAGATCCTGCGTGGACTGGACGACCTGGTCCGGCAGGGCAAGATCCTGTACGTGGCCGTTTCCAACACCCCGGCCTGGCAGGTCTCCCGCATGCAGACGATCGCCGACCTGAGGGGCTGGTCGCCGCTTGTGGCGCTACAGCTGGAGTACAACCTGGTGGAGCGGACCGGTGAGCGGGACCTCATTCCGATGGCGCAGGAGCTGGGGTTGGGCACCGTGCTGTGGTCGCCGTTGGCGGGAGGAGTGCTCACCGGCAAATACAGCCGTGCGGACCTGACCACCCCGCCGAACCACGACAGTGGCAGCGTCCGGAAGGCCTTCAACGTGGCCCTCGGGAGCGTGACCGAGCGCAACCTGGCCATCGCGGACGTGGTCGCGGAGGTCGCCGGGGAGTTGGGCTGTACCCCGGCTCAGGTCGCGCTCGCCTGGACCCTGCAGAACCCGGGGGTGACAGCGCCGGTCATCGGGGCCCGGACCACCGAGCAACTGCGGGAGAACCTGGGAGCCCTGGAAGTCGACCTCGGCCCGTCGCATCTTGGCCGCCTGAACGAGGTGAGCGCGATCGACCTCGGCTTCCCCCATGCGATGCTCGCAAGTGACCACATCCGCGTGCAGACCCGCGGCGACCTGACAATCCAAGCCCGCCGCTGATCGGACGTGGTGCACGGCGGGCCGTACAGCCGAAGCACGTGAGGTCTCTCGCTGGGGGCGAGGGGGAACTTCACCCTCGCCTCCACAGCGGGTGTGGTGGCCGGGCGCGGGTGGGTCAGGCGGCGGCGCGGTCGCTTGTGCGGCGGCGGCGCCGGTCGGTGTGTTCAAGAGCGGGCGGTGTGTAGGCGATGTCGAGAGTGCCGGGGTTGGTTCCCGGCGCGACGACCTCATCGATCCGGTCGAGGGTGTCGTCGTCGAGAGTGGCTCCGGCGCCGGCGAGCAGGTTGTCGAGGTGCGCCATGGTGCGGGGGCCGATGATCGCCGAGGTGACCGCGGGGTGGCTGACGACGAACGCCAGGGCCAGATTGGTGAGTGACAGTCCGGCGTCGTCGGCGATCGGTGCCAGTCGTTCGACGGCCGCGTGGTTGCGGGGGTCCGTCATGTGCCGGGGCACCCAGTGCATACGCCCGGTGGAGGGTTGTTCACCACCCGGGCGGAAGCGGCCGGTGAGCAGGCCCGACGCGAGAGGACTCCAGGTCAGCACGCCCATCCCGTAGCGTTCGCAGACCGGAAGGACGTCGCGTTCGATACCGCGGTTGAGGATGGAGTACGTCGGCTGCTCGGTGCGGAACCGTGCCAGCCCTCGTCGGTCGGCGGTCCACTGGGCTTCCACGATCTCGGCGGCCGGCATGTTGGAGTGGCCGATCGCGCGGATCTTGCCCGCGCGCATCAGGTCGGTGAGGGCGGCGAGGGTCTCCTCGATGTCGGTGCCGGGTTCGGGGTGGTGGACCTGGTAGAGGTCGATGTGATCGACGCCGAGACGCCGCAGCGAGTCCTCGAGCGCGGTGACGATCCAGCGCCGGGAACTGCCGCGCCGGTTCAGGTCAGTGCCCATTGCGCCGTTGAACTTGGTGGCAAGTACGACATCGTCGCGGCGGCCTTTCAGGGCTTTGCCGACGATGCGTTCGGTCTCGCCGTCGCCGCCGTACACGTCTGCGGTGTCGATGACGTTGATGCCGGCATCCAGGGCCCGGTGGATGATCGCGGCGCAGTCGTCGGGGTCGGGATTGCCGAACGGGCCGAACATCATGGTGCCCAGGCAGTAGGGGCTGACCTGGATGCCGGTGCGACCGAGGGGGCGCATGCGCATGTGCTTTTCCTTCGCGGGACGGTGGCGGTCCGGGGTGGCCTGGCTCGGCGACCCCGGACCGCGGAGGTGGGATCGGTCAGCCGGCGTAGGCCACGGCGACGTCGAGGATCCAGGTGACGCCGAACCGGTCGGTGAGCATCCCGAAGCCCGGCGCCCACTGCGAGGGTCCGAACTTCTCGATGATCTCGGCGCCGTCGGAGAGCTTGTCCCACAGGGCGCTGACCTCGTCGGCGGTCTCGCCGCGGACGGAGACGAAGAACCGCTCGCCGGTCAGGGTCAGGCCGTGCTCGCGGGTGGTGGTGGCGGCCGGTGCGGCGGCGGGCGCCTGACTCGGTACGTCGTAGGCCATGATCGTGAAGCCGTTGTCGGCCGTGACCTGGCCGAAGACGACCTTGTCGGCGTCGGGCAGGTCCTTGGGCATGCCGAAGTCAGCGTAGGCGACGACGGTGAGGTGGCCGCCGAAAACGGACTTGTAGAACTCCAGTGCCGCGCGGGCGTCGCCGCGGAAGTTCAGGTGCGTGCTTGTAGTGAGGGCCATGGCGTGCTCCTTGGTGTTTTCCGGGCGTGATCGGCCCGACTGACGGGAACTGAATCGTGGAATTCGGGCTGTTTCGCCTCAGATGGCCATCAGGAGGACGCTGACGATCAGGCTGCCGACGAGGGTGTAGCCGGGAGGCTCCGGCAGGGGCCGTGATGACCGGCTCGAGAACCAGACTCGCAGCAGTAGGTGACAGGGTGTGTCACCTACTGCTGGCAGAATCATTTTCATGCCGAAAACCTCCGCGCGACTGCTGGCCCTGCTGTCGTTGTTGCAGACCCGCCGGGACTGGCCGGGCACCGTGCTGGCGGACCGCCTGGACATCAGCCTGCGCACCGTGCGCCGCGACGTCGACAGGCTTCGCGAACTCGGCTACCCCATCGCCGCGGTCAAAGGCCCGGAGGGCGGTTACCGGCTCAGCGCCGGTACCGAACTGCCCCCGCTGCTGTTCGACGACGATCAGGCCGTCGCTCTCACAGTCGCTCTGCAGATCGCCGCGACGACCCAGGACAGCGGTCTCGCCGAGGACGCCGAGCGGGCGCTGAACACCATCCGCCAGGTGATGCCCTCCCGGCTACGGCACCGCATCGGCGCCCTCGACGTCATCGCCGTGCAGCGGCCCACCACCCGGTCGGCCGAACCCGTCGACGGCACCGTGCTCCTGTCCGTCAGCGCCGCCGTACGCGACCGCGAGATCCTGCGCTTCGACTACGGCTCCGACACCACGAAACCGCCGCGCCGTACCGAACCGCACCACGTGATCACCTGGGACGGAAAGTGGTACCTCATCGCGTGGGACCTGGACCGCGACGACTGGCGTACCTTCCGGGTCGACCGGATCAGCCCGCGCACCCCCAACGGGCCACGCTTCACCCCCCGCGCGCTGCCCGGCGCAGACGTCGCCGCGTACGTCACCGGCGTTTTCCGTGGTTCCGGGGACGCTTCCGGCAACTGGCCCTGCCAGGGCACGGTGATCCTCGACCTGCCGGCCACCACCGTCGCCCTCTACACCCGGGACGGCTTCATCGAGCCGATCACCCCCGACCGATGCCGGCTCACCCTCGGGTCCTGGTCCTGGACCAGCCTCGCCGCCGCCATCGCCCGCTACGACGCCGACATCGACGTCGTCGGCCCCGACGAGCTGACCGAGGCCTTCGCCCACCTCGCCCGCCGATTCACCCGCACCACAGCAGGCCGCACCACAGCGGGCCGCACCGCCGCTGCTGACCGCTGCGCGGGGCGGGTCGACTAGCCTGCCGTGATGGGGACGCCTGAGCTGGACGAGCTGATCGTCGAGGATGCCGAAGGATTGCGAGCCTGGCTGTCGGACAACCACAGCACCTCGATCGGGGTGTGGCTGGCCCTCGGCAAGAAGGGCGGCACCGTCACCACGCTTACCTGGCAGCAGGCGGTCGACGAAGGACTGTGCTTCGGCTGGATCGACGGCCAGGCCCGCAAGCGCGATGCGGAGTCCTCGTGGATCCGGTTCACCCCACGCAGGTCCCGCAGCTCCTGGTCACAACGCAACGTCGCCCACGTGGCCCGGCTGGAGGAAGAGGGCCGGATGATGCCCGCGGGCCGCGCCGCTGTCGAAGCCGCGAAGGCGGACGGCCGATGGGCTGCCGCCTACGCACCGTCGTCGGAGGCCGAGTTGCCGGCCGACCTCCTCGCCGCGATCGCGGCCGTCCCCGCGGCTCAGGCCATGTTCGACGTCCTCACCAAGACCAATCGTTACGCCTTCTTCCACCGTCTGCACTCCGTCAAGCGGGCGGAGACCCGCGAGCGCAAGATCGGCGAGTTCGTCGCCATGCTCGCCCGTCACGAGACGTTCTACCCTCAGAAGGCCAAGCCTTCCTGAACGTCGTGCCCCGGGCGCCGCGCCACCCTGGGCATCATCGCCCCGGTGGCGAAGGAGCATGTGCGGGCGGGCAGCCGAGCCGGTCCGGGGCGAGCGCGATGTCGTCGATCCACACGTCGAAGCCGGCCGGCATGGTGCCGCCCTGGTAGAGCTGCCAGCCGATCTTGACGGTGGTGACGGCCGGCAACTGGAACGGTACGTCGGCGCCGCCGTGGTCCTGCTCGGAGGCCGACAGCGTGGGAGAGTCCGGGTCACCGAGCCAGACCAGCACGCGGTTGCCGTCCCGGTCGAGCAGCCATTCGACACACTGCCAGCGGCCGGCCTGGGCGGGCGCGGACTCCTGCCAGTCGGTCCAGTCGCCTGTGGGTCCGCCGTCCGCGCCGATTCCCCACAGTGCCCGGCCGGCCGGTGGCACCCACTGCCCGCCGAGCGGCCGCACCACCTCGGCGCTCCCGGTCCCGGTCGCCTCGACGAGGGTGAAGTGCGCCCAGTCCGGCGCGGTGGGGAACGCGGCCACCCGGACGCGCATCCGGCCGTAGAGCCGGTCGCCGGGCACCGCAAGATCGTTGACGGTCAGGAACGCACGGCCGTTGTCCCGCGTCCGCACATGAAGAAGTTTGTCTCCGTGCCGCCCGCGCTCGACGGTGAGCGTGCCGTTCCGGCTGTCGATGCCCCACGCCATGCTGCCCGCGCTGCCACCCGGCAGACGCGTGAAATCCTCGCAGAACAGCGTCTCTCGGTCAGGCGTACAGGATCCGGTGCCGTGCATGCCGGTCCCGGTCGCGTCGGCTGCGGGGGATATCAGGACGAGGGCGGCGAGGGCTGCGAGCGCTTTCACGGCACGCAGTATATCGATGATTGGCTATAAGTAGAGCGGTAGGGGTTCCTTGATACCGGCTCCACCAGACAATTCGCACCCGCCCGATCCGAAACCATTCAAGATCGACCTCTTGGGTACGAGGTGTGCGCTGACATCGGCGACGTCCGGCTCTTGTGCGCCCGCCCCAAGGAACACATCGTGAGCACTCGTTCGCGCCCAGGCCGTCGCCGTCGCAGACAACCGGCCTACCCTGATCGGCCGGGGTGACTGTGGATGAGATGGCCGGAGGTCAACCGCCTGTGGTGACCGAGGACGGGGTGCTGCCGTCGCAGGTGACGGTCATGGTCAGGTAGCGGTTGCCGTGCCGGAACACGACCTCGGCCGCCGCGTCGTCCACGCTGTCCACCTTGTAGGGCTTGATCGCCGCGTAGGACACCAGTTCCGCCACGCCGGCCGCCGTGCAGCCGGCCTCCACGGTGCCGCCCGTCGAGGTGAAGGTGCGCGGTTGTGCGGCGGGCGCCGGGGGAGGCGGTGACGGCGTGGAGTCGGCCGGGGCGCTGGTCACCGGCGCGTCCGGGGTTTGCGCGGGGATGACGCCTGACGTCTTCGCCAGCCCGCCGGGTGACGTTGTCGCCTCCGCGGATCTGCTCGCCGATCCGTCGCGGGCGGGTCCCGGGACCGCTTGTCCCGGAGCGCCCGTGGCGGAGTCGGGTGGGAGCCCGGTCGCGACCGGGACGGTGCTCGTACCGGACACGGCCGGAGGCGTAGGGGATGAGGAGTCCTGCACGTCGTCGTTCGTGAGGACCCCCATCACCGCCAGTCCACCCACTGCCGCCACCGCCAGCGCACCCACGAGTGCACGGTTCCGGCGCCGGACGTCGCGCGTCTCGTCCTTGGGATTCGTCCCGCTTCCGACGGCTGGCGCGGCGCTGCCGGCTGGCGCGGCGCTGCCGGCTGGCGCGGCGCTGCCGGCTGGCGTGCCGCTGCTGGTCGTCGGGCCGCTACCAGCCGGAATGCCGCTGCCGTCCGAAATGCCGCTACCGGGTGGTGTGGCGCTACCTGATGGCATGGCGCTACCTGATGGCATAGCGCTGCCGGGCGATATGGCGCTACCCGGCGGCATGGCGTTGCCGGCGGACGAGAGACTGCCGGTCGGCGCGTTTCCGTCCGGGCGGTACGGCGACCTCGGCGTGCCCACCGCTGCCGGAGATGCCCCGGCCGGGACCGCCGCCGGAACCACAACTGCCGGTACCACCGCCGGCCCGCCGTGATCGCCGGCCGGGCTTGACGCGCCGGCACCACCCGGCCCGGCGACGTCGGCTGCCACACCGACGTAGTCCCGGTCCGGCAGCCCGACGACCCCGTCCAGGTCCGTCTGCGGATCGGCCGTGACGACCTGCACCCCGGCCGCGCCCGCCAGCACGACCGCGGCGTCCCGGGCGCTCGGCCGCTCCGCCGGGTCTTTGCGCAGGCAGCGGTGGCAGAGGTCGACGATCTCCGCGGGCACCTCCGGCAGCGGCGGCAGCGGGTCCGGCTCCGTGTAGATGTGCGCGTCAAGCATCTCGGTGATGCTCTCCGCGGTCCACGGCGCGCGGCCGGAGACCAG
This sequence comes from Catenuloplanes sp. NPDC051500, assembly GCF_044454585.1. Classification (NCBI taxonomy): domain Bacteria; kingdom Bacillati; phylum Actinomycetota; class Actinomycetes; order Micromonosporales; family Micromonosporaceae; genus Catenuloplanes; species Catenuloplanes sp. NPDC051500. The sequence continues at coordinate 90,231 of NZ_JBITDX010000026.1, forward strand.
CTGGTAGAGCAGCACGCCAAGCGCGTACACGTCGGTGGCCGGGTGTACCCCGTCGCCGGTGAGGCGTTCCGGGGCGATGTACGCCGGGGTGCCCATCGGCACGCCGACCGGCCCGCCGCCGCTGCCCGGTGTCGCGGCCGCGGCGATGCCGAAGTCGACGACCTTGGCGCCCTGCCGGGTCATCATCACGTTTGCGGGTTTGATGTCGCGGTGCACGAGCCCTTTCGCGTGGGCGGCGGTCAGTGCTGCCGCTACCTCGGCGCAGCAGCGCAGCGCCTCCGTCAGCGGTAGTGGTCCCTTGCGCAGCCGCCGGGCCAGGGAGACGCCGCTGATCAGCTCCATGACCACGTACGGCAGGACGTCGTCGCCGTCCGCGGCCTCGCCGAAGTCGTGGACCTGGGCGATGTTGGGGTGTGACAGCCGGGCCGCGGCGCGCGCCTCCTCGCGGATGCGCAGGCGTGCCTCCGGGTCGGTGACGTACTGCCCGGCCAGGACTTTGACGGCGACGAGCCGGCCGAGCACCTCGTCGTGGGCGCGCCAGACCACCGCCATGCCGCCGCGTCCCACTTCGCTGTCCAGCCGATATCGCCCACCGAGTTCCTGGTACTCCCGCACTGCGACAGTCTTACGGTATCGACATCCGCCGACAAGTCGGCTCGTCAGCGGTCGTCGGAGACTGTCCCTGGTGGAGGGCGTCACCCGCACGGCTGGTGTCCCGGAATTCACCCGGCCGGTACGGGAGGGCATCGTCGAGGGCATCATGGTCGCGTGGTGGATCTCTGGGTGCGGCGGCCGGGTGCGGAGCTTGCCTGCTGGGTGCGGGGTGACGGGCCGGCGGTCGGGTACGCGCACGGGATGATGTTGAGCAGGGCGGCGGAGGAGGCGCGGGGGCTGCACGACTGGGCGCCGGTGACCGGGACGCGGCGGATGGTCCGGTACGACGCGCGGGCGCACGGTGAGTCGTCGGGGCGGGCGGTGGTGGAGGACTACACCTGGCCGCGCCTGGCCGAGGACCTGATCGCGGTGGCGGAGGAGACCGGCACGACGGACTTCATGGGCGCGTCGATGGGGTGCGGGACGCTGCTGTGGGCGGCGGTCACCGCGCCGGAGCGGTTCCGGCGGCTGGTGCTGATCATCCCGCCGACGACCGGCGTGACAAGGGCCGGGGCCGCCCGTCTCTACCTGGCGGAGGCGGCTGCGGCCTCGTTCGACGGCGCGCCGTCCGCGCCTCCGCCGATCTTCGCGGGCCTGGCCTCGTACCCGCAGAGGGTTTCGGTAGGTGATGGGCTGCTGCCCTCCGTGCTGCGTGGTGCGGCTGCCTCCGATCTGCCGGGCCGTGACGCTCTGGCGATGATCCGGCAGCCCGCCCTGATCCTCGCCTGGGACACGGATCCGGTGCATCCGGTCGGCTCCGCACGCATGCTGTCCGAGGTGCTCCCGAACGCAAAGTTGCAGGTCGCAACGAGTGAAGCGGAGGTACGCCGGTGGCCGGACGAGATCGCTGAATATTTGAATTCCTGATGCCCCGGGGCATTGGTGGCCGTCACCCTGTGGTAGGAAATCTCATCGACATGACCACATGATCCACTATGGCTTGACACAGTGGACGCGTCGAATAGTTCTCCCGTGACCATGAGGTGAGGCGTCATGCAGGCGTTCAGGGCGAAGGCGGTGACCGCGGCCGTGGCAACGGCGGCCGTGTTGCTCTCCGCGGGCTGTGCGGAGAGTAAGCGGGGTGAGACGGCCGAGGGCGATCAGACGCTTGTGTTCGGCGTCGCGGCGGACCCGAAGATGCTCGACCCGTCGTTCGCGAAGGACGGCGAGACGCTGCGGGTGGCGCGGCAGATGTTCGAGACGCTCGTGCAGCCGGTGCCGGGCGGTACGGAGGTGGAGGCCGGTCTCGCGGAGAGCTGGCAGTCCAGCCCGGACGGCCTGACCTGGACGTTCAAGATCCGGCAGGGTGTGACGTTCCACGACGGGACGGCGCTTGACGGCGCCGCGGTCTGTGCGAACTTCGACCGTTGGTTCAACGCGGCAGGTGTCATGCAGAGCCCGGACGTGACCGGCTACTGGCAGGACGTGTTCGGCGGGTTCGCGAAGAACGAGAGCGACACGCTGCCGCCGAGCCTCTACAAGTCGTGCGCGGCGACCGACCCGGCCACGGCCGTGCTGACGCTCACCCGCACGTCGAGCAAGATCCCGTCCGCGCTGGGCCTGCCGTCGTTCTCGATGCACAGCCCGGCGGCGATGCAGAAGTTCGGCGCCACGATCGGCGGCACCACCAAGTCTGTGGAGTACCCGGAGTACGTCAAGGCGCACCCGACCGGCACCGGGCCGTACAAGTTCGTCTCCTGGGACGTGGCCGCGAAGCGGGTGACGCTTGAGCGCTACGACGGCTACTGGGGTGCGAAGGCCAAGATCAAGACGGTCATCTTCACGGCCATCCCGGACGAGGCCGCGCGTAAGCAGGCGCTGCGCTCCGGCGACATCCAGGGGTACGACGCGGTCGCGCCCGCGGACCAGAAGCCGCTCGCGGACGAGGGCTTCAACGTGCTCATGAAGCCGGCGTTCAACATCCTCTACCTCGGCATCGACCAGGCCGCGAACCCGAAGCTGAAGGACCTGCGGGTCCGCCAGGCGATAGCGATCGCACTGAACCGGCAGGCGCTTGTCGACTCGAAGCTCCCGCCGGGCGCGGAGGTCGCCACCCAGTTCATCCCGCCGACGCTTGCGGGCTGGAACCCGGACGTCACGAAGTACCCGTACGACGTCACCAAGGCGAAGGCGCTGCTGAAAGAGGCAGGCGCGGAGGGCCTGACGCTCAAGTACTACTACCCGACCGAGGTCCAGCGGCCGTACATGCCGAGCACCAAGGACCTGTTCGAGATCCAGAAGGCGGACCTCGAGGCGGCCGGCATCACCATCCAGCCGGTGCCGCTGAAGTGGACGCCTGACTACCTGGCCGCGATCCGTACCACGTCCGACCACGACCTGCACATGCTCGGCTGGACCGGTGACTACGGCGACGCGTACAACTTCATCGGCACGTTCTTCGACCGGCCGCGCAAGGACTTCGGCTTCACCGACCAGGCGCTGTTCGACCTGTTCAAGACGGCCGACGCGGAGCCGGACGCGGCCAAGCGCACCGAGCTGTACAAGCAGCTCAACGCGAAGATCATGGAGACCCTCCCGGCGATCCCGATCTCGCACACGCCTGCCGCGCTCGTGCTCGGCAAGAACCTGACCGGCATCAAGACCAGCCCGCTCAGCAGCGAGCTGCGCCTCTACACCGCGGAGTACACGAGCTAAATGGGTCGCTTCATCGCCCGGCGGCTGATGCAGCTCGTACCGACGCTGTTCGGCCTGTCGATTCTGTTGTTCATCTGGCCGCGTCAGCTGCCGGGCGGTCCGGAGACCGCGCTCCTCGGGGACCGGGGCACGCCGGAACAGCTTGAGCTGATCCGTCGTAGCCTCGGCCTCGACGAGCCGCTGATCGTGCAGTACGGCAAGTTCCTGGAGCGGCTGGCCCGCTTCGACCTCGGCACGTCGATCTCCACCCGGCGGCCGGTCCTCACCGAGTTCGCCGACCGGTTCCCGGCCACGGTCGAGCTCACCGTCACCGCCATGATCATCGCGATCGGCGTCGGCATCCCGCTCGGCTACCTGGCCGCGCGGCACCGGGGCTCGATCCTCGACCAGCTGAGTGTCGGCTGGTCGCTTGTCGGCGTCTGCATCCCGATCTTCTTCCTCGGCTACGTGCTGAAGGCGGTCGGCGCGGAGAACCTGGGCTGGTTCCCGTCCACCGGGCGGCAGGACCCGACAATCGACGCCACCCACGTGACAGGCTTCTACGTCCTCGACGGGCTGCTCACCCAGGAGTGGGACGCGGCGTTCGACGCGCTCTGGCACCTGGTCCTGCCCGGACTCACGCTGGCCAGCATCCCGCTCGCCGCGATCGTGCGGATCACCCGGGCCAGCGTGATCGAGGTGCTCGGCACCGAGCACGTGCGCACCGCGGAGGCCAAAGGCCTCACCGACCGGGTGCTGCGCCGCCGGCACGTGCTGCGCAACGCGATGCTGCCGGTCTCGACCACGATCGGCCTGCTCACCGGCACGCTGCTGTCCGGCGCGGTGCTCACCGAGACGGTCTTCGCGTTCGCCGGGATCGGGGCGTTCCTGGCCCAGGCGATCTCCGAGCTGGACTATCCGGTGCTGATGGGCTTCATCCTGTTCATCGCGCTCATCTACGTACTCGTGAATCTGGTGGTGGACGTGTCCTACGGCCTGATCGACCCGCGGATTCGGGTCCGGTGAGCATCCTGACCCGCAAGGCCGACCGCATCGACCGTCTCGCGGAGCAACCCGGCCTCAGCCTCTGGCAGGACGCGCTCGTGCGGCTGCGCCGCAGCCCGGCCGCGATCGTCGGTGCGATCATCGTCCTGACCTTCGTGGTCATCGCGATCGTCGGCCCGCTTATCGTCCCGCACGACCCGATCGCGCAGACCTGGCGCGGCGAGATCAGCGAGGCACGCGGCGCGTTCCCCGGGCCACGCGCGGAGAACTGGCTCGGCGTCGACCACCTCGGCCGCGACGAGTTCAGCCGGCTGATCGTCGGCGCCCGGCAGACCCTGATCGTCGGCGTCGTCTCCACGCTTCTCGGCCTGGCCGTGGGCGTGCTCGTCGGCGGCATCGCGGGCGCGGCGGCCGGGCTCGGCGGCCGGGCCGGACGCTGGATCGACTCGATCATCATGCGCTTCGTCGACATGCTGCTCGCGGTGCCCAGCCTGCTGCTTGCCGTGAGCGTCGCGGCGCTGCTCGGGCAGAGCCTGGCCACCGTCATGATCGCGATCGGCGTGGTGTCCGTGCCGATCTTCGCCCGGCTGCTGCGCGGTGCGATGCTCGCCCAGTCCGAGAGCGAATACGTCACGGCCGCGATCGCGCTCGGCGTACCCCAGTGGAAGATCGCCTGGTCGCACCTGCTGCCGAACTCGGTCGGCCCGGTCATCGTGCAGGCCACGCTCACCCTGGCCACCGCGATCATCGAGGCGGCCGCGCTGTCCTTCCTCGGCCTCGGCAACGCGGACGCGGCCATCCCCGAATGGGGCGTCATGCTCGCGGACGCGCAGCGCTACCTCTCGGTCCGCCCGGAATGGGCTGTCTACCCCTCCGTCGGCATCATCGTCATCGCGCTCGGGTTCACGCTGCTCGGCGAGTCGATGCGCGAAGCCCTCGACCCGAAGCTGCGAAGGTGACCATGCCGTTGCTCGACGTCTCCGACCTGGCCGTCACGTTCGCGCCCAGGGGCCGTCCCGCCACCCGCGCGGTAGACGGCGTGTCGTTCACCGTCGACGCCGGCGAGGTCGTCGGCCTCGTCGGCGAGTCCGGCAGCGGCAAGTCCGTGACCGCGATGGCGATCATGGGACTGCTGCGCGGCGCCTCAATCACCGGCCAGGCCCTGTTCGACGGCACCGACCTGCTGCGACTCGACCGGCGGCGACTGCGCGACGTGCGCGGCCGGGACGTCGCCATGGTCTTCCAGGACCCGCTTTCCTCGCTCAACCCGGTCGTGCCGATCGGCGTGCAGGTCACCGAGGTGCTCACCCGGCACCGCGGCCTGCGCGGAACGGCCGCCAAGAAGGAGGCCGCCGAGCTGCTGGAACGGGTCGGCATCCCGGACCCGGCCCGGCGCCTGCGCGACTACCCCCACCAGCTCTCCGGCGGCATGCGGCAACGCGTGCTGATCGCGATCGCGGTCGCCTGCCGGCCCAAGCTGATCATCGCGGACGAGCCCACCACCGCGCTCGACGTGACGATCCAGGCGCAGATCCTCGACCTGCTCGCCGGGCTGGTCAAGGACTCCGGCACCTCGCTGCTGCTGATCACGCACGACCTCGGCGTGGTGGCCGGGCTCTGCGACCGGGTCAACGTGTTCTACTCCGGGCGGCTTGTCGAGACCGCCCGCCGCCGGCAGTTGTTCGCGACGCCGCAGCACCCGTACACGACCGGCCTGATCGGCTCGATTCCCCGGCTGGACACGCCGCGCGGCGACCGCCTGGCCGCGATCCCCGGCTCGGTCCGCGACGTGCTGCCCTGGCAGGACGGCTGCGCGTTCGCCCCCCGCTGCGAACTGCGCGCGGACGAGTGCGTGGCCGGGCCGCCCGCGCTGCACATCGTCGACGAGGGGCACACCCACCGCTGCGTCCGAGCAGGAGCACTGTCATGAGTCTGTTGCAGGTCGAAGACCTGTCCGTGCACTTCCCGATCGTCCGGGGCGCGCTGATCAACCGGACCGTCGGCCACGTGCGCGCGGTCGACGGCGTCTCCTTCGAGATCCCCCGGCACGGCTCCTACGGCCTGGTCGGCGAGTCCGGTTGCGGCAAGTCCACGCTCGGCCGCGCCATCATGCGCCTCAACACGCCCACCACCGGCACGGTGCGGTACGACGGCACCGACCTGACCGCCCTCAACGGCCGGCACCTGCGCGGCATGCGCCGTCACGTGCAGATGGTCTTCCAGGACCCGATGTCCAGCCTGGACCCGCGGCAGAACGTCGAGACGATCCTCCTCGAAGGCCTCAACACCCACAAGATCGGCTCGGGTACGGCGTCGCGCCGCGCCATGGTCGCGGACGTCCTCGACGCGGTCGGCCTGCCACGCAACTCGCTGTCGCGGTACCCGCACGAGTTCTCCGGCGGCCAGCGCCAGCGCATCGGCATCGCCCGTGCGCTGATCGTGCAGCCGGACCTGATCGTCGCGGACGAGCCGGTCTCCGCCCTGGACGTCTCCATCCAGGCCCAGATCCTCAACCTGCTCGCCGACCTGCAGGCCTCCCGCGGCCTGACCTACCTGATCATCGCCCACGACCTGGCCGTGGTCCGGCACGTCTCCAGGACCGTCGGCGTCATGTACCTCGGCACCCTGGTCGAGGAGGCCGACAGCGACGACCTGTATGCGACGCCGCTGCACCCGTACACCCGGGCCCTGGTCTCCGCCGTTCCGGTTCCCGACCCCGACATCGAGGACCGCCGCGAGCGGATCATCCTCAAGGGCGACCTCCCCTCCGCCGCCGCCCCGCCGTCCGGGTGCCGCTTCCACACCCGGTGTCCCTGGGCCCGCCCGACCCGCTGCACGGACGAGCGGCCCCTGCTGCGCACCATCTCCATCGGGGCCGCAAACCACCGCGTCGCCTGCCACTGGGCCGAGGACATCCACGCCGAGTCCCCCGGCCGCGACAACCCGGACCAGCCGGTCGTCGCCTCCGCCGGGTGACCACTGCCGTGCGCCGACTCCGTCTTCATCGCCGACTCCGGAGTCGGCGCCGGCAGTGCCGTGGACCGGCGCAGGGGTGATCCTGCGGTGGCGAACGCAGTCGGTACTACAGACCGGTGGCCGGCTCTCCCGCCCCGGTGAGCAGGAGGTCGACAAGTCTCGCTGCGCCCGCACGGTCGAGGGGACGCCCACCGAAGATCGCGCCCAGGTGAACTGATCCGACCACTGCCTGCATGAGCAGGTCGGGATCGACCGCAGGACGGATCTCACCTCGGGACCGCGCGTTGTCGATGATGCCGCCGCTGTTGCTGAGACGGTCGAGCCAGAACGTCTCGCGCGCGGTCGCGCCGTCCGCCGTCGACGCCGTGAGCGCGACGCGGAGCAACGCGCCGCCGATGGGGGACCTGAGAAACGCGTCTAGTGACAGGACCAGGGCCACCAGGTCACCGCGGAGTGAACCCGTATCGGGCTGAGGAACTGCGCCCGCGGTCTGCTCCTGAGCCGTTTCCAGCAGCAGCGCCTCCTTCGTCACCCACCTGCGGTAGATCGACGTCTCGTGAACCCCCGCACGGGCCGCGACGCCCGCGATGGTCACGTGCTCCACACCTGCGGCCGTCAACTCTGCCGCCGCCGCGTCGAGCACAGCCCTCCGGACGGTTTCGCCCCGTCGGCGCGGCTGCCTCTGCTGGTCCGCCATGCCGGCAATCTTACGCAACTCGGCTTGCGATGCGTCCACGGCCGGGGCTAGTCTCCGATTATCGCAAGACGACTTGCGATAAGACCGTGCGAATGGACACCTGATATGTCTGCACTTCCCGACTGGCCGGACTCGTTCCACCCCGATCAGGCTCCGGTCTTCACGCACAACGAGATCGTCTCCACGCGCCCCGCCGGCGACCTGTGGCCGGCACTCGTGCGCGCCGCCGAGTGGCCGGCGTGGTATCCGCACGCATCCGACGTGCGGGGCATCGCGCCGGGAGAGGACCTTGCGCTGGGAACGACGTTCAGCTGGAAGACCCTCGGCGTGCGCGTCACCACCACTGTCACGGAACTGGTCCCGTCGCAGGCACTCGCGTGGCGCGGGACGGCCCGCGGCTCCCGGGGGTATCACCGCTGGGCCCTCTACCCGACAGCCGACGGCGGGTGCCGGATCGTCACCGAGGAGGTCCAGGCCGGACCCGTGCCCACGCTGCTCGCCGCCCGGCTGCGCACCAACCTCGTCGCCTTTCACCAGGAGTGGCTCGAAGGGCTCGTGGCGCGGCCGTGATCGGACTCTGACCCTCCCGGTCCATGCGCATGCCGCCATGTCGAAGCGCTGGCGGCTGTGCGCACCGCCGGGTGGAGCCGGGTTGCCGAAAACCTTTTCGTGGAGGATGGTAAGGCATTGAGAGCTATCAACTCTTAGGAGGCGATGATGACGCTCCAACGATCGCGCCCTGCCCGGTTTGTCGCCGCGGTGCTGGCCTTTGCCACTGCCCTGGCGGTCTTCGCGGTGGCGGCCCCGGCGCAGGCCGGGTCCGTGGCAGAGGCGTCGGCGCAGGCTGCGCCGCCGTCCGGCACGGTCCGGGTCTATTGGCTGCGGCCGACGGATGTGCCGTATGACAAGCGGTATGTCGACGGGATCGCCGGGGTGATGCGGGAGGCGCAGAGCTACTACCGGCGGGAGCTGGGGAAGACGTTCACGCTCAATGAGCCGGTGGTCGAGGTGGTGAACGGGGATCACCCGCATGCCTGGTACGAGAACACGCCAAATGGCAACGACTGCTACTGGTGGGTGGTGTTCAACATGCAGCAGGAGTTGATGCGCAAGCTCGGGCTGCAGGCGCCGGACCGAAGGTGGATCAACGTCGGGGAGATCAGTGCGGAGTCGGCCTGCTCGGGTGGCGGGGGCGGCGGCGGGTGGGTGATCCTCAGTGGACACGACGCGGACGGGGCCGCGGGAATCAACGGCGCGATGAATCGGTGGTACGGCGGGATGGTGCACGAACTCGGCCACGCCTTCGGGCTGCCGGACTCGACCTCGACGGACGGCACGCCGATGTCCGCGTCGTTCTACAACTACCCGAACACGCACTTCAGCGCCGCGCAGAAGAACGGCATCCTGAACGGGCCGTACGGCAGTTTCCTGCACTGACGGCTTCCGAAAACGTTATCGGCCGGTCCGGGTGGGGGCGCGGGCTGGCCGGTTCTCGATCAGGCCGTGCCGAACACGTGGCGGACGAGATCGCGCAGCCCGGCCCGCGGGTCCACGGAATCGTCCTGCCGCAGGTGCTCCACCAGATCGCTGCGGACGGCCCCGAGTAGCACGTGCGCGAGGAATGCGGCGTTCTCCGGCCCGCGTGCCCGCCCGGCCAGGTCGGTCAGCACCGCGTGCAGCCGGTCGTACCCGGCGCTCTGGTAGGGACTGCCGTGCCCCTCCCGCTCCAGCGCCGAGGCGAGGGCGCGATTGCGCTCCTTGAACGTCCACACGCGATCAAGCAGGTCGAGGGCGGCCTCCGCCGGGGTGCCGCCGGAGCCGTCGAGCACAAGCTCCCTGGCCACCCGCGCGTCATAGAGTGCCCGGATCAGGCCGCGGCGGTCGCCGTACCCGCGGAAGATCGTGCCTTTTCCGACGCCGGCGGCGGCCGCGATCGCGTCCATCGACACCTCGTCCGGGTCGCCGGCCTGGTCGAACAGCCGGCCGGCGGCAGCGAGCACGGCCTCCTGGTTGCGCACCTTGTCTGCTCGCACGGCGCCCCACCCTTCACAAACGGACCGGCAGTCCGCTACGGTTAAGCGGACCGGCAGTCCGCAGTTTAGAGGGGCACCATCATGACCGACACACCCACGGCCGTCTTCCGCCGTGCCACCGACGCCCTACTCGCCCACGACATGGCCGCGTTCACCGCGCTCTACGCGAACGACGCAGTCATGGAGTTCCCGTTCGCGCCGCCCGGGCGGCCGGAGCGGCTCGACGGGCGCGCCGCGGTCGAGTCCTATCTCGACGGCTACACCGACATGGTGAACATCCAGCGCATCCACGACGTCGTCGTCCACGAGACGGCCGACCCGGACGTGATCATCGCGGAGATGGCGGCCAGCGGGCTCGTCGTCGCGAGCGGCGCGCCCTACACCGCGCGGTACATCGCGGTGCTGACGATCACCGGCGGGCTCATCCGTCACTACCGCGACTACTGGAACCCGATGCTGTTCCAGCAGGTCTCCGCATGACCGTGCTGATCACGGCCGCGACCGGCACCACCGGCAGCCGCCTCGCCCGGCGGCTGGCGGACGCGGGAGTGCCAACTCGAAAGGCAGGCCGGTCGGCGCGCGCGGACGTGCGTTTCGACTGGTCCGAGCCGGCGACCCACAGGCCGGCGCTGCAGCGGGTGGACGCGGTCTACCTCGTGCTGCCGCCCGGCGTCGCCGAGCCGGAGCCGGTGGTGACGCCATTCCTTGAGGAGGCGCGCCGGGCCGGAGTGCGGCGGATCGTCCTGCTCGGCTCGTCCGCGATCCCGGTCGGCGGGCCCGGCCCGGGAGCGGTCGGCGCGCGGCTGGCCGATCACGTGCCGGACTGGGTGGTGCTGCGGCCGAGCTGGTTCGCAAGCAACTTCACCCCCGGCCACCTGCACGGCGACTCGGCGCGCGCGGACGGCGAGATCGTCAGCGCCACCGAGGACGGCCGAGTGCCGTTCATCGACCCGGACGACATCGCCGCGGTCGCCGCCCGGTTCCTGACCGGGGCGGTCCCGGCCGGTCGTGACGTGGTGCTGACCGGGCCGGCGCCGCTCAGCTTCGACGACGTCGCCGCCGCGCTGAGCGAGGTGACCGGCGGCCCGGTCCGGCACCGGCGGGTCAGCGCGGCCGCACTCTCGGCCCGCCACCAGGCGCACGGGGTGCCGGCCGCCTTCGCCGACCTGCTCGCCGGGCTGGACCTTGCGATCGCGGGCGGCGCGGAGGACCGCACCACGGCATGCGTCGAGGAGATCACCGGCGGGCCGCCACGCGCCTTCCGGGACTTCCTGCGCACGTCCCTCCCGGTCCGGTAGCGCGCGTGCCGCACGGTCAGCTGCGAGACCACGGTCCCGACCGGCGCCGTCGACCACGTCCTGACCGCCCGCGAGAAAGCCGCCACCAGCTTTATGATGGTGCGGCCGCCTGCAGGCCGGCGTTCGCGGACCGCAGGTCACGGGCCCGCGCGGCCAGGTGTCCCGCGCCGCCGGCCCCCGTCGGGTCATAGACCTCTAAAAATGCTGATATACCCGGCTGATCGCACATCACCGCCCGAGGCCTCCCGGCGACACCGGTCGGCCGCAGGCGGCCTCCCTGCCGGTTCCGCGTGCCACGGACAGGACCGGGGCGTCTACTCCGCCTGGTCGTAGGCGCGCTGGGAGGCGGCGACGTCGCCGAGATGCGCGATTGACCACTCCCGGAGCGCACGGAGCGGGCCCAGCAGCGTGCGGCCGGCGTCGGTGAGGGCGTAGACGACGCGGACCGGGACCTCGGGGTGGACGGTGCGGCTCACCAGGCCGTCGCGTTCCAGGCCGCGCAGCGTCTGGGTGAGCATCTTCGGGGAGACGCCGTCGATGCGGCGCCGCAACTCGGAGAAGCGGGCCTCGCCGTCGCCGAGGATGCCGACGATCAGGACGGTCCAGCGGTCGCCGATCCGGTCCAGGATGCGGCGGGTGGAGCAGTCAGCGGCATACGGATTGCCACAGAGAGCCGGGACCGCCTGAGTGGTTACCACGAAGTGCCTTCTTCCCGATGGAGATCTGCTCTCTTACGGTAACTGAGGAGGCCCGATCGTGGGCCCCGGACACATCGTCGGAGAAAGGCATCACCATGTCCCGCATCACCGTCATCGGCGGCACCGGATACGCCGGATCGGCAATCGTCGCCGAGGCCGCCGCCCGTGGGCACCAGGTCACCGCGTTCAGCCGCTCGGCCCCGGACGCGCCGGTGCAGGGCGTGACCTACGTCCAGGGCGACGCCGCCGACGAGACCGCGCTGTCCGAGGTCGTGGCCGGCGCGGACGTCGTGGTGGGCGCGCTCGCACCGCGCGGCCCGCTGACCGGCTCGTACCGCGACGTGTACCGTACGATCGGCAGTCTCGCGGCGGCACAGAAGGCGCCGCTGTTCATCGTCGGCGGTTTCTCGTCGCTGCGACCGGCGGCCGGAGCCCCGCGCTTCGTGACGGACCTCAGCCACGCGCCCGCGGAGTACCACCAGGAGATGATCACGGTGGCCGCACTCGTGGTCGACGACCTCCCGGCCACGCCGGAGACGCTCGACTGGGTGTTCGTCAGCCCGGCCGGGCAGTTCGGCTCACACTCGCCCGGAGAGCGCCGGGGCGAGTACCGGATCGGCGACGACGTGGCCGTCCAGCCGGACGGCGGCGGTGCGATCTCCGGCGCGGACTACGCGCTCGGCGTCGTCGACCTGATCGAGAAGGGCGACCGTCACCGGGCACACGTGAACCTGGCGTACTGACCGTCGCCGCCCGCTACGCCGTGCCGGCTCCCGCCGGCGCGGCAGCGCCGCCAGCAGGTTCGCGGTGCGCCGGCCCTCCTGCGGCAGCGGCCTGATCCGGGCCTGCTGCTTTGTCCGGGCCTGCTGCTTTGTCCGGGCCCGCCGCTTCGTCGCGGCCTGCTGCTTCGTCCCGGCCCGTGGCCTGATCCTGGTCTACGGTCCGGGACGGGTCGCCGCCGCCGGGTGCGGGTGACGCGGCCCGCTGCCGGGCGACGCCCTGAGTCTGGTCCCCGCCCTGAGTCTGGTCCCCGCCCTGAGTCTGGTCCCCGCCCTGAGTCTGGTCCCCGTTCTGGGTCCGGTCCCCGTCCTGAGTCCGGTCCCCGCCCGGCGCGCGTGGCGTGGCACGGCGGGGCAGCAGCAGCGGGGTCGCGAGGATCAGCAGGCCGGCGACAATGATCGCCGGGCGGGCGCCGACCGCGGCGGCGAGCAGGCCCGCGAGCCCGCTCAGCACCGCGATCGACAGGCCGCTGCTGATCGACCAGGCGGTCAGCGTACGCGTGACGCGGTGGTCCGGCGTGTTCTCCAGCCGGTACGTGGCCAAGACCGGGTTGTACAGGCTCATGCTGACGATGATCGCGAATTCGATGGCGATGACCGTGACCAGCCCGGCCACGCCCGGCTGCACGAACGCGAGGCCGATCAGCCAGACCGCCCGCAGCGTGCCGACCACGCGCAGAACCCGGTGCTGCCCGTAGCGGGTGACCACCCGGCGGGCGAGCCGTGAGCCGATCAGCCCGCCGAGGCAGGGGAGCGCGAACGCGAGCCCGTACTGCCAGGGCGCGAAGCCGAGGTCGCGGAGCATGAGCACGGCCAGCAACGGCTCGGTGCACATGATCAGGCCGTTGACGAGCAGCTGGTTGAGGTAGAGCGACCGGAGCCCGCGATGGCCGAGGATGTGCCGCCAGCCGTCGAGCAGTTCGCCGGCCCGTACCCGCTGCGTGCGTTGTGGGGGTTGCTCGTGGCCGCGGATGGCGGCGATGCCGAGCGCGGAGAGCAGATAGCTGCACGCGTCCGCGATCACTGTGACGACCGGCCCGAACAGGCCGATCGCGGCGCCGCCAAGCGGTGGGCCGACCGCGATCGCGCTCCACGTGGTCGACTCGAAGCGTGCGTTCGCGGCAAGTAGGCCGGCCGGCGCGACAAGCGCCTTGAGATGCGCGCCGCTGGCAGCGTTGAAGGCGATCTTCGCGGCCGCCACCACCACCGAGACGATCAGTAGCTGGGTGAAGCCGAGCAGGCCGAGCGCGTACGCCACCGGGACCGTCATCATCGCGGCGAAACGCACCAGGTCCATCGCGATCATCACCGGGCGCTTGCGGCGGAACTCCACCCACGGGCCGAGCGGCACCGCGATCAGCGCGCCCACGGCCGGGCCCACCGCCGCAAGCGCGGACACCTGGGCCGGGCCGGCGTCAAGCACCAGCAGAGCGATCAGCGGGAACGCGCCGAACCCGAGCGCGGACCCGTAGGCGCTGACCGCGTACGCCGCCCACAACCACCGCACCTGCGGCGTCACAGCAACCCGTGCTCGTACGCGTAGATCACGGCCTGGATCCGGTCGCGCAGCCCGAGCTTGGTCAGCACGTGGGAGACGTGCGTCTTGACGGTCTGCTCGCCGACGTACAGGCGGCCGGCGATCTCCGCGTTGGAGCGGCCGCGCGCGATCTCGAGCAGGATCTCCCGCTCGCGCACGGTGAGCCGGGCGAGGTCGGCGGGCGGCGCCGACGACGTGGGCGGCGCCAGGCCGGCGCTGAAACGGGACACCAGGCGGCGGGTGACTGACGGGTCGATCAGCGCGTCGCCGCGGGCCGCGACCCGGATCGCGCCGAGCAGCTCGTCGGTGGGCATGCTCTTGAGGCAGAAGCCGCTGGCGCCGGCCTGCAGCGCCCGGTAGACGTAGCCGTCCTCGTCGTACGTGGTCAGCAGCACGATCTTGCACCCGCCACCGCCGGACAGGACGGCCTCGGCCGCGGCCAGCCCGTCCATCCGCGGCATGCGCACGTCGAGGACTGCCACGTCCGGGCGCAGCCGCTCGATCTCGCGGACGGCCTCCACACCGTCGCCGACGTCTGCCACGCACTCCAGGTCCGGCTGGGTCTCCAGCGCGCTGCGGAACCCGGAGCGGTAGAACTCGTGGTCGTCGGCGAGCAGTACGCGGATGGTCATCGGGTCTCCTGGAGCGGGAGGGTGAGCGCGATCCGCCAGGCGCCGGAGGGGTCCGGGCCGGTGTGCACGGTACCGCCGAACATGCCGGCCCGGTGGCGGATGCCGTCCAGCCCTCGTCCCGTACCCACGCTTGATCGTTGGTTTATCGCATTGACGCCCGTGATGCGCAGTTCGGACGCGGTCTGGACCACCTCAAGGTCCAGGCCGCCGTCGCCGTGCCGCAGCGCATTTGTCACGATCTCCTGGATGATCCGGTACGCGGCGAGGTTGAGCGAGTCCGGCAGGCGTTGCGGCGCCAGGCCGGTCTGGCGCAGGCGCACGTCCAGGCCGGCGCGCTCCACGAGTTCGTCGAGCGCGCCGAGGCCCGGCTGCGCCACGCCGTCGGACTCGTTGCCGTGCAGCAGGTCGAGCACCCGCCGCAGGTCGGACAGCGCGGCCCGGCTTGACGTCTCGACCTGCTCCAGCGAGCCGGCGATCCGCCCGTCCAGCGACCCCTTCTCGCGCGTCGCCGTGCCCGCGCCGATCGCCAGCCGGGCCGCGGACGCGTGCATGCCGACCGCGCTCACGTGGTGCGAGATCGTGTCGTGCAGGTCCCGGGCGATCGCGGTCCGTTCCGCCTCCATCGCGGCCTCGGCGGACCGCCGCTGCTCCCCGGCACGGCGCCGGACCTCGTCGATGTGCCCGGCGAGCCCTGTGGTGTGCCGGCCGAGAAGCCAGGGCATGACCGTGTTGGTGAACGTGAGCAGGATGTTCGGCGCGGTCGCGGCGAATCCCTGCAGCCCTTGCGTGACGAACAGGCCTACGACGAGCACCGCGAGCGTGGCGTAGGAGCGCGGGCCGCGCAGCCACGCACCGGCCCGGTAACCGGCCACGACCAGCCCGGTCGCGTTGCCGATGCCGTTGTCCCGCTCGCCGGTCGCCGCGGCAAGCAGCAGCATCACGCCGACCCGGACCGCCGCGTGCAGCACCGCGACCGGCCCGGCCGTGCGCGCCGGCAGCGCCAGCGTCAGATCGGCCGCGACTATCAGCGCGCCGGCCACCCAGACACCCGGATGCTGGGGCGCGTTCGCGGCGTGCAGCAGGAACGGCGCGCCGTCGCCGATCACGCAGCCGAGCGCGATCAGCAGCGACTGGCGGCGCAGGGCGGGTGTGTCGTCACGCATGGCGGCCTCAGCGGTGCTCGGCGATGAACCGGACGATCGCGTCGGCGCCTTCCGGCGTGCTTGCGGGCGTGTGCCCGGCCCCGGCGATCTCGGCGAATGTCGCCTGCGGGAATTGTGCCGCAGCGGCCCGGCCGGAGTCACTCGGGGTGTTCGCATCAAGATCACCACTGAGCACCAGCACGGGTACGTCAGGCAGCGCCGCGCCCGGGGCGAACGGCGACCCGGCCGTGGGGTCCGCCGGCCAGTTCAGGCACGCGCCGGTGTCATAGTTCGACCTGGTCACCCAGGACTCCGCGGAGAACGGCGCGAAGTCCGCGTCCGGCAGCGCGGCCACCATCGCCTGGTAATCCGCGGTGCGCGTCGCGACCGGGTCCGCATAGTCGAAGTCGCGCAGATAGTCGTGGCAGGTGGTGGCCCAGCTCTGCGCGTCGGACAGCACGAACGGACCGTACGAGTAGATCTCCGCCTCCGCACGCAGGCTCGCCGTGACCAGCTCCCGGACCGGGCCCAGATCGCCGTCGCCGGCCGCCGCGGCCGCGGCCGCGAGCGACAACTGCTTCGCCGTGTCCGGGGCGCTTGAGTAGAGCCGGCCCGCCACCGAGGTGAACTGCCACTCGTCGAGCGCCACCCGGTGCCCGTCGACCTCGAGCGTCTCCGGCCGGGTCCGCAGCCGCTGCGCGAGCGCGGCCAGATCGTCAAGCACTGTGGCGCCGTCGCACTCGCCGGACCGCTCACAGACCAGCCCCACGGCCCGGCGGAACGCGGCGGCTCCGACCGCGCCGGTCGGGTCCTCGTTGACCGCATAGGCGCCGGCCATCGTCACGGTCCTGGTGTGCTGCGGGAACCGGTGCGCGTAGGCCGGCATCAGGTAGGTGCCGTAGGAGACACCGAGCAGGTCGAGCCGGTCCAGGCCGAGCGTGGCGCGGACCGCGTCGATGTCGTCGGCGACCGCGTTCGTCGCGTAGTCGGCCACCCGGTCACCGAGCTGCGCGCCGCACTCGCCGATCATCTCCCGCTGCCGGGCGAGCGGTGCGAACGCGCGCTCCGGCCCGTCAAGCGCCGGGCAGGACAGCGCGGTCGACCTGCCCACCCCACGCGCGTCGATCAGCAGCAGGTCGTGCCGGTCAAGCAGCGGCGTCAGCGCGGCCGCGAAACGGTCGCCGGTCGCGTCGATCGTCGACGAGCCGGGCCCGCCCGGGTTCGGCACGATCGTGCCCAGGCCCGGCTGCGACGTGTCCGTGTGCGGGACCAGCGCGAACCCGACGTCGAGCGTGCCGGCCCCGGGACGCGTCCGGTCCCGCGGCACGGTGATCAGGCCACAGCGTGCGGTCGGCAGCTGGGTCAACTCCGGGCAGTCGGCCAGCGCGGCGAGCGTCTCGGCGGAGACCGCGTTCACCGGCCGGTTCTCGGCCTTCTCGGCCGCGGGCGGCCCGGCGCATCCGGCGAGGGCAAGTGCGGCGGCGAGGATGACGTACCTCTTCATGGCGTGTTCCTTCGAACTCGGCGAATGGGGATGACAGACGATAGGCAGCCCGGTTCGCCCGAATCGTCACGCCGCTGCGGGAGACGGATCTCCCTCCGCCGGGGGAGGGGAAAGGCCTTGCGGAGTGAGGACCCGCCACGGTACGGCCGCGAGGCTGGAACCCGTGAGAACACAACAGATCGCACAGTGGAGCACGCGCCGTCCCTGGACCGCCGTCGCGCTGTGGCTCGCCTTCGTCGCCGCCTGCCTCGCCATCGGCGCCACAGTGCCCACCCGCGTCGCGACAGGCGCGGAGACCGCGGTCGGCGAGGCCGGACGCGCCGCGGTCATGCTTCGCGACGCCGGGCTCGCCGGCGCCGCGACCGAGAGCGTCCTGATCACCGCCCGGAACGGCACGCTCGACCTGGACGCGGCCCGGGCGGCCGCGGCCGACGCGGCGTGGCGGCTCGGCGGGCTGGCCGAGGTGGCGCAGGTCGGGGTCGCGGCCACGGCGGACGGACAGGACGCCGTCCTGCTTCCGGTCGTGATGAGCGGTGATCCGGACACCGCCGACCTGCGGCTGGAGCCGTTGCGGGCGGCCACGGACGCGGTCGCGGCGGACTTCCCCGGGCTGCGCGTGGAACAGACCGGCAGTGTGTCGGTGAGCGCCGGGCTGGCCGAGCAGAGCGCATCGGACCTCGACGTGGCGGCGCTGGTAAGCCTGCCGATGACGCTCGTCATCCTGCTCGTGGTGTTCGGCGCGCTGCTCGCGGCCGGGGTGCCGGTGCTGCTCGGCCTGTCCGCGGTCGCGGCGGCGTTCGGCCTGTCCGCGCTGGTGTCGCAGCTGATCCCGAGCACCGGGACGACGTCGGCGATGGTGCTGCTGATGGGGATGGCCGTCGGGGTCGACTACTCGCTGTTCTACGTCAAGCGGTACCGGGAGTCGCGAGCTGCCGGGCACGCCGAGGCGGTGCGGATCGCTGTGGAGACGTCAGGGCACTCGGTGCTGATCTCCGGTATCGCGGTGATCATCGCGATGCTCGGGCTGTTCCTGGTGGGTGACGTGACGTTCTCCTCGCTCGCGGCGTGTTCAGCGCTTGTCGTGGCGGTGGCGATGCTCGGGTCGCTGACGGTGCTCCCGGCACTGCTCATGGTCCTGGGACGGCGGATGGAGCGGCGGTCTGTCCTCTTCGGTAGGTCACGCCCTGTGGTCTCGTCCGGAGGCGCCGACTCTGCCGGCTTCGACCCGTCCGGATCGGGACGGCCGCCCCGCCTCTGGCCCGCCCTGCTGCGCCCCGCGCTCCGCCGCCCCGGCTGGACGCTTGCCGCCTCCGTGCTGGCCATGCTCGCCCTCGCCACCCCCGCGCTCGGCATGACCCTGCGCAACCCCGACGTCGACGACCTCCCACGCGGCATCCCCGCCGTGGCCGCGCTGCACCGCATGATCGACGCCTTCCCGGACGACCAGTCCAGCCACATCGTCGTCGTGTCCGCCCCCGCCGCGTCCGCCCCCGAGGTCGCGGACCGGCTGCGCACGATCGGCGGCGAACTGCGCACCTCCGACGACCGGCGCGTGCACGAACTGATCGTCTCCTCCGACGTCGACTCCGAATCCACCCAGGCCCGCCAGGAACTCTCCGACCTGCGTAAACGACTCCCGGACACGCTTCGTGGCCTGGACGCCGAGTGGGCGGTCGGCGGCGACACCGCGCTCTCCGCCGATTACGGCGACAACCTGTCCCGCGCGCTGCCCTGGGTGATGGCGTTCATCGTGCTGGCCACCGCCGCGGTCATCGTGGTCGCGTTCCGCTCACTCGTGCTGGCACTCGTCACAGCGGTCAGCAACCTGATCTCGGTCGGCGCCGCGTTCGGCGTGATCACGCTCGTCTTCCAGACCGTCGGCGGCGGCGCCATCGTGACGTTCGTGCCGCTCTTCGCGTTCGCCGTGCTCTCCGGCCTGTCCATGGACTACCACGTCTTCGTGCTCACCCGCATCCGCGAACTGGTCGCGGACGGCGTACCCACCCGGGAGGCCGTGGCCCGCGGCATCACCGGCTCAGCAGGCACCGTGACAAGCGCGGCCGTCATCATGGTCTCGGTCTTCAGCGTCTTCGTGCTCGGTCACGGCATCGAGTTCAAGCAGCTCGGCGTGGGCCTCTCCACCGCGGTCCTGATCGACGCGCTGATCATCCGGGCGTTCGTGCTGCCCGCGCTGCTCACCCTGCTCGGCCGGTGGACGTGGTGGCCGTCCCGCCCGACGACCGCCCCGGCCCCGGCACCGGTCCTGGCGGCCGCGCACGGGTAACAACGCTCGTTGGCACCGGCCTCACCACACCGGCCGGTGCCGGCGGCGGCATTGATGTTCCTGACCTGCGGTGGCCGGTGTGGGCGCGCGCCCTGATCGACGGGGTGCAATAGCGATCGTGGGTTCTCTACTCCGGCGCCGACCTCAGCTGGTCGACCACGTGGGTGAGAATGATCCGCTGCCCGGCCGGGGTCGGATGGACGCCGTCGTCCTCGAGTAGATCGTGCCCGCCCCGGACGTCGAGGCTCTCGTGCAGGTCGATGGCGTCCGGCGCCGCCTTCCGGACGGCCGCAGCCACCTCGGCCACGGCGTCGGCGCGCCAGTGCAGCGGTGCGCCGGTGAAGAAGGCGTCTATCCGGTCCTGGTCGACCGCCGGGGGCGTGATGACAGTGACCGGGGCGTGCAGGTCGTGGGTGATCAGGTCGATGAGCGCGCGCACGTTGCGCTCGGTCTCCGGTGGCGTGACCATCCGGTGGTGGCGGGTACGGCCGTGCGCCCGCGCGTCGTTGGTACCGAGCATCAGCAGCACCCGGGTCGGCTGTGCCGCTTCAAGCAGATCGAATCGTTCCAGCGCGTCGGCCGTGGTGTTGCCGCTGACGCTGAGGTTGACCAGGCCGGCCTGCGGCGCGCCCGCGAGCTCGACCGAGGCGGCGAGCAGGTCGAACCAGCCGAGCCGGTCGGCGGTGATCGAGTCTCCGACGGCGACGATCCGGTCCCCGGCCCGGAACGGCAGAGTGGCGACGGCGTGCCGGTACCGCTCGTCGGTGAGCATCCGCGCGGCGGTGGCCCGGGTCTGCGCGCGCAGGGAGTCGAGCAGGGACCGGACGGTCTCCGGCGCGCCGGCCAGCATCTGGGCGAGCAGCGCGTCGTGCAGGTCGTCGCTGACCGGGAAGCGCCCGAGCATCGGCCACGAGCGGGTTCGGGTGTAGCGCAGGAACCGGCGGCGTTCCTCGTCGGTGCTCAGATCTGCGGTCATGCCTGCCACCGCACGGTGATTCCGGCGGCGAGGCGGCGGGCAGGCCGGGCCGGGCGCGCCGTCGCTGCCACTGCGGGGGATGTGTTGCGCCGGGCGGCGTACCCGGGCGGTGGTGTGGTCATGTCTCAGCCCTTGATCGAACCCTGCAGCAGCGCCGTGACGAACCGGCGCTGGAAGATGACGAAGATGACGAGTGTGGGTACGAGGATCAGCAGCGCCCCGGCACACAGCAGCGGGATGTCGGTGCCCCACTGCCCCTGGAAGGCGCCGAGCGCGCCAGCCATGGTCCGCTTGGCGGGGTCGTCGACCAGCACGATGGCCAGCAGGAACTGGTTCCAGGTCCAGAGGAACAGCAGGATGGCCAGCGATGACAACGCGGGCATGGCAAGCGGTACGTGGATGCGCCGGAACAGCTGCCAGGTGCCGGCGCCGTCCATCCGGGCGGCCTCGGACAGATCGGCCGGCATGGTGATGAAGTGGGCGCGCATCCAGATCACCGAGAAGGGCATGAACAGCCCGATGAGCGGCAGGATGATCGCCCAGCGGGTGTTGAGCAGGCCCATGTCGCGGATCTGGTAGTACAGCGGCGTGATGATCCCCTCGAACGGAAGGGTCAGGCCGAGCAGGAAGAGCAGGAAGCCGAGGCGGTGGCCGGGCATCCGCAGATGCCCGAAGGCGAAACCGGCCATGGTGCCGAACAGCAGCGAGGCCGGTACGACGCCGAGCACGATGAGGCCGCTGGACAGCAGCAGCCGGCCCATGTTCGCGGACGCGAACGCGTCGGCGAAGTTCCCCCACTGCGGCTCCTCCGGCCAGGAGAGCCCGGAGGGGTAGGTGCCGGCCGGGTGCAGCGCGGTGACGAAGAGACTGATGAACGGGACGACGGTGATCGCCATCAGGAGGACGAGCAGGATCCGCCCGATCACTGTTTCGCGACGGTTGACGATCATCGGGTTCCGTCCCGGGTGAGGCGCTGAAGGGGCAGGACGACGGCGAGGACGAGGAGCACAAGCGCGACGGCCAGCGCGGACGCCATCCCGACCTCGCGCTCGGAGAAGGCGAGATAGTAGATCTCCAGGCCGGGGACCATCGTGGAGTTGCCGGGCCCGCCCTGGGTGGAGATGTAGACGATGTCGAAGCTGGCGAGCGCGGCGATCACGGTGACCGTGACGCACACGCCGATCTCCTGGCGCAGGCTGGGAAGCGTGATCGAGACGAACTCCCTGACCGGGCCGGCGCCGTCCAGCCGGGCGGCCTCGTAGAGCGCCGGATCGATCTTGCTCATCCCGGCGAGCAGCAGCAGCGTGCACAGGCCGACGAGGACCCACGCGCCGATCACGCCGACCGCGGGCAACGCGGTGTCGAAGTCACCGAGCCAGGCGCGGGTGAGGCTGTCCAGCCCGACGGCGGTCAGTAGCTCGTTGACCAGGCCGTTTGTGGAGAGCAGCCAGCTCCACATGATGCCGGCCGCGACAAGCGGGATCACCTGGGGCAGGAACAGCACGGTGCGGGCCACCGCGGCCAGCCGGCTCGCCGCGATGTTGCGGATGGCGGCTGCCACGAACAGGCCCAGCAGCACCGGGATCCCGCTGAAGAACAGAATGAGTTCGAAGGCGTGCAGGATCGTGGCGAACAGCTCCGAGTCGGTCACCAGCCGCCGGTAGTTGTCGAGCCCCACCCAGGTCGACGCGCCGATGCCGTTCCAGTCGTACAGCGAGTACTGCACGGTCAGCGCCAGCGGGCGGAGGACGAACGTGCCGTACATCAGGAGCGCCGGTAACGCGAACAGCCAGCCGAGCCAGGCCGTCCGGGGGCGGCGCGCGCGGTGCACACGCCGCCCCGTGGTCGGTGCGGACATCAGTTCTTGACCTGGCTCTCGTAGTCCTTCTGCACCGTCGAGAGCAGCCCGTCCGGGTTCTGCTGACCGGCGACGAGCTTCTGCAGCTCCGGTGTCCAGCTCTTGGCGTAGATGGCGCCCGTTGCGTTGGCGATGAAGTCCATCGCCCCGTTGTCCGTGCCGATCGTCGCGCCGGCGGCGAGCGTGCTCGCGGTGACTGTGCCCTCCTGGACGGCGGGCATGTAGGCGTCCGCGGGACCCATCGGGTGCGAACCACCGACAGTCACCGAGATGTCCCGCGCCTTCTCGTTGGTGGCGGTCCAGTTGAGGAAGAACGCGGCACAGTCGGCGTTCTTCGCCTTGCTGCCGATGCCGAACGTCAGCGGCGCCGACATCGCGGCCCGCTTGCCACCCGCCTGCGCCGGCGGCATCAGCAGGAAGCCGGCGTTGCCCGCCATCTGCTTGTCGAGATTGCCGGACTCCCAGTCCCCGTTGAAGATGAACAGGCTCTGGCCCCCGATGAACCGGCTCATCATCGCCGCGTAGTCCTGGGAGTTGATGTCGTCGGCGAAGTAGCCGGCCTTGATCCACCGCTCCAGGTGCTGGGTGGCCTGCAGGTTTGCCGGCGTGTTGATGGTGGCGCCGGACTTCTGGAAGATCCAGTCGTTGATCGGGCCGGCCTCGCCGTACGCGGCCATCAGGTTCTGCAGCGGGAACGCGAGTCCGCCGGTGGCGCCGCCGTTGAACTGGTTGATCGGCATGATCCCGGCGTCCTTCGCCTTCTGCAGCACGGTGTCGAGCTCCGCGAGCGTGGCCGGCGGCTGCGTCATGCCGATCTGCGCGGCCAGCTTCTTGTTGTAGAACAGGCCGGTCATGCTGAAGTTGAGGCCCATGGCGTAGAGCGGGCCCTCGCCGCGCTCCCCGTTCGCACCGACCCGCATCTGCTGCAGCTGCGAGGCCGGCCACGTGTCCCAGCCGGACGTCTGGGCGTACCCGTCGAGGTTCTTCAGCAGCCCGTCCTTGACCAGCTCGGACACCTGGGGCAGCCGCATCAGGTCCGGCGGGTCGTCGGCCAGCACCCGCGGCGCGTTCTGGGTGATCACCGCGAACTGGTCCTCCCGGATGTCCCAGGTGACGTTCGGGTACTGCTTGGTGAACTCGTCGGAGAGGCTCCTGGGCAGCGGGAAGCCGGTCTCGAAATAGGCCTTCAGGGTCACCGGCCCGGTGCCGCAGGTCGCGGCGGTGGCGGGTGCCGCGCCGGCGTCCGGGCCGGTCGTGCCGGTGTTGCTGCCGGGCGCGCTGCACGCGGCGGTCGCGGTGAGCGCGGCGATGGTGAGAGCGGCACGAAGCGGCCGCCTGTCGAGTCCGTGAGCCATCTGAGGCCTCCAGAATTGCGAAGAATGTCCGGCAGCGAGACGCACCACCGGCAGCGGAGTGGCGGAGATCGTGTGGAGCGGGCGACCTGAAGACGCTTCGCGTGGGCATCGCCGGAGGTCGCGTTACAAGCACGAAACCTCATCGCCAGAAGCAAGTCAAGTGTTTCCATTAAAGCACTTTTATTACGCTCCACCGCAGCTCAGGCGAGCGGGCCCGACAATCCGGGATCAGGTGGTGGAACGCTCCACCAGACGCACGTCCAACACCGTCGTCGAGCGCAGATCCGACCCGTCCATGTGCCCGAGCAGCACACCGAGCGCGGCACTGCCGGACTCCTCGAAGGGCTGGCGCACGGTCGTCAGATCGGCGGCCGTCGCCATGTCCCCGTCGTCGAACCCCATCACCGCCACGTCCTCCGGCGTACGCAGGCCACGGTCACGCACCGCCAGCAGGACCCCGACGGCGAGCGCGTCATGGTGCGCCATGACAGCCGTCGGCCGATCCACCGCATCGAGCAGCGGCCCCGCCGTTCGCCGCGCATCGGGCACCGAGTTGTCGCTTGTCGCCACGACCACCTCACCACCGGCCGCCTCGATGACCTCCCGGAACCCGGACAGCCGCTTGATCGCCTGCGACTCGTACTCCGAGACCTGCCGCTCCAGCAGGTACCCGATCCGGCGATGGCCCCGGTCCCGCAGCAGTGAGGCGGCCAGCCGTCCCCCCGCGTGGTCGTCGATCACCACCCGGCTGAACAACTCACTGTCGGCATCGACCGCCACCGTCGGCAGACTCCGCTCCCGCAACCGCTCGGCGATGGCATCCTCGATCGGCAGACCCATCACGATCAGCCCGTCCAGCCGGCCGTGGATCGGCATACTGGCAAGGACCGGCGAGGACGCCAGCGCGGCCGACTCGTGGTCGAAGACCATCACATCGAGTTCAAGCTCGCTCGCCGCGGTCAACACACCCGACAACCGGCGCAGGTACGACCCGTAGGAGGAGAACGGAGCCATCACCCCGATCCGGCCGGTGCCCCGCCGCGCCAGACTGACCGCCTGTATCTTCGGCACGAACCCCAGCTCATCGGCGGCCGCAAGGACCCGCTGGCGAGTGGCCGGACTGACCCTGTCCGGCTTGTTCATCACGTTCGACACCGTGGAGATGCTCACCCGGGCGCGGTCGGCGACCTCATAGATGGTGACTCGATGATCGGCCGCCACGACCCGCCTCGCTTCATGCTCATCCGGCGCTCCGCACTCCCTTGAAGCGCTTTACGAGAAGCACTGTATCGGTGTTCCAGGCCGGATTCCGCAGTCCGCCACGGAACGGGCCGCGCTGTCGCGTACCGCCGGTCATTTCCTGTGGATCTTGCCCAGCTTCGACGGGCTTTGCGGAAGGGAGGCGGGGCCACACATCGAGGACCGCCCACCGGGTCGGCAATTGACCCACCCGGCGCCCGTCCACGTAGGAGCGTGCGCGAAGAGCTGCGTTGCGCTCAGCGCCCGCGGCGGTGAGCCCACCACCCGGGCCGGCGCGGGCGCTCATCGCCTGATCCGCCCGCGAGCGGTAGCGTATCGAGCACGATAAATTCCGTGGAAGGGATTAACGATGACGCTGCGTGACACCCCGCCGTTCCGTGCCGACCACGTCGGCAGCCTGCTCCGCCCAGCCCGTCTGCGCGAAGCGCGCGGGCAGAAGGCCGCCGGCGAGATCAGCGCCGAGGAGCTGCGCGCGATCGAGGACGAGGCCATCCGCGACGTGATCCGCATGCAGCGCGACGTGGGTCTGCGCTCGGCCACCGACGGAGAGTTCCGGCGGACCTCGTGGCACATGGACTTTATCTATCGTCTAGGGGGCATTCGTCAGACCGATGAGAAGATCGAGGTGCATTTCCGCAACGAGCAGGGCGAGCTCGATTTCGAGTCGGCGGCGCTGGCGATCGACGCCCCGGTCCGGCTCACCGAGACGATCTTCGGCGACGACTTCACCTTCCTGGCGAACGAGGTGGATGACGACGTCACCGCCAAGCTGACCATCCCGTCGCCAAGCATGGTCCACTACCGGGGCGGCCGCGCGGCCATCGACCCGAAGGTCTACCCCGACGAGGAGCGGTTCTGGGCCGACCTCAGTGCCGCCTACGCCGAACAGGTCCGCCGCGTCGCCGGCCTGGGCTGCCGTTACCTGCAGCTCGACGACACCAGCCTCGCCTACCTGAACGACCCCGCTCAGCGGCAGCTGCTCAACGAACGCGGCGACGACGCCGAGCACCAGCACCTGCGCTACATCCGCCAGATCAACGCCGCGATCGCCGACCGTCCCGCCGGCCTGGCCGTCACCACCCACATGTGCCGCGGCAACTTCCGCTCCTCCTGGGCTGCCGAGGGCGGCTACGACTTCGTCGCCGAAGCGCTCTTCAGCGAGCTGGCCGTGGACGGCTTCTTCCTGGAGTTCGACGACGAGCGCTCGGGCAGTTTCGCCCCGCTTCGTTTCGTCCCGCCCGGCAAGATGGTCGTCCTCGGCCTGGTCACCACGAAGAAGGGCGTCCTCGAATCCAAGGACACCCTCAAGCGCCGCATCGACGAGGCCGCCACGTACGTCCCGCTCGACCAGATGTGCCTCTCCCCGCAGTGCGGCTTCTCCTCAACGGTCGAGGGCAACGTGCTCAGCTACGACCAGGAGGTCGCCAAACTCCGGCTGATCGCCGAAACCGCGGCGGAGATCTGGGGCTGACCCCTCGGATCTCCGGCCGGGAAGTGCCGGCGTCGACGGGACTTTCCGCCGGGCCGTAGTGGCGATGGGCGGCAGGCCTCCGGCCCACGTTCGGCTCGGCGACACAGCCGGCACCATGCGACCGGATCGCACTCATCTGTCGACGGCCGGGCGCGAAGCTCAGCGCCGGCGTCACGTCGGGTGTTCGCGAGCCCATCTATCGATACATCTAAATCTAACGTAACATGCGAGTAACGCGATGTGAGCGCTAACACGCGGTCTACTCGGCTCTGAGAGCCCCACCTCCGCTGAGGAGAGAACTCGTGAACAGATCAAGACGAATGAATGCCGCTCTGGCCTCGGCCGGTACTGCGCTGCTCGGATCGGCTGCGCTCGTGGTGACGATGCCGGCCAGTGCCGCCGCGGCGGGCTGTTCGGTCAACTACACCATCGCCTCGCAGTGGCAGGGTGGATTCGGCGCCAACGTATCCATCAGGAACCTCGGCGACGCGCTGAGCAGCTGGACGCTGACCTGGACATACAGTGCCGGGCAGACTGTGACCCAGTCGTGGAACACCTCGCTGACCCAGAACGGTTCCTCCGTGACGGCCAAGAACGTCAGCTACAACGGCTCCATCGACACGAACGGCGAGGTCTCGTTCGGCTTCAACGGCTCGTCGAACGACAGCAACCCGATCCCGTCCGACTTCGCCCTCAACGGCGTGGCGTGCACCGGGCAGCCGACCACCCCCACCCCGCCGGTCACCCCGACTTCGCAGCCGCCGACTTCGCAGCCCCCGACCTCACCGCCTCCGACTTCGCAGCCTCCGACCTCGCCGCCGCCGTCGAGTCCGCCGGCCTCCTGCGCGCTGCCCACCACCTACCGCTGGTCGTCGACCGGCCCGCTGGCGCAGCCGAAGTCCGGCTGGGCGTCGCTCAAGGACTTCACCATCGCCCCCTACCAGGGCAAGCAGCTGGTGTACGCCACCACGCACAGCAGCAGCGCCACCGGCGGCTGGGGCTCGATGAACTTCAGTCTCGTCGACAACCTCAACCAGCTCGGCTCGGCCAGCCAGAACACCATGAACCAGGGCACTGTCGCGCCGTCACTGTTCTACTTCGCACCGAAGAACATCTGGGTCCTCGCCCACCAGTGGGGTCCGACGGCATTCTCGTACCGCACGTCGACCAACCCGGCCAACGCCAACGGCTGGTCGGCCGCGCAGACGCTGTCGACCGCGTCGATCACCGGCTCCAGCACCGGCGTCATCGACCAGACGATCATCGGTGACAGCCAGAACATGTACCTGTTCTTCGCCGGCGACAACGGCAAGATTTACCGCCAGATCATGCCGATCGGGAACTTCCCGGGCAGCTTCGGCTCCAGCTACACGACCATCATGAGCGACACCTCGGAGAACCTGTTCGAGGCGCCGCAGGTCTACAAGGTGCAGGGCCGTGAGCAGTACCTGATGATCGTCGAGGCCAGGACCAGCTCCTGGGAGCGCTACTTCCGCTCGTTCACGGCGACCAGCCTGGGCGGCACCTGGACGCCGAACGCGGCCACCTACAACAACCCGTTCGCGGGCAAGGTCAACAGCGGTGCCACCTGGACCAACGACATCAGCCACGGCGAGCTGCTACGCACCAGCGCGGATCAGACGAACACGATCGACCCGTGCAACCTGCAACTGCTGTACCAGGGCCGCGCCACGAACTCGGGCGGCGACTACGGCCTCCTGCCGTACCGGCCGGGTCTGTTGACCCTCCTCCGTTGATCCCGACCAGGTGAGACAACGAAAGGCGGGCCCGGTTTCCATCGGGCCCGCCTTTCGCCCACCGGCCGGCCCGGCGGCAGCAGGCGCTGGCACCGAACTGGGCGACGACGGCATCGAGGTCGCGGTGCTCTACCGCCACTGGCGGGCGGCCGGGCAGTACCCGCCAGTGGTGCAGCAGCGGGAACGATCGTGTTTCGCCTGCGAGGAGTCCGTCAGTGACGGTCTGATTCGCGGCAAGGTCACGTCCAGCGGCGTGGTGTAAGAGGCGATCATCGCGTTTCCGCTGGTCATGATGTTAGGCGGCGATCTCGGTGATTGTCGTGTGGTCGGTG
>NZ_JBITDX010000027.1:0-33687 GCF_044454585.1 Catenuloplanes sp. NPDC051500
CCCTACGTAAGGCGCCATGCCCCGACACCCTCGGTGGGCACGTTTAGTGGGGCGGCGGCAGTCTGCTTTTTAGGCTTGGTGTAGCCGCTGTGCAGTGGTTATACGGGAGCGCAGTCGGGGTGTTTTGAGCCGAGGGTAGAGAGCGAATGCTGTTTGTGGCTCCGTCGCAGGTGCGGTTGCGTCCCGTTGTGGTGCAGGGATTAGCGGGGGCCGCGGGCGTAGAGCATCTTTACGGCACGCACCAGCGTCCTCTCGTGGGAGGGCTTTCGGAAGAAGGACAGGGCGGGTAGGGGGGAAGGGGCGCGCCTGCGGGTGATGGCCTTGGGGACTGTGAACTCGCGTAGTCCGTCCTCGCCGTGGATGCGGCCGAAGCCGGAGTTTCCTACGCCGCCGAATGGGAGAGTTGACATGCCGGCGAAGGCGAGGACCGAGTTGACCGAGGTCATTCCGGAGCGCATTCCGCGGGCCAGCTCGACGGCGCGCCGCCGGCCGAACACCGCTCCGCCCAGGCCGTAGGGGACGGCGTTCGCGCGGTGCAGGGCCTCGTCGGCCGAGGCCACCCGGGTCACGGTCAAGGTCGGCCCGAAGGTCTCCTCGCGGATGGCAAGGGCGTCGTCGGGCACGTCGACGAGGATCGTCGGGTGGACGAACGGCGGCTGCACGGCCTCCGGGCCGCCCACGACGGCCCGCGCGCCACGTGCCAGCGCGTCCTCGATGTGTCGCCGGATCACGTCGATCTGGCCGGGCATGGTGATCGGGCCTAGCTGCTCCCCGTCCACCCCGACCGTAAGCGTGCGGGCCTGGGCCGCGAGCTTCTCGACGAACGCATCGTGGATGTCTGAGACGGCATAGATCCGTTCGATGCCGACGCAGGTCTGGCCGGCGTTCGACAGTCCGCCCCACAGCGCCGCGTCGACTGCCGCGTCCAGGTCAGCGTCCGAGTCGATGATCATGGCGTCCTTGCCGCCGGCCTCGATCAGGACCGGGGTAAGCGTTTCCGCGCACGCGGCCATCACCGTGCGCGCGGTGGCGGTCGAGCCGGTGAAGCCGAGTTTCGACACCCCGGACCGGCACAGCGCCGCACCGGTGTCGCCCAGCCCGTGCACCACCTGGAACACCGGCTGTTCCGGCACGACCTCGGCGAACAGGTCCGCGAGCCACTGGCCCACCGCCGGGGTGTACTCGCTCGGCTTGAACACGACCGCGTTGCCGGCGGCGAGGGCGTACGCGATGGACCCGAGCGGCGTCAGGATCGGATAGTTCCACGGCCCGATCACCCCGACGACCCCGTACGGCAGGTACTCCAGATGTGCGGAGTGCTCCGCGAGCAGCACCCGAGTCCGCACCCGGCGCGGCCCCAGCACCCGCTTGGCGTTGTTCGCCGCCCAGTCGATGTGTTCGATAGCGCTCGCGGCCTCAAGCGTCGCGTCGTACACCGGCTTGCCGCCCTCGCGGTGGGTGAGCTCGGCGATCTCCTCCAGGCGCTGAGCGAACCGGACGCGCCAGCGCCGCAGCCGTTGCCGTCGGGCGGCGAAGCCGAGCGCGGCCCACCAGGCGCCGGCCTCACGGGCGCGGGCGACCGCTGCGGCCACGTCGGCGGCGGTCGCCACCGGGAAGGTGCCGACCGTCTCGCCGGTGGCGGGATTTGTGGACGTCAGTTTCCCGTCGTCGACGACGGGCATCCCGGGGCTCATCCGCGGAGTCTAAACCTGAGATCTACTCATAAGTAAGGTGCTCGCGGATGATCTGTTCCGCGACCGATGCGGGATCCGGCAGTTCGCCGCGCTCGTGCAGGCCCACGTACCGGTCCCGGGCCGGGAACTCTGTGTCACGCAGCGTGGCCTGCATGCCGGTGTCCATCACGCCGGGGTTGATCGACGTCACGACCATCGGCGGCTCGCGGTCGGCGGCCTCGGCCGCGAGCACCTCGGCGAACCAGTCGCCGCCGCGCTTGGCCGCGGAGTACGCCGACCAGTGCGCGATCGCGCGCCCGGCCGCGCCGGACGAGATGAACAGGATCCGGGCCGGGCGCCCGGAGGCCGCGGCGACGAACGCGTTGGTGAGCAGCATCGGCGCGGTCAGGTTCACCGAGATCGACTCGGCCAGTTCGTTCGGGGGCAGCGAGCCCACCGGGCCGACCGGCGTGACCACGCCGGCGTTGTGGATCAGCACGACCTCGCCCTCCGGCGCGAACGCGGCACGCAGGTCCGCGGCGGAGGGCAACGTTGAGGGGTCGCTCAGGTTTGCGGGCAATAACGCGACCCGCGCCGGTTCCTGGAGCGCACGATCGTCCTGTGCGCCGGTGAAGGTCCGGCCGATGCCGACGACGCGGTCACCGCCCGCGATGACCTGCTCGAACAGTGCGGCGCCCAGGCCGCGTGAAACACCGGTGATGAATATCGTCCGCATGGTGCAAGCCCTACCACAGAGTGCCGCTCTGTCGGCAACACGACCCGGTGATGAACCCGGCGCCGGCGCCGGGGAAAATCGCGGTCGACGTGATGATGGAGGTGTCCGGTGAGCCGCATCGGCTTCGCCTGTCTGTGGGCTCCGAACCCGATCGCCACCTGGTCCCACATTCCGTGGCACCTGCGGGCCGCCATGCGCGACCATGCCGAGGTGCCGGACGTCGGCGTGCAGATCCCGCACCGGATGCAGACCGCCCTGAAGCTGATGCACGTGCGGTGGCGCAACAGCCGGCCGGTCACCACATGGAAGCAGTCGCGGCTTACCGACTCGTTCGTGCGGCAGGCGATCCAGCGCGGCGCGGAGGCGGCGGACGCGGACGCGGTGCTCATGATCCAGGACCTGGCGATCGTGGACCGGCCGTACTTCACGTTCCAGGACATGAGCTTCGACGGGCTGCTGCACATCCAGGAGACGTCCGGGATCCCGCTGTTCCAGAACCTGACCGAGGGTGAACTGCGCCGCCGCCGGGAACGGCAGCTGGAGGTGTACGACAAGGCCGCCGGCGTCTTCGCGATGAGCCACTGGCTGGCCCGCAACCTGATCGAGGTCACCGGCGTGCCCGCGGCCAAGGTGCACGTGGTGCACCCGGGCATCTCCGCCGGCGCATCGGTCGAGGGCCCGCTGCCGGAGAAGACCGGGCCCCGCAACCGGCTGCTCTTCGTCGGCCGCGAGTTCACGCGCAAGGGCGGCGACCTGGTGGTGGCCGCGCTTGAGATCCTGCGCCGCGACTTCGACCCGGAGATCACGCTTACCGTGGCCGGCCCGCGCGAGTGGCCGATGGACGGCGAGATCCCGGACGGCGTCCGCTTCCTGGGCGAGCGCACGCTTGCCGAGGTCGCCGGCCTCTACGACACGCACGACCTGTTCGTGCTGCCGAGTCGGCTGGAGGCGTTCGGCATCGTGTTCGCGGAGGCGGCCGCCCGGGGCGTACCCGCGATCGGCCGTGATGCCTTTGCGATGCCCGAGGTGATCCAGCCCGGCGTGTCCGGCGCGCTGGCCTCCGGTGAGGACCCGTCCGACCTGGCCAAACTGATCGCTGAGACGCTCGCGGACGACAACCTCTACGCGGAGTGCGCGGCCCGGGCCGGCGACGTCTCCACCCGCTTCTCCTGGGACCGCGCCGGTCGTGACGTGGTCGGGGCGATAAATGGCACACTGAACGCCCGTTAACACAGGAGGCGCAGCGTGGTGGACGTCGTCGGAGTGGTCGGCCTGGGCACGATGGGCGCGGGGATCGTCGAGGTCTTCGCACGCAACGGTCTGGACGTGGTGGCCGTGGAGATCGCCGACGCGGCGCTGGAGCGGGGCCGGAGCATCCTGACCGCGTCGACCGACCGGGCCGTGGCCAGGGGAAAGCTCTCCGAGGCGGACCGGGACGCGCTGCTCGCCCGGGTCCGGTTCGAGGTCGGCCTGGCCGCGCTGCACGACGTCGACCTGGTGATCGAGGCGGTCCCGGAGAAGCTGGCGCTCAAGCGCACAGTCTTCGCGGAGCTGGACCGGGTCTGCAAGCCGTCCGCGATCCTGGCCACCAACACCTCGTCGCTCAGCGTCACCGAGATCGCGGTCGCCACACAGCGTCCGGACCGGGTGGCGGGTCTGCACTTCTTCAACCCGGCGCCGGTGATGAGACTTGTCGAGGTGGTCCGCACGGTGGTCACCGCGGACGACGTGGTGGCGGAGCTGGCGGCGCTTTGCACGCGGATCGGCAAGCACGGCGTGACAATCGGCGACCGGGCCGGCTTCATCGCGAACACGCTGCTCTTCGGCTACCTGAACCAGGCCGCCACCATGTACGAGAGCGGTCACGCGTCCCGGGAGGACCTCGACGCGGCGATGCGGGCCGGGTCCGGGCTGCCGATGGGCCCGCTCGCGCTGCTTGACCTGATCGGCCTGGACGTGGCGCTCGACATCCTTGACACGATGTACCGCCGCGGCGGCCGGAGTCGTCGTCACGTCGCGGCGCCGCTGCTCACCCAGCTGGTGACCGCCGGTTTCCTGGGCCGGAAGTCAGGCCGCGGCTTCTACACCTACGACAGGCCCGGCTCCTCGAAGGTCACCCCCGATCAAGAGCAGAAAGATCAGGACCCCGCGGGGGTACGGGAGGTGGGCGCGATCGGCGTGGTCGGCTCCGCCGCGCTCGCCCGGACCTTCACCGACGCCGGTTTCGACGTCGTCTCTGTCCCTGAGCCCGGCGTCTTTGTTGCGGGGCCCGGCGTCTCTGTCGTGGAGCGCGCCGTCGGTGTCCTTGAGCCCGGCGTCGCTGTCCCTGAGCGCGGCGTCTCTGTCGCGGAGCGCGGCGTCTCCGAGCAGGACGGTTTGGAGCGGAACCGCCCGGAGCGGGACGGCCTGGAGCGACTCACCGCGGTCGACCTTGTCGTGGTGGAGGCGGTGGACGGCGCTGCGAAGGCGCTTCTCGCCCGCCTGGACGGCATCTGCAAGCCGGGCACGCCGCTTGCCGTCACCGGATCCTCGGCGCCGGTCATCGAGAGCGCAATGGCCGCGCCGCACCCCGCGGACGTCGTCGGCCTGCATCTCACCGCCGCCACGCTGGCCGAGGTGGTGCCCACGATCCGCTCCTCGCCTGACGCGGTCGCCGCGGTCCGGCAGGTGGCCGGGCGACTCGGCCGCACCGTGGTGTCAAGCGTGGACCGCGCCGGTCTCGTGCACGACGCGCTGCTCTTCCCCTACCTGAACGACGCGGTCCGGATGCTTGAGGCCGGCTACGCGACCGCGGACGACATCGACGCCGCGATGACGCTTGGCTGCGGCTACCCGGCCGGCCCGTTCGAGATGCTTGACGCGCTCGGCCTGGACGTGGCGCTGACCGCGCAGCGGGCGGTCTACGCGGAGCAGCGCGAGCCGGGCCTCGCCCCGGCGCCGCTGCTGGAGCACCTGGTCACAGCCGGTTACCTGGGCCGCAAGGCGGGTCGTGGCTTCCGGGAGCACTCTTGAGGTTGCGCGGTAAGGGTGTGAGTCGGGCACTCCACGCCCGAAATCTCGTCATATAGACCGCTGTGAGGGCACGCCTACCCCGTCCCCGGAAGGTCCGTGCTCGGGCGTGACTGGCCGGTTCGGGCGCGGCCTGGTCGCAGGTCGTGAGCCACGCCGCGGAGGGGCGCTTTACTGTGAATTATTGGCACTTAGCGCCTGGCATGGTCGGCCGCGCACGGGTACGTCCAGAAGCCGGGAACCAGCGTCCAGCGGGTGGGAGTCAAGATCCTCGCGGCCTCGGCGGCCCTTATTTTGCGCCCGAAAGGGCCGCCAGGATCTAAATCCGCCGGGAGCGAGCTGCCGAGGGCAGGGGTCGTGTCGTGACATCTCGGATGTGGCGTTGGTCTGGCCTCATCAAGCCACGCTCGACGCCACCGGTGCAATGCCACTTAGCCTATTTTGATCTTGAAGTGGATCTGGTCGGGCCGCGAGGCTCTAGCCAGCGCAGATGCCTTCCTGTCCGGTTTGGCGGGTAGGGCGGAGAGGCGGCACGGTGCGTTGTGGAAGCCCAGGTCAGAGCCCATGATCAACTTAAGCTAAGTGGCATTGGCCACTGGAGTGTCGCGGTCTCTGGCGTCGGCGTCGGTGCTTGCGGTGGTGAGGTCGCTCTCGCGTCGATCGGTCGCTGCTGACGGATCATGCGTGCCGCCCGCTTCTCTTGTGCGTGCCGCTGGCTCTGCGGGCAACGAGGAAACATCCGCGACCAGCGCAAGCTGCGAACTTCGGCGTCGATCTTCGTCGGCGCTCGTCCTGGCGCGGTCTGCGGGCGGGTCTACTCGGGTCTGCGGCCCTTGCCGCGACGGGGTCGGCTAGATCATGCGGTGCGGGAGCGTCGCGACGCCGGACTCGGGGCCGCTGAGTTTGTCGAACTCCGAGCGACGAGCGGAGTCGCCGGCGCAGCGCGACGCTGGATTTGCTTGCGGGGGCGATTCTGCTGCCATGTCGGGGCGGCTCAGTTCAGGCTTGATCAGAACCAATGCTTGCCGGAAATGTCGAGAAAGTTCTTTTCTTCCTGCGGGTTGCCGCTGTTGTCAATCGATAACGGGCGGTAGATCAACGGCCAGGTGAGGCATGTGCACGTCATTCGCGCCGAATAGCGTGCTCACGCCTCACCTGACGCTCCCTATCCTCGCCGCCTCTCCGCATTTCGCCCATATCCCCGCCGCCGACCCGCTTTTGACCTTCGTGTTGGGTGCGCAGTACCCAACGGTGCCGGCCAGGCCAGACGAGACCCGACCACAGGCAGGCTTGTCAGCGAAGCTGGCAGTGCTTTCGGTTGCCCCGGAGCCGGAGCCGGAGCCGGAGCGCCCCCAGGGGCCGCGGAACGGCACTGAGGGGCACTCCGGCAAGGCGACCGTCGAGATGATCCCAGGCGGCCGCCAGGTGACCGTCAACCCGGGGTTGACGCCGACCATGCGTCAACCTATGGTTGACGCATGGCGACTGAACCGAACCCATCCTTCGTCCGACTCGATGACCTCATCGAGCACGTCAAGAGCCAGCACCCCGACGGCGACCACCTCACCCGGGTCTCCGACGCGATCCTGGTCGGCGAGCACCTCGGCGAGACCTCCGACCATCTGATCGGCCACTTCGTCGACCAGGCACGGCGGGCCGGCGCGTCCTGGGCCGAGATCGGCCGCAGCCTGGGGGTGAGCAAGCAGGCCGTGCAGAAGCGGTTCGTCGGCGACCCGGCCGGGCCGGTCGACGAGAGCCGCTTCAGCCGGTTCACCCACCGGGCCCGCGCGGTCATGCAGCAGACCACCAAGGCCGCCCGGGACGCCGGCAACGACGTGGTCCGCACCGAGCACCTGATCTTCGGCCTGCTTGAGGAGCCGAAGGCGTACGCCGCTCAGGCGATCATGGCGCAGGGCCTGACGCTTGAGGACGTGCGGGTGGCGGCCGTGGGCGTGCTGCCGCCGCGCGTCGAG
The DNA here is from genome assembly GCF_044454585.1 of Catenuloplanes sp. NPDC051500. Taxonomy (NCBI): domain Bacteria; kingdom Bacillati; phylum Actinomycetota; class Actinomycetes; order Micromonosporales; family Micromonosporaceae; genus Catenuloplanes; species Catenuloplanes sp. NPDC051500. The sequence goes on from NZ_JBITDX010000027.1 coordinate 7,392, forward strand.
GTGATCCCGGAGCACCTGCCGTTCTCGGCCGGTGCGAAGAAGCTGCTCGACCTCATCGTCCGCGAGGCGCTGCGTCTCGGCCACAACTACGTCGGCACCGAGCACATGCTGCTGGCGCTGCTCGACGACCGCGAGGACGCGGGCGGCGAGGTGCTCCGCGGCCTCGGCCTCGACAAACAACGCGCCGAACTCTGGATCGTCGACGCGCTCAGCACCCTCAAGAAGTAATCCGGCGGGCCGGGACGTGGTGGAAGACGCCCCGGCCGATCGAGGACGCCGGTTCCCCGAAGCCCTTCGGGGAACCGGCGCGCCCGGCAGCGGCATCGCCGGGCATCGCAGTCGTGCCGCACAGGACCGCAGGGAAGCGCCGTGCTGTGGAGGCGCCGCGCTGCTGGGAGGCGCCGCGCTGCTGGGAGGCGCCGCGCTGCTGGGAGGTGCCGCGCCGCTGGGAGGCGCCGCGCCGCTGGGCACACGTGACATTGCCGGGCCTCGGTGTCGCGGTGGCGGCCCCGCCGGGCGTCGGCCCCGCCGGGCGTCGGCCGGCCTCGGCCATTCCTACTCGTCGGCGAGCGCGGCCACAGGTGTGACACGTGCGGCGCGGCGTGCGGGGAGCGCCGCGGCGAGCAGACCCACGACCGCGGCGCCCAGAACTACGAGCCCGATCCGCGGGTACGGCACGGAGAGCGCCACCCACTCGCGGGGGATCGAGGCGTAGACGCCCGCCACGCCGAACCCGATCCCGAGCGTCACCCCGGCCACGGCTGCGATCAGCGCCAGCGTCATCCCCTCGGCCAGCAGGCTTGCACGTAGCTGTCGCCTGCTCAGTCCCAGCGCTCGGAGCAGCCCGAACTCCCGCGTCCGCTCCAGCACGGAGAGCGTCAGCGTGCTCGTGATGCCGGCCACCGAGATCAGCACGGAGAACACCACAAGCACGCCGACCACGGCGAGCAGCGAGTCCACGGTCCCGCCGATCTCCTCCGCCTGGGTCTGCACATCAGTCACCACGGCCAGCGGCACGGTGTCGGTGACGGCTGCGATCGCCCGCCGGGCCTCGGCCGCGCGCACGCCGTCCTCGACGAAGATCCAGAGCAGGTCGTGTTGTTCCACGCGCTCCACCTCGGGCAGCGCGGTCAACCGCCCGGCCAGGTCCGCCGGGAGCGCCTGCCCGGCCGGCGCGCCGACCGCGAAGTCGGTGGGGAACTGGCGGTGCAGCTCCGCGGTGGCGCTCGCGGCCAGCGACTGCGCGCCGACCAGGAACGCGGTGACCACTGTGATGCCCACGGTCAGCGCCAGCGCGGTCGCGGCAGCCCTGCGCGGTTGCCGCTCGCCGCTCCGGGCTGCCAGCCGGCCGCCGGAGCCGAAGATCAGCACGGCCGGGCGGACCGCGACCCGCCAGGCCGGCACGACAAGCACCGGGCCGAGCGCGATCAGCGCGAGCACGGCCGGGAGCGTGCCGCCGACGGCGAGGACCACCAGGTTGTACCGGGCGCCGCCGGCCACCAGCGCGACCGCGATCAGCGCCAGCACCGTGCCGGTGAGCACGCGGCGGCGGGAGGCGGCGGCCTCGACCGGCGCGTTCGGGCGGCGCAGTGCCGCGATCGGGGCGAGCCGGGTGGCGCTGCGGGCCGGGGCGATCGCGGCCAGCACTGTCACGCCGACGCCGGTCAGGCCGCCGAGCAGCGCGGTCAACGGCGTGATCTCCATCGGCGCGGACATCTGGCCGGCGCCGAGTGAGGACAGCGCGCCGGTGCCGAGTCGCCCGATCAGCGCGCCGAACCCGAACCCGGCCGCGGAGGCGACCACGCCGACCAGCGCGGCCTCCGCAAGCACCAGCCGGAACAGCTGGCCGCGCAGCGCGCCGGCGAGGCGGAGCAGCGCCAACTCCTGCTCGCGCTGCGCGACAAGGATCGCGAACGTGTTGTGGATGACCATGGCGGCCACCACGAGCGCCACCACGGCGAAGCCGAGCAGGCCGGCCCGCATCGCCGCCACGTTGCCGACGTTCGCGCTGACCAGCCGGTCCGCGTACGCGCTGCCGGTGAGCACGTCCGCGCCGGGCAGGGCGGCGGCGACCGCGTCCGCGACCTCGCGCTGTGCCGTGCCGTCGGTGGCCGCGACCCGGATCGCACCCCAGGTGGTGACGCCTGTCGCGGCCCGGAAGTCGTCCGGGGGCAGGTACAGCGTGAAGAAGCCGGCGTCCTCGGCCAGGCCGCTGATCCGTACCCGCCGCGGCTCTTGGGAATTCGCCACCACCACGGAGATCGTGGCGCCGGGCGTCCAGCCTTCGTCCTCGGCGGTGCCGGTGTCGATCAGCGCCTCGCCGGGGCCGGGCAGCGTGCCGGCCGCCAGCGGTAGCGCGGAGAGCGCCGGGTCGGCGGGCAGCGGGCGGATCGACGCGGCGGTGGCGCCGAACGAGGCGACCAGGTGCCCGCCCGGGTCGAGCAGCGGCGCCTCGGCGTAGGACTCGCCGGCCGCGGCGCGCACGCCTGGCAGCGCGGCGACCCGGGCCAGGTCCGCGTCGGTGAAGCGGCCGGTCGCGCGGGCGGACACGGGTTTCGCGTCCCGGGCCGCGTCCGCGTAGACGCTCGCGGTCATGGTGTCGGTCAGGATGAGTGTGCCGGTCACGAACGCGACCCCCAGCGCGACCGCCAGGGCGGTCAGCAGGAGCCGGGTCCGGCGGGCTCGCAGGCCGGAGAGGAGTACGTTTCGCACGCCTTCCGACGCTAGGGACGTGGCGGGCCCCGATCATCTGCCTCAGGTCGACCGCGTCTCCTCCTCAGGTACACATTTTCTACTGCGCGCGGACCAGCCCGTGCTGGTACGCGTAGACCACGATCTGCACCCGGTCGCGCAGCCCGAGCTTGGTGAGGATCCGGCTGACGTGCGACTTCACCGTGGTCTCCGCGACGAACAGCTCCGCGGCGATCTCCGCGTTCGACCTCCCGCGCGCCACGAGCAACAACACCTCGTGCTCCCGGCCGGTGAGCGCGTCCGCCGGGCCGGCCGCGTCCGGTGCGCCGTCCGGGAGGTAGGGCGCGAAGCGTTCCAGCAGCCGCCGCGTGGTGGACGGCGCCACCACGGAGTCTCCGGAGTGCACCACCCGGATCGCGGCCAGCAGGTCCTCCGGCGGCGCATCCTTGAGCAGGAAACCGGACGCGCCGGCCCGGATCGCGGAGAACGCGTACTCGTCCAGGTCGAACGTGGTCAGCACCAGCACGCGCGGCGGGTCCGGAAGCGCGCGGATCCGGCGGCACGCGGTCACGCCGTCCACAGTGGGCATCCGTACGTCCATCAGCACCACGTCCAGCCGGTGCGCACGGGCCGCCTCGACCGCCTCCGCGCCGTCACCGGCCTCGGCCACCACTGTCAGGTCCGGCTGCGACTGCAGCAGCATGCGGAACCCGGTGCGGACCAACTTCTGGTCGTCGACAAGCAGAAGCCGGATCATGTGTCTCCTCGTCGGGTCGTGTGGCTCCCCTTATGAAACACGACCTGTTCGCAGCGGAAGCTCGGCCCGGACCCGGAAACCGCCGTCCGGCCCGGCGCCCGCGGTGAGTGTGCCGCCGACCGCACCGGCCCGCTCCCGCATCCCCACGATGCCGTGCCCACCCGGCACCCCGTCACCGGAGCCGCCATCGGCACCGCCGGTGTCCGTCACCTCGACCACGAGTACGGTCCGGCGCCAGGTCAACCTGACCTCCGCAGTCGCGCCCGGCCCGCCGTGTTTGCGCGCGTTGGTGAGCGCCTCCTGCACGACCCGGTAGGCGGTCAGGCCCACGCTCGCCGGCACCGGCCGTTCACGACCGGTGACGGTAAGCGTCGCAGGCACGGTCGAGGCCGCGACAAGCGCCGCGACCCCGTCCACGCCCGGCTGCGGCACGGACTCGGCGGCCGAGCCGGCGCGCAGCACGCCGAGCAGCCCACGCAGCTCGTCAAGCGCCTCCCGCCCGGTCGACGAGATCGTGTCAAGCGCCTCGCGGGCCAGCTCCGGCTCGGTCGCCAGCGCGTACCGGGCGCCGTCCGCCTGCACCACGATCACCGACACGTGATGGGCCACCACGTCGTGCAGCTCGCGCGCGATCCGCGCCCGTTCCTCCGCGACCGCGGCCCGGTCCAGCGCCTGCCGTTCCCGCTCCAGCCGGTCCGCCCGGTCCGCGAGCTGCTGGTACCAGCGGTGCCGGCTGCGGGTCGCATCGCCCCAGATCCAGGCGACCGCGAGCGGCGCCGCGTAGACGCTGCCGACCACGGCCAGCCAGACTGCCGCGCGCACGCCGTCGTCCGGAAGCATCGTGGTCGAGGCCGGATCGGTGGCCAGCCGGGCCAGGATCAGCGCGGGCGCGGCCACGATCCAGAACAGGCCGGAGGCCCGGGCCCAGCGCGGCCCGTACGCGGCGACCGAGTAGAGCGCCAGCGGCACGGCGAGATAGGCCGGGTAGATCACCACTGTCGCGTTCACCGCGATCTGGGTCAGCCCGGCGGCCACCACAAGCAGATATGCCGCCGTGGGGCGGACGTGGCGGAGCACCGAGGCGACGATCAGCACGGCCAGCACCGGCCAGACGAGCACGCCTGCCGGACCGTGTTCGGCGAGCGCGAGCGGGATCGAGAACCCACCCAGCGGTACCGCGACGATTGCGGTCACCACCGCCGGATGTCGCCGAAGCCACGCGTAGACCCGGTGCACGAACCGAGCGTACGTGCCGCCCGTACCCTTGATCCCGTGAGCCCGCGCCGCAACCACCGCCGCGATGAGGGCGGCCCGGTCGACCGGGACCGCGCTCGGCAGGGAGTGCAGACCGTCCAGAGCTGGAGCGACGGTGAGTGGCTGGTGCGCGGGGTGCCGCCGTCCAACGCGACGAAGGTGTACCGCTGCCCCGGTTGCCAGCAGACGATCGCGCCCGGCGTGGCGCACATCGTGGCCTGGCCGGCGGACGGGCGCGGCGATCTCACCGACCGGCGACACTGGCACAGCGGCTGCTGGAAGGCGCGCGACCGGCGGTATCCGTCCGGCCGCTGAGCCCCGAGAGAGGAAACCCGATGGCCCTGATCCGCGCGAACTCGGTCCTGCCCGCCCGCCGGGAGGACATCGAGCTGCACACCGCAGACGGGCTGACGCTTGTCGGCGAGCTGGCCCGCCCGCTTGACGCCGAGCCGGTCGCCACGCTCGTCTGCCTGCACCCGCTGCCCACGCACGGCGGCATGATGGACAGTCACGTGTTCCGGAAGGCGGCGTGGCGGCTGCCCGCGCTGGCCGGGATCGCGGTGCTGCGGTTCAACACGCGCGGCACCTCAAGCACGCGCGGCACAAGCGAGGGCGCGTTCGACAACGCGCGGGGCGAGCGGTTCGACGTGGCCGCCGCGATCGAGTACGCCGAGTTCGAGGAGCTGCCGAACGTGTGGCTGCTCGGCTGGTCGTTCGGCACCGACCTGACGCTCAAGTTCGGCTGCGACCCGTCGGTTGCCGGCGCGATCCTGCTCTCCCCGCCGCTTCGCTTCTCGGAGCCGGAAGACCTGGCGATCTGGGCGGAGACCGGCAAGCCGCTGACCGCGCTGGTCCCCGAGTTCGACGACTACCTGCGTCCCGCCGAGGCCGCCAAAAGGTTCGCCGCGATCCCGCAGGCCGAGGTGGTGGGCGTGGACGGCGCGAAGCACCTGTGGGTCGGCGACGCGGAGACAGTGCTCAACCAGGTGGTCGCGCGGGTGGCCCCCGGCGTCACGGTTCCGCTGCCGACCGACTGGGACGGCCCGATGGAATCCGGCGACAGCAGCGCCTACGCCGACCGCACGGTCACCGCCTTCAACGGCGTCCCGGTCACCGGCCCGGAGCAGCAGAAAGCATAGAAATCATGCGAGGATACGCCGAAAGCGCGCGCTCTCGGTCGTACCCCCGAATGCTTCTAAAGCTCTTGGATTGTGGGCATCTCCGCCGCGGGCGGCCAACCGGCCAGCCAGGTGCGGCGCTGGGACCAGACCTCGCGCCAGTAACCGGCCCGGCCGGTGACCCGCGCGCCCGCCGCCCGGATGCCGATGCCGGCCACGAGCAGCGCACGCCCGGCCCGCGCCTTACCGGGGGACCAGCGCAGCCGCAGGTAGGTGGTCTTGCCGCGGAGGACCATCACGCGCTTGCCGACGCTTGTCGAGGACGCGCCGTTGACGTGCAGCACCTTGGCGTCCGGGACGAGCGTCGGGGTGGCGCCCGCGGCCGTCGCACGCTGTGACAGGTCGATGTCCTCGCTGTACATGAAGTAGTCCGGCGTGAAGCCGCCCAGGGCGGTGAAGAGCGCGCGCTCGATCAGCAGCAGGCAGCCCGAGCCGGCCGGGACCGGGCCGGCCAGGTCGCGCGGGCGGTCCGGCAGTTCCTCCGGGTTGAGAAGCGCGGAGCGGCGGAAGACGGTGGAGAGCCCGGTGGCGAAGCACAGGTAGCCCCAGAGGCTCGGCAGCGCGTAGATCGAGCGGCCGTCGTCCTCGCCGTGCAGGTCGAGCGTGCGGCCGACGTAGACGCGCGACTCCGGGACCGCGCGGGCGAAGGTCAGGAACGCGCCGAGCACGTCGCCGACAGGTTCCGCGTCCGGGTTGAGCAGCATCAGGTAGGTGCCGGTCGCGTGCGCGGCGCCCGCGTTCACCGCGCGGCCGAAGCCGACATTGCGGGCGAGCCGGACCACGCGCACCTCCGGCAGAGCGGCCTCGATCGCGTCCGCAGAGCCGTCCGTGGACGCGTTGTCCACCACGATCACCTCGTAGGCGGCGATGCTCGGCTGCCCGATCAGCGTCTTCAGCCCGCGGATGGTCAGCTCGCTTGTGTTGTACGAGACCACGACCACGCTCACATCGATCATGCCCGTGCCCCTTCCCGGCTCGACCCGTCCCGCTCCCAGGTGGTGCTCGGCGAGAGCCGGGCCTGCACTGCGGCGAGCACGGTGAGCGCGACGTAGATCAGCCCGGCCGGCGCCAGCCGCGGGTTCGGCAGTACCACGTCGCGCAGCCAGGACCAGGTGTCCGAGGTGCGCGTCCGCGTCGAGGCGGCTCGCAGCGCCGCGTTGCCGGACCGGACCCGGCGCAGGCGGCGCAGCAGGTCGGCGGTGCGGCGCGGCGTGGCGACCAGAGAGGCGACCTCGTCGACGACCACCCGCTCGTCCGCGCCGTAGAGCGAGTCTAGGAACAGGTCGTCCGCCATGACCGACGGGAACTCGCCGAACCGTGACCGTCCGGTGGCGGAGAGTGCGATCACGCCGCGGCCGAACAGGCCGGTACGGATCGCGGGCAGCCGGTTGTGGATCGCGAAGTACGCCTTGACCAGCAGCGGGCGGCCGGCCAGGTCCAGCTCCCGGCGCGGGACCGCGACAAGCGCGCCGGTGGCCCGTAGTGCCTCCGCGAGGCGGTGCACCGCACCTGGTGACAGCTCCACGTCACCGTCCACATAGAGGCGCGGGAAGCCGGTGGCCACGCGGTCGCCCGCGTTGAGCGCCGCGGTCTTCGAGCCCTCGCGCAGCTCCACCACGTCGACGTCACCGCGGCGGTACGCGACCCCGGCCGTGTCGTCGGTGCAGCCGTTCGGCACCACAACCACCTGGATTCCGGGGCCGGACACGCGGTCGAGGCACCTGTCGAGCACTGCCGCCTCGTCATGGGCGGGAACCACCACGCTGATCACTCGGATATTTCCTTTCGTGGCAACGCGAATGCGCCTGCCGAGTGTTTCCGCGATCGACTCGAAATGGCAAGAAGCTCAACGTTGCGAAACGTACCCGTCCGGTGCGGCATTTCCGATTTATCGTCTTCGCCGACGCCGCATGTCGCCTAGCCGACACGCTGTTTGACTCAAGTGACCTTGTAAACCCGCAGGCCAGGCGGCCATTGTGGCGTGACGGCCGACAACTTTGATCAGTGTGAGCGGCCTCGACTTCAACCGTTCGTGGGGAGTGGTTTTCGTGGCCAGGGATCGGCGGCCGCACGTCGCGATCATCGTGGTGAATCTGCCCGTGGAACGGGATCGCCGGGTGATCCGCGAATGTCTGGCGCTGGAATCGGCCGGTTACCGGGTCACGGTCATCTGCCCACGAGGACCGCAGGCCCTGAGCCACCTGCCCGGCACGCGGGACACCGCGATCCGCTCGTTCACGCAGCCGTTCGCCGGCTCCGGCGTGCTCAGCTTCGCCGGCGAGTTCGCCTGGTCGTTCCTGTGCGTCGCCTGGCACCTGCTTCGGCTGCTGCTCACCCAGCGCGTCGACGCGGCCCAGGCCTGCAACCCGCCGGACGTGTTCTGGCCGCTGGCGCTGCTGATGCGCCTGATGGGCAAGCCGTTCGTCTTCGACCACCACGACCTCAGCCCCGAGCTGTACCGGGCCAAGACGGCCACGCCGAACCCGGTGGTGCTTCGGATCCTGACCGTGTTCGAGCAGCTGTCGATGAGGTCCGCGTCCTGGGTGCTGTCGACGAACGAGTCGTACCGGGAGATCGCGGTCGGCCGTGGCGGGCAGGACCCGGCGCGGGTCACAGTGGTCCGCAACGGCCCGGCCAGCAGCGAGATCACCCACGCGCCCACGCCGTCGGCGGGCGGGCGGAAGCGGATCGTCTACCTCGGCGTGATCAACCCGCAGGACAACGTGCGGGCCGCGGTGCTTGCCGCCGCGCGCCTGGCCGAGTCACGAGGCCGCGACGACTGGGAGATGGTGATCGCCGGCGACGGTGACAGCCTGCCCGAGCTGCGCGCGCTCGCCACCGACCTGGGCCTTGACGACGTGGTCTACTTCGCCGGCTGGCTCGGCGGCGACGAGGTGGACGCGCTGCTCGCGTCCGGCACGATCGGCATCCAGCCGGACCAGCCGGACCCGCTGTCAAACGTCTCGACCATGGCGAAGACCGTGGAGTACCTGGCCCGCGGCCTGCCGGTGGTGGCGGCCGACCTGCTGGAGACGCGACGCACGGCCGAGGGGGCCGCGGTCTACACGCCGACGGCCGCGCCGGAGGCGTTCGCGACGGCGCTCGACTCGCTTCTTGACGACCCGGACGCGCTGGCGCGCATGCGGGAGATCGGGCTGCAGCGCTTCCACAGCCGGCTTGCGTGGGAGCACCAGGCGAGCGCGTACCTGTCGGTCTGGGGTGAGCTGGTCCCGGTCCCGGCGGCGTCGTTTGCCGATGCGGGCGGCGCTGCACGGTGACGGAGGCGCACAAGCGACGTCTCAGCCGCCGCGCCGTGATCGTCGTGATCGTCGTGGTGGTGCTGCTGGGCGTGGCCGGGGTGGCGTTCGGCGGCCGGTTCCTCGGGGATTCCGGCGCGTCAGGTGACGAGTACCGGCTGGAGTCGCCGATCCCGCCGTCCGGGTCTGCGAGTTCCCCCCGGGCCACCGAGCCGGGCGGCGCGGGCGGGCTCGGCGCGTCCCCGGAATCCACAGTGCCGCCGACCGCGTCCAGCCTGGCCTCGCCGGCGCCCGCCCCCGTACCCGTGCCGGTCGTTTCCCGGCCCGGCGAGGGCAACACCGGCGTACCGGACGGCGTGACGCTTGCGAAATACACCGGGCCGCTGCGGATCACCACTGCCGGCACCGTGATCGACGGCAAGCAGATCGACGGTTGCCTGGACATCCGCGCGCGCGACGTGGTGATCAAGCGATCGAAGCTGACCTGCGGCGACATCATGATCAAGATCGAGCAGAAGACCGCGAACCTGACGATCGAGGACAGCGAGATCGACGGCGCGAACACCGGCTTCGTGGCCGGCTACTGGAACTTCACGCTGCTCCGGGTGAACGTGCACAACATCCAGGAAGGCCCGCGGGTCGGCAGCAACGTCATCATCGAGGACAGCTGGTTCCACGGAATGCGGTCCGCGAACTCGGACGAGGCGCACCAGGACCTGATGCAGTCAAACGGCGGATCCAACTCCACGATCCGCAACAACGTCTTCGACGCGACAAGCACGGAGGCGGGCGTCTCGTTCAACGCGGCGTTCCAGGTCGGCGCCGAGTTCGAGCCGCTCGAGAACATCCTGGTCGAGGACAACTGGTTCAACGGCGGCGGCTACACGATCAACATCCGGAACGATCCGGACATCAGCAACGTGCTCTTCCGGAACAACGTGTTCGGGCCCAGGCACAGTTACGGCGGCGTCTCCCGGGCGGATTCCAAGGGCATCATCTGGGAGTCGAGCAACGTCTACGAGGCCGACGGCAAACCGGTCTGGTGAGCCCTACCATCAGATTGAACGTTCGCGCTGCTGGGAGCCGTGGAAATTGAGTGAAACACAGGTCCCGCACAGCAGCCGGACCGTCCGCAGCGCGGTCGTCTGGTCCTACGTCCTCACCGGCGGCAACTTCGCGGTCACCGGCGTCGTCACCTTCGTGATGGCCGCGTTCGTGCCGCCCGCCGAGTTCGGCGTGATGGCGCTGGCGTTGGTCTGGGTCACGTTCGCGCAGATGCTGATGCAGCACGGCCCCGCACAGGCAGTCGTGCAACGTGAGGACGTCACCGACCGGCACTTCGACGCCGCGTTCTGGAGCACACTCGGGCTGGCCATGCTCTTCGCACTGGCCTTCGCCGGGCTCGCCCCGCTCTGGGCGCTCTGGAACGGCACACCCCAGCTGGCGTACGTCAGCTGGGCCCTCGCACCTGTCATCGTGCTCAACGCGCTCGGCGTCATCCCGGACGCGATCCTCCGCCGCCGGATGGACATGAAGCGCATCTCGCTCCGCGTCCTCACTGTCGGCCTGATCAGCGGCGTGCTCGGCGTCTCCGCGGCCGTGGCCGGGCTGGGCGTCTGGGCGTACGCCATCCAGCAGCTCACCATGTCCGCACTCACCGTCGCCGTCGTCTGGACCGTCACCGACTGGCGCCCGCGACGCGGCGGCATCGGCCCGGCACTTCGCGACCTGCGCCGATTCTCGCTTCACTCGCTCTCCGAGGTCACCGCGTTCTTCGTCTCCAGCCGGATCGACGCGCTGGTGATGGGCGCGTTCTTCGGCCCCGCCGCCATCGGCCTCTACCGCTTCGCCGTCCGCATCGTCGAAATGGTCAACAGCGTCGCCGCCGGCGGCATCGGCCAGGTCTCCCTCGCCGACCTCTCCCGCCTCACCTCCGACCGGGACGCGTTCGGCCGCCGCCTCGGCCAGTTCCTGCACGCCGCCGCCACAATCATGTATCCCGGCCTGGGCATCCTCGCCGCCACCGCCGGCCCGCTGCTACGGCTGATCGGCGACGAATGGTCCCCGGCCGCGGGCGCGCTCCGCGTGCTCTGTGCGGCCGGCGCGATCACCATGGTCGGCAACATCCTCACCCCCGCCGTCCAGGCCGCCGGCCGCCCCGGCGTCGGCGCCGTGATCGGCTGGGTCGAGGCCGCCGCAGCCGCCGTCTCGATCGTCACAGTCGGCCTGTGGATGCGCGACGCCCCGGTCACCACCCAGGTCCTGGCGATCGCCTGGACCGTACTGGCCGTCCAAGGCACAATGACCCTGATCTATGTGTGGGTCGCGCTCTACCGCGTGCTTCACCTCAAGGCCCGCACCGTACTGCTCCCATCGCTGCCCCCGTTCCTGGCCGGCCTGGCCGCGCTCGGCGTCGGCCTCCTCGTGGAATCGCTGCTGACCGACACGAACGTCTTCCTCGGCCTGATCCTGACCGGCTGCGCCGCCGTCGGCATGGCCTCACTCCTACTCATCGGCCTGGACCGCCGCGCCCGCGGCCTCGTGCGATCCCTCCTGCACCGCTGAAAACCCCAGATCCAGATCCAGATCCCTTTCCCGCTCCCGCGGTGGTCCGGCCCGCACGCTCCCGCGGGCAAACCTCGCGTCGGGCTCCGCTGGCGCTCCGCACGTCGCTCGGAGCCGGTCCCGCCTCATCGGAACCAACCCACGCGGCCGGGCCTGCCCTCGGCCGCGTATGCGTGTCGGCGGGTGTTCACGCTGGGTGTCGCGTCAGCGGTGGTGCTGGACGTCCACGCCAGGTGGCGCGTCAGCGGTGGGCGGGGCGGCTGCGGTTCCGTATGCGCAAGGGCGGCGTTTGCCGCTGGAGATTTGCGGTGCGTTGAGGGCTGTGGCGGTCCGGGACGGGTGCGCGAGTGTCGCGTCAGTGCCAGTTTTTAGGTGCGGCTGGGGTTGGGCGCCCGCAAGAGCCGGCGTCGAAGGCAGAGGATCGTGATGCTCAGTCTGATCACGCCACATCCGTCTGCGGTAGCCCGCTCCGAAGCCCCACCCGGTGTCGCACCAGCCACGGATGACCAGCGCAAACACCCCTGCCCGCCCCCAAACGCCGCTGCTGTCTCCAGCTCCGGCTCCGGCTCCGGCTCCGGCTCCGGCTCCGGCTCCGGCTCCGGCACCGTCACCGTCTCCGGCACTGGCACTGGCACCGTCACCCGCACCGGCACCGGCACCGTCACCGCCAGCGGGACCGGGGCCGCCGTCGCCGTCGTGGCCGTCGTGGCCGTCGTGGCCGTGGCCGTCGTGGCCGTCGCCGCCGTGGCCGTCGCCGCCGTGGCCGTCACCGCCGTCACTCGCACCGGCACCGTCACCGCCAGCGGGGCCGGGGCCAGCACCGCCGCCGGCAGTGGGACCCGGGGCCGACACCGGGACCGGCAACGGCGGGGCGGGTATCGGGACCGGGTCCGGATCCGGAACTGGCATCGGGACCGGCACCGGCGCCGCACCGGGACCGGCAACGGCAACGGCGGGCGAGGCATGGGGTCCGCGTCCGGGTCCGAAACCGGCATCGGGACCGGCGGCGGCAGCGGCAAGCGGCCGCGGGGCCGACGTCGGACCGGGACCGGTTCCGGGATCGGGACCGGTTCCGGTTCCGGGATCGGGATCGGGATCGGGACCGGTTCCGGCATCGGGATCGGGATCGGGATCGGGTCCGGGATCGGCGACGGCAGTGGCATCGGCGGCGACGGCGGCGGCGACGGCGACGGCATCGGACCGGCATCAAAAACGGGACCAGCGACGGCGGCGGCACCAGTATCGGATCGGCAGCGGCGGGGGCGCCGGCGCCGGGTGCCGCGATGATCGGGCTGATCTCGGGCCCTCTCCTTGTATCGGCCTCAGATCGATGAAAAAGAAGTCGCTGGCCGAATTTCCCGATATGCCGTTGGCTGTGCGTGTTCGCTATCTGTACCCAAGATCCTTGCGTCGCTGGTGGCCCTTATGGAGGCGATATAAGGGCCACCAGGGACGCAAGGATCTTCAATCCTGTCGGGTGGGCGGCTGATCCCAAGATTCGGGAAGCGTTCCGCGCGGGTGGTATTTCCAGACGCTGCCTGCATTTGAATTACAGCTCAATAATGTGTCGTAGCCACAATGAGCGCAGCCGCTAGGCGCTAAATTACGAAATTTCGGGCGCGAAATGCCCGAGCAATACCCAAAGCCTGGAAAGTCCGTAGAGCGACGGGCGCTGGGGGAGGCGACAAGCTCGACGATGGGCGGGTTGCCTCCGGCGTCGGCGATTCGAGCGGGGGCTACGTGACCTCCACCCGACCGTTATATATCGATAAATCGGTCCATCCAAACATGGATCCATCGCTTCAAGGGCTTGCGTTGTCAGCCGGTGCGGCGTCTTGGTGACATCGGGGTAGCCGGCGCTGCGGGGGATTGCGCCGTTAGGCAATGCGGCGTCTCGGCAGGATCGAAGTGTCCGGTGACGTTCCGTGGCGGCCGATCGGGCCGCTTTGTTGCTTGATCGACCCGGTGGGTCGAATGGTCATCGGTCGAATGTACTTGGGAGTGGTTATCCGGCGTGTATAACCACTCCCATGTACATTCGACGGATGATCTCCGGGACGAGATAGTGGGTCGACGCTCTTTATGGTGAAATATCGGGCGCGCAACGCCCGAGGCCCGGTTACTCTCCGCCATATCCGCTTCCTGGCCCTGACTGCAGTGGATTCCGCGCGAATTATCTCCGCCTAGGCCCGCTTCTCGGCCCCCGACCGCGGTGCATTCCCTCGCGGGGCTCGGCCAGATCCGCTTTCTGCCCCTGACGGCGGGGGATTCCCCGCGCGGTGCTCGGCCCGCACCCGCTTTCTGCCCCTGACGGCAGTGCATTCCCTCGCGGTGCTCGGCCGAGACCCGTTTTCTGGCCCTGACGGCAGTGCATTCCCTCGCGGTGCTCGGCCCAGTTCCGTTTTCTGGCCTTGACCGCGCAGTGGATTTCCGCGCGGGTCTGTTTTCTGGTCTTGGCCGGGGTGGGTTCTTGCGCGGGTCTGCTTTCTGGCCCTGGCGGCGGTGGGTTCCTGCGCGGGTCCGCTTTCTGGCCGTGACCGCGGTGGAGGCCACGCGGATTTTCTCCGCCCAGAGGTTCGTGCCCGGCCCGGGTAGTCGGCAGCGACGCGATTCCCGGCCTCGATGCCGCTCTTGATCTTCAGGGAGGCGGCCCGACACCGGCCATGCGGCGTCGCAGCGGAGAGCCGATGCCGCCCCAGGGCAAGCAAAGGCAAGATCGTGATCACGCAGAACTGCGCGCGATCGGCGGCAAGAGCGGCGCCCACCTCATGTAACGAGAGGTTAGGCGGCGACCGCTGTCCCGCGGGGCGGCGGCGGTGCACAGTGGAGCGAAGCGCGCCGTGTGTGACGGGGCGGTGGTGGGGAGCCGCGTGGTTGTGGGGACCACGGCGGGGCTGGAGCCCGCGGGAGCACGCGGGCCGCAACCACCCACAGAGTGGGAAATCCGCTTGAAGGGTTTGGGTTATCGGTTGAAGCGGCGGAAGACAGGTGCGACCGGGCGGCCGCGGAGCAGGCCGTCGACGCTGCCGGCGTCGAGGGCCTTCGCGTAGACGGCGAGGGCGGCGTCGACTGCCTCGATGGTGCGGTCCACGTCGGCGTCGGTGTGGGAGTAGGAGATGCTGAAGGACGGGGCGATGATGCCGCCGGCGATGAGTTCCTGGAGGAAGAGTGTGCGGTACGGCTGGGAGCGCTCGCCGGACGGGTCCTTGGTGACGTAGATCAGGTTGCAGTCGCGGCCGAGTACGCCGAAGTGGTCGCTCACCCCGTGCCGCTGCGCTGCTGACGTGACGCCGGCGGCGAGGCGGGCGCCCTGGCGGTAGAGCGTTTCGATCACCGGTTCGTGCTGGTAGGCGGTCATCACGGCGAGCGCGGCGGCCAGCGCGTGGGTCTCGGCGCCGTGCGTGGTGGAGAGCAGGAAGACGCGTTCGCGGTCGTGGCGCAGGCCGCCGAGTTCCATCACGTCGGGGCGGCCGACGAGCGCGGAGATCGCGAAGCCGTTGCCCATCGCCTTGCCGTAGACGGCGAGGTCGCCTGTGACGTCGTGTACGTCCTGCGCGCCCCTGTTGTGCCAGCGGAAGCCGGTGAGCGTCTCGTCGATGACGAGCAGCGCGCCGTGTGCGTCGCACAGGCGGCGGACCTCGGCGAGGAAACCGGGGGCGGGCGCGGTGGTCGTCTCGGCCTCCATCATCACGCAGGCGATCTCACCCGGGTGAGCCTCGAAGGCGGCGGCCAGGCTTGAGGCGTCGTTGTAGCGGAAGCCGACGGTCAGCGCGCGCACCGCGGAGGGCACGCCGCCGGGCATGCCGGTGGCGCCGATGAACCAGTCGTCGGTGGAGAAGAACGGGTGGTCGGTGCAGATGGCGACCAGGTCACGGCCGGTGTGGGCGCGGGCGAGCTTGACCGCGGCAGTGGTGGCGTCCGAGCCGTGCTTGGCGAACTTGACCATGGCGCCGTCGTGCCGGCCGACCATCGCCAGCAGCTGGGACGCGGCCTCGACCTCGATCGCGGCGGGGCGGGTGAAGTTGCTTCCGTGCGGGAGCGCGGCGGCCGCGGCGGCGACGACCGGCGCGTAGCCGTGGCCGAGCGTGACGGCGCGCAGCCCCATGCCGTATTCGATGAACTCGTTGCCGTCGACGTCCCAGACGTGGCAGCCGGCGCCGCGGGCGATGAAACCGGGCGCGTCCTCCGGGTACTGGTCGTCGCCCTTGGCGTAGGTGTGCGCGCCGCCGGGAATCATGGCATGCGCACGTTCCCGCAGTGCGCGGGATGCCTCGAACCTCATGGGGTCTCCTTCTTCAGCGAGCCGTCCGGGTTCTCCCACGGGGGTTTGGCGAGCGTGCCGCCGGTGACGCGGCGCCGGAGCCGGCCGAGCCGGATCCGGGCCCGCCGGGACTCCGCTACCGCACCGAACGTGGCGGCGCTGCCGAGCCGGGTGGCGAGCGACTGGTCGGTGGTGGCCAGGAACGTCCGCATCACGTCCGCGATGAGCAGCTGGTGGTCGGCGCCGGGGCGGGCGCGCCGGGCGGCCTTGCGGGCCTTCATGGCGAGGCGGGGCTCGTGGTGGGCCATCACGTCGGTGCGGTCGCCGCCGAACGTCATGGCCGGATGCATCCGGCGATAGAAGAGCCGCGCGGGTACGACCTGGAAGCGCCCCTGCAGCACCAGCTCGGCCACGATCCGGGCGTCGCTCGACAGATATTGCCCGAGCAGCTTCGTGTTGCGGAGCGCGTCCGTCCGGATCAGGCCGAACAGCTCGTTCAGCAGTGACCAGCGCTTGGCGAAGTGGGCAAGTCGCCGGACCGGGTTCGGGTCGGTGAGGTCGAGCCGGTCGTCCCATTCGCTGACCGGGTTGCCGTCCGCGTCGATGATCACGGTCTGCGGGTACGCGCACACCACGCCGGGATCGTTGTCGAGCACGGCGACGGTCTCGCGAAGCAGCGACGGGGCCATCAGGTCGTCGTGCGCGGTGAGCCGGAAGTACTCGCCGCGCGCGAGCGACACCACCCGGGCGAAGTTGCCGGCCTCACCCAGGTTCTCCTCGTTGCGGTGGATCCGGAACCGGGGATCGCGCGCGGCGTAGTCCTGGCAGATCTCCCAGGTCCGGTCCGTCGACTGGTTGTCGCAGACCACCACCTCGAAGTCGGTGAAGTCCTGGGCCAGCACGGACTCGAAGGCGAGCGGGAGGTAGTGCTCGACGTTGTAGGCGGTGACGCCGAGGGTGACCCTGGGGGTGCTCATGCGATCAGCAGCTCCGCGTCGACGCCGAGCGCGGCAAGCTGCGCCGCGATCTCGGTCCGGTAGGCCGGGTTGGTGATGATGACGGCCGTGGGCTTGAGGTCGCTCAGCAGCTCGGGCGCGTCCACCCGGTGCGCGGTGACCGGGAGGTAGCGGCCCCACTTGCGCGGGTTCACGTCGACCACGGCGGCGAGCTGGTGGGTGCGGTCGGCAAGCGTCAGGAACTGCACGCCGCGGGAACCGGCGCCCCACATGACCGGATTTGCACCCTCCGCGACGAGCTGGGCGATGCGCTGCTCCCAGCGGTCCCGCTCGTCGTGGTGGCGCTTCGCGAAACCCTTTACCGCCGCGAGGGTTCGGGTCCGGTCCGCCTCACTTTTTGCCGATTTATCGGACTTACGGGTAGATACCTCGATGAAGCGAAACATGCCGTGGAAGAACGTGCCGGAGTCCTCGACGGTCCAGCCGGCCCGCTCCACGATCGCGGTCAGCGCATAGGCGTCGAAGTAGGACACGTGCGGGTAGATGACCTCCCACCCGGCCGTGGACAGGTCGTAGCCCGCGTCCGGCACCTCGATGTACCCGTGCACCTCCCGGTCGCCGGCCCGCGCGCGCAGATCGACGAGGAAGTCGTACGGGTCGTCGATGTGCTCGAACCAGTGCCGGGTGGTGAACAGGTCGAACTCCGGCAGCGTGCTCCCACGCGGGGCGTAGCCGCTGTGGAACACCGCGCCGGACGGGTCCGGGCCTTCCGCGCCCGCGTACATCGCGTCGAAGCCGTGCCCGGTCGCGCCGCCGACGTGGCACAGCTCGCGCAGGAACTCGCCCTGCCCGCAGCCGATGTCGACCACCCGCTTGCCACGCAGCGCGTACCGCTGGGACAGCCGCTCGACAAGCTCGGCGGAGAACGCGGCGAATGCGGGGGAGTGGTGCAGGTTCGTGTCCATCGTCGTGTCGTAGACCATGACGTCCGGGTCGAAGGCGACGTTCCGCACATAGCCGCACTCGTCGCAGACGGCGAGCGTCATCTGGCCGACCGGGCTGGCCGCGGCCTCGTCCCGGTCCGCCCAGTGCACGCCGCAGAGCACCGGGATCTCGCCCAGGTCCGCGAAGACCGCCGGCTCACCAACGCCGCAGGCATCGCAGCGCCGGCTCACGCGGTAGTCCAGCGCAGCTCGCCGTCGAGCTTCCCGGCCGCGGTGAGCGCGTTGATGTGCTTCAGCCGCTGGTGCCGCTCGCCCATCAGGTCCTCAAGGGTCAAACCCGTCCGCTTGTACGCCTCGACGAGCTGCTCGATGCCCTTGGCCACGGTCCACTGCGGCTGGAACTCCGGCACCTCCGCGGCGATCAGGTCGCAGGTGACCCGGTAGTTGCGCAGGTCGGTGCCGGCCCCCTCGGCGAACGTGACGGTGCCGCCGACCAGCTCCTGGACCAGGTTCGCCACGTCGCGGATCAGGTAGTTCTCGGTTGTACGGCCGATGTTGTAGGCCTTGGTGTGGATCCGCGTGCGGTCGACGGAGAGCAGCGCCTCGAACGCGTGCGCGATGTCGTCCGCGTGCACGAGCGGGCGCCACGCGGTGCCGTCGCTCTGCAGGCGCACCTCGCCGGTGTGCAGCGCGTGCCCGACCAGGTCGTTGACGACCAGGTCGCCGCGCAGCCTCGGGGAGAAGCCGTAGGCGGTGGCGTTACGCAGGAAGGTGGGCGAGAAGTCGTCGGCGGCCAGCTCCAGCAGGCCCTGCTCGGAGAGGATCTTCGACTCGCCGTACGGCGTGACCGGGTTGAAGCCCGCGGTCTCGTCGAGCGGCGAGTCGTCCGCGCCCTTGCCGTAGAGGCTGCACGACGAGGAGAACAGGAACCGGTTCGCGCCCGCCTCCTTGGCCGCGCGCGCCAGGCGCAGCGTCGACCGGTGATTGACCTCGTAGGTGAGCTGCGGGTTCAGGTTCCCGATCGGGTCGTTGCAGATCGCCGCCAGGTGCACGACCGCCTCGACACGTGCGTCGCGCAGCTGGTCCGCGGTGACGTCGCGCAGGTCGGTGCGGATGGTCGGGACCTCGGCCGGGGCCGGGCCGACCACGCAGTCCGCGAACAGGCCGACGTCCAGGCCGACGACCTCGTGCCCGGCGTCGAGCAGCCGGGGGACGAGCACGCTGCCCAGGTAACCCTCGTGGCCGGTGACGAGGACGCGCATGCTGATCTCCCTGTTCTGCTGCGAGAAGCTTTCACTGCCCACGCTAGCTGCGGAAACGCCGTACCCTCATGGCACTGGCGGTCTTGATCGTCTGACTCAAGGTTGAGTAGACAATCAGTCGTTCGTCAGGCGCGGGGCGGAGCTTCGGACCATTCGGGCCGGGTGGGTGAGCCGCCACACCGCGCCTGTCGCACCTGTCAACAGCGCGAGCATCGTGCTGTACGTGGTGAAACCCATCGAGTCGAACGTGGCCGCCACCGTGACCGCGATCAGCTGCACCGCGATCAGGCACGCGGCCAGGTGCTTGTCCTCGCGCCGGGTGGCCCGCCGGTACGCCAGCACGCCGAGCGTCATCGCGGTCAGGTGCATCGCCGCCAGCCCGGCCACGCCGAGCACCCCCATGGTGACCAGGTGCTGGAGCCACTCGTTGTCGACGAAGAAGTAGATCGTCGGGATGAACGTGCCCGGCCCCCGGCCGAAGAGCGGCCGCTCCGCGAAGTACGCGAAGATCACCGCATAGTCGTCGGTACGCCCGGTGATGCTCGGGTCGTCCGCCGCGCCGGTGAACATCGACAGGATCGTGCCCATCAGACCCGGCTTGACCGCCATCAGCGCGCCGCCCAGCAGCACGCCCAGCCCGGCCAGGTTGATCCGCACCCGCCAGCTCCAGGCCGGCATCATCGCCAGCGCGCCGACGACGAGCGCCACGATGCCGGTGCGGGAGAGCGTCATCGGGATCGCCGCGCCCATCAGCACGCCGGCCACGATCGCCCACTGCCGGACCGTCTTCTTCGTGCCGAACATCGCGTAGTGCACTGCGAACGGCAGCAGGATCGCCATCACGGTGCTGAACTCGATGTAGTGCTGGGCCGTGCTTGCGACCCGGAAGAAGCCGTCGCCGCGGGACATGAAGCCCAGCTCCTCGCCGTGGTGCAGGGAGAGGCCCGGTACCTTGATGTACTTCGTGACGTCGACCGCGAGACCCGCCTGGAGCAGGCCGATCGCCGCCATGATCATTCCGCACCAGACCGAGATCTTCAGCAGGCTGTCCAGCCGGTCGCGGTTGGAGATGCCGTCCGCGCAGACAAGCAGCACGCCGAGGAAGCAGATCGTGCCGATGACCGCCCGGTCCGCCGCGTTCGCCTCGAGCGAGGGCAGGCCGCGCAGGTAGCCGGCCGCGTACGCGGAGAGCACAGTCGCGAGGTAGCCCATCGCGGCCCACCGAATCGGCTGCGGGCCGCGCAACGCCAGCCGCGGGTGCAGCTTCGACACCAGCCAGCCGAAGAAGAACACCAGGCCGAGCAGGAGTGCGGGCCGGCCCAGCGAGCTCAGCTGCGCGACCACCAGATCCTGTGGCAGCAGCAGGTTGAGCATGACGAGCAGGCTGAGCAGCGCGGCGCCGTCAAGCAGGTGCCGGCGGCCGCGCGTGGAGTACGTCGAGCCGACCGTGCCGACGTCCTCGAGGAGCGACGGCTCGAGGTCGACCGGGTGGTGCAGCGTGGTCGCCGGGCTGGTCAAGGCTTCGTGGCCTCGGTGGGCTCGGACGACGGCTTCGCCCAGCCCGCGTTCGACAGCGGGAGCACGATCGTCGCGTCGTCCGGCATCGGGCGCGCGGCCTCCGCGGGCGTGGCGTCCTTCGGTTCCGCCTGCTTCTTCTCCGCGGCCTGCTTCTTGTCGGCGGCCTGCTTCTTGTCTGCGGCCTGCTTTGCTGTGAGCTGGATCTGCACGGAGGGCATCGGCGTGGCCGGCTTCTGGCCCTGCTTCTGGGCCGGCTTCGGCGGAACGTAGGGGGCGCCGTTCCCGTTGCTTCCGTTCTGCGTCGTGCTGAAGTCCGGGCGGATGCCACCGGTGGTGGGCGCGTCCTCGGCCGGCCGGCGCTGTCCGTAGACCGCGCCGCCGGTCTTCTTCGCGGGCTCCGGCGCGGTCTGCCTCGGCTTCACCGGCAGCGCTGGGCCGGCCAGGATCGGCGCGATCCGCTGGGTGCTCGACAGGTCGCCCTGGCCCGGCATGACCGGCATGGCCGCCCGCGGCGGGAGGACCACCACCGGCACCGGCGCGGGGATCGCGCCCGAGGAGACCTCGACCTGGCGGCGGGCCCGGCGGCGCAGCACCGCGTCGACAAGCACCGCCACGCCGATCGTCAGGATCAGGCCGACGCCGAACACGACCACGAGCGCGCGCTTGAGCTTGGTGGTGACCTTCTCCACGCTGTCCGCCTTCTCAAGCGGCAGGGTGGTGATCTTTTCGCCGTCACTCAGCTTGTAGGCCTCCTGCTTCGTGGAGACCTCCTCCTGCACGACCGCGACAAGCGCACCGAGCGCGGCGCGGGCCTGCGCCTCGGTCGGCGAGACCACCTCGATCGAGATGATCGGCGCGTCCGTGTCGAGCGTGGTGACTGTCCACTGGCCCCGGTAGCCGTCCGCGTCGAGCGAGTCGGCGAGCGCCTTACTCTGCAGCCGAATCAGCGTCGCCTCGGCCAGCGCGGCCGGCTCCCAGGGGTTGACCTCCTGGATGGTGCCGATCGCCGCCTGGGTGGTCTGCCGCGGCGGCAGCAGCGTCACGTTGCCGACCGCCTTGTAGTCCGGCTTCACCACGAGCGCCATCCAGACCATGGCGGCCACCGTGAGCAGCAGCAGTGGCGCGGTCAGGTACCAGCGTCGCCAGAGCAGCTTGGCGACATCCGCGAAATCCATGGGGTCCTCTCGTGGCGGGCGAGGATGCGATCAGCCGGGGATCGCACACATATTTAAATCCCCGAACCCTTATGCGCACGGGCTGTGCATCCTTGCTGCCTCAGCGCTTGCTAATGGAGTTTGACCGCGACTCCCGGACTTTGGCAACCCTCGACAATTGCACCAAAAAAGACTTTGCGGCAGTCCGGTGATTATTCGGTGATCTTCTCCGTTGACGGGAACCGCCACATGGCACACTTGCCACCGAACACTGCAGGTCACAGGCCTGAGTGACGGATTTCTTACTTCGGGTTCCGGTGGGCTGGTACGGCTCATTACCGTTGCCGGGTCCTGGCCGTGATCAAGGTGGGAGTTATGGACACAATCCCGTGCCGGCTGTGTGGAAACACGTTGACCGAGACGTTTGTCGACCTCGGCATGTCGCCACTCTGTGAGAGTTTCCTCCGTGCCGACCAGATCGACGCACGGGAGTCCTTTTACCCGCTGCACGTGCGGATCTGCACGGAATGCCTTCTCGTGCAACTCCCGGCGTACGTCCCGGGTGAGAACATCTTCAGTGACTATGCGTATTTCTCGTCGTACTCCACCTCCTGGGTCGAGCACGCCCGCCGGTACGCGGAGACGATGACCGCCCAGCTCGGCCTCACAGGTGAGAGCCTGGTCACCGAGGTGGCCAGCAACGACGGCTACCTGCTCCAGCACTTCGTCGCCGCAGGCATCCCGGTGCTCGGCGTCGAACCGGCCGCGAACATCGCCGAGGTCGCGCGCGGCAAGGGAATCCGCACCGAATCGGAGTTCCTCGGCGCGGAGACCGGTTCGGCACTGGCCGGGCAATACGGCCGGGCGGACCTGGTCGCCGGCAACAACGTCTACGCGCACATCCCCGACCTGGTCGGGTTCAGCGCCGGGCTGGCCGCGCTCGTCAAGCCGGACGGCCTGGTCACGCTCGAGTTCCCGCACCTGCTGCGGCTGATCGAACGCAACCAGTACGACACGATCTACCACGAGCACTACCACTACCTGACGCTGCTGACCGCCCAGCGCGCGCTCGCCACCGCCGGCCTGACCGTGGTCGACGTGGAGGAGCTGTCCAGCCACGGCGGCTCACTGCGGGTGCACGCGCGTCACTCGGGCTCGCCTTCGGTGAACGTCAAGTCCGTGCTCGAGGCCGAAGCCGAGGCCGGGCTGCACACGGTCGAGGGGCACAAGGGCTTCGCCGAGGCGGTCTTCCAGATCAAGCGCGAACTTGTCGACTTCCTGCACACGGCGCGGGCCGAAGGCAAGACCGTGGTCGGGTACGGCGCACCCGGCAAGGGCAACACGCTGCTCAACCACTGCGGGATCCGGCAGGACCTGGTCGCGTACACGGTCGACCGGAACCCGCACAAGCAGGGGATGTTCCTGCCCGGCACGCACATCCCGATCCTCGCGCCGGAACGCATCGCTGTCGACAAGCCCGATTACGTGCTCGTGCTGCCGTGGAACCTGCGCACGGAGATCGGCGAGCAGCTGTCGTACGTGCGCGAATGGGGTGGCCGTCTGGTCTTCCCGATCCCGCATCTCGACGTGGTCTGAAGCCCCCTAGCAAGAAGAAAGGCAGCACAGCGTGAAGGTCGTCCTCTTCTGTGGTGGTTTCGGCATGCGCATGCGGGAAGGCGCCGGCTCCGCCCCCAAGCCGATGCAGCTGATCGGTGACCGCCCCCTGCTCTGGCACGTGATGCGGTACTACGCCCACTTCGGCCACAAGGACTTCATCCTCTGCCTCGGCTACGGCGCGGCCGCGGTCAAGGACTACTTCCTGCGGTACGACGAGACGATCTCCAACGACTTCACGCTCACCGCAGGCGGCCGGGACATCCAGATGTTCTCCACGGACATCAGCGACTGGAACATCACGTTCATCGACACCGGCCTGCGCGCCACGATCGGCGAGCGGCTGATGAAGGTGCGCGAGCACGTCCAGGACGAGGAGATCTTCCTTGCCAACTACGCGGACACGCTAACCGCCTCGGACCTGAACGCGTCGGTGGCGTCGTTCCGGGACAGCGGCGCGGTCGCCAGCATGCTCGCGGTCCCGCCGGTCTCCACCCACCACGTGGTCGAGATGGGCGACAACGGCCTGGTCACCCGCGTCCGCGAGGTCCGCGACCTGATGCAGTACGAGAACGGCGGATTCTTCGTGATGAAGCCGGACATCTTCGAGTTCCTGCACGAGGGCGAGGACATGGTCCCGCACGCGTTCGACCGCCTCATCCCGGTCGGCAAGCTCCAGGCCCAGCGGTACGACGGCTTCTGGCGCGCGGCGGACACGTTCAAGGACCGCGCCGAACTTGAGGAGATGTTCGCCCGCGGCGACTGCCCCTGGATGGTCTGGGACGACAACCGCAACGGCGGCCGCAAGCTCATCGTGCCGGCCCAGCACACCCGCGCGTCGTCGCTCGTCGCCTGATGCGCCCGCTCTCGCTGACCGGGATCACCTCGCTTGTCGCCCTGGGCGCGCACCCGGACGACCTGGAGATCGCGGCCGGCGGCCTGCTCCTGCAACTCGCCGCCGCAAATCCCGGCCTGCGGGTCCGCTACGTGCTGGCCACCGGCGCGCCCGCACGCCAGGCCGAGGCCCGCGCCGCGGCCGCCGCGTTCCTGCCCGGCGCAGCGATCACCTTCGACCTGGGCGCGCTGCCGGACGGCCGTCTGCCCGCGCACTGGGACGCGGTCAAGGAGCAGGTCGAGTCCGCCGCTCGTGAGGTCCGGCCCGACCTGGTCCTCGCACCCTGGTCCGGCGACGCCCACCAGGACCACCGCGCGCTCGGCACGCTGGCGCCGACCGCGTTCCGGGACGCGCTCGTCCTCAACTACGAGATCCCCAAGTGGGACGGCGACCTCGGGCGTCCCTCCGTCTACCTCCCCATGCCGGACGCGGTCGCGCGCCGGAAGGTGGAGTTGCTGCACACGCACTTCCCGTCCCAGGCCGGGCGCGACTGGTGGGACGACGAGGTCTTCCTCGGCCTCGCCCGCCTCCGCGGCATGGAATGCCGCTCCCGCTATGCCGAGGCCTTCCACACCGCAAAGCTCACCCTCACCCTCTCCTGAGCCCCGCGAAAACCCGCCCTCGCAGCGAATCCCGCCCCGGTCGAATGCCGCGTCGATCACTCCGCCGATGATCTGCTTCCGCCCGGAGCCGCCCCCGCCCCGCCCGCGACGGCAAGCCGGCCAGCGTGCGGCATGCGGCGTGCAACGCGTGGTGCGTGGCCCGCAGCGCGTGGCGCGGTGGCGCGTGGTGCGGTGGCGTATGGCGCGGTGGCGTATGGCGCGGTGGCGTGTGGCGCGGTGGCGTGCGGCGTGTGGCGTGTGGCGTGTGGCGAAATATCGGTATAAGGCGCCCAAGCGGAGCCGCTTCACACGGCCGCTCGATGCTGGCGCCAGTAACCGCTCGGTGAGTGCCGCAAACGATAGGTCAACAAGCGGAGTTGACCTATCGTTCGCGGCACTCACCGAGCGTCTGCCTATTGCGATGCCCGATCAAGCTGCGGGAGCGCGCTGGCCGCGGGTAGCCCCCTTGGCCATGGGCGCGCCCGCGCTCTTTTGACCTGCCGCGCGGTGTGCGGAGCACACAAAAGTGACCGCCTGGCTCCCCCGTCTGCCGTCGACCCGCCCCACGGGGAGCAGATCATCGGCTGGGCCGGCACCACCGCAACCGCAGCCAACACCACCCAGCGCAAGCCCGCCCCTGGCCCTCGCCGGACCGGGCTCCCGTCCGCTATGAGGCTTTCGCCCTTCCTCCGGTAGCTGGATCGCGGAGAGTGCCGCACCCGGGGGTGGGGTGCAAGATCCTTGCGACTCTGGTGGCCCTTATCAGGCCCTAATAAGGGCCACCAGGACCGCAAGGATCTTGATGTGGCCTTACTGATCTTTCAGGGGGCGGAGCGCGGACAGCCCCCGGTCAATAAATGCCGAAATTTCGGGCGCGTAGCGCCCGGCGGCAGCCCTTGACTTCAAAAGCTCAGCAAGGGCGGGCGGTGAGCGTGAGCCATGACATGCCATGTCGGACATGAGGTATTCCGCCTCGATGCCGCCCGGACGCTTGCCGAAGTGCCGCGACCGGCCCGCGCGCCTGCGGAACTCCTGGCGTCGCTGCTTGTCCTTGCGGCTGCCCGGTCGGCAGCCGTCCTGGGGGCCGGTCTCCTGTGGGAGTCTCGGCGTCCTTGCGACTGCCGGCCGGAAGCCGCTCTGGGGGCCGGTCTCCCGTGGGAGTCTTGGCGTCGCTGCCTGTCCTTGCGGCCACCCGGCCCGCAACCGCCCCGCCCGGCCGCCACTGAAGCGATGGCCGCGCCGCTCCGCGCCCCGCAAGCCAGCCGACCAGCCGGAACAACCCGCGACACTCTCGAATTCGGTACCAGCCTTTCGATCATCAGGCCCGGACGGCCAGGCGCGAAGGGGCAAGAGGGTCGCTAAGGCGGGCAAACCTCGCGTCGCGCTCC
>NZ_JBITDX010000027.1:33784-113622 GCF_044454585.1 Catenuloplanes sp. NPDC051500
TCCGCTGGCGCTCCGCCCGCTCCGCTGGCGCTCCGCCCGCTCCGCTGGCGCTCCGCCCGCTCCGCTGGCGCTCCGCCCGCTCCGCTGGCGCTCCGCCCGCTCCGCTGGCGCTCCGCTCGTCGCTCGGAGCAGGTTCCGCCGTTGGTCAGCGGGCTCAGCGGCGGAACCGGCTCCGAGCGGCTAGCGGGCGGCCTGGCGGGGGATGACGACCTCGCGGATGATGATCTGCACGGCGGCGACCGCGGGAATCGCGACCAGTGCGCCGATCACGCCGAAGAGCGAGACGCCGAGCAGCGCGGCGACGATCGCGGCCACGTCGCTGACCTCGACCGAGCGGCGCATCACCTTCGGGTAGATCAGGTAGTTCTCGATCTGCTGGTAGAGGATGAAGAAGACGACGCAGGCGATGCCGACCGGCAGCGAGGTGGCGAAGCCGACCAGGCTCACCACGACCGCGCCGAGTGTCGCGCCGATCTGCGGGATCAGGTCAAAGATGGCCACCACGATGGCCAGCGCGAACGGGTAGGGCAGGTCGACCGTGAGCGCGAAGACGAACGTGGCCACGCCGCAGAGCAGCGCGACGCCGAGCGCGCCGACCAGGTACGCGCCGACCTTGGCCAGGATCTCGTCGCCGATCAGCTGGACGCGCTCGCGGCGGGAGGCCGGGACCAGCAGGTAGCCGGCCCGCTTCAGCCGCTCGAAGCCGGCCAGGAAGTAGATGGTCAGGATCAGCACGGTCAGCACGTTGAAGACCGTGCCGAAGACCAGGCGGGCGCCGCCGAACACGCCGCCGAAGACCCGGGACGCGTTCTCCGTGCTGACAAGCGTCTGCGCCTTCTCCACCAGGTCGTACTGCTGGATCAGCTCGCGCAGCGTGCGACTGCGCTGCAATGCCTCCACATAGGAGGGCAGCTGCTCGACGAAGCCGCCGACCTGGGTGACGACCGGCGGGACGAGCGCGGTGATGCCGCCGCCGATCAGGCCGACCACACCGAGCACGACAAGCGTCACGGCCAGACCGCGTGGTACGCGCCAGCGCTGCAACGCGACCACTGCGGGATGCAGGCCGACCGCGAGGAACAGCGCGATGAAGATGAGCACAAGCACGGACGAGGCGTTGCGGATGCCGAGGAACAGCGCATATGCCAGCGCGAGCCCGAGCCCGCCGAGGAACGCGGTCAGGAACGGGTTGCGGCGCAGCGGCCGGCCAGGCTGACCGAACTTCTTCGCACCGAACGCGGCGAGCGCATCGGCCCGGTTCATCACGTGGACCGACGCGGCCGCCCCGGTCTCGACGGCCCCGGCCTGTGCCTTGTCTGCTTCAACGGCCTCGGCTTGCGCCTGGTCTGGCGCGGCTTGCGCCTGGTCTGGCTCGGCCCGCGTCGGCTCTCCGGCCGTGGGGCGCACTGCCTGGTCAGCGTCGAAACGGGCCTCGCCGGCCTCGACCAGCGCCGGCTGCCCGGCCGTGGATTGCGCCTGCCCGGACGCGGATTGCGCCTCCGTGGCCTCGGTCTGAGCCTCGCCGCGGGGCTGCGGGACCTCGGTCTTCTCGCTCACCTGCGCACCTCCAGCGCGCAGCGTATCCGCCGCGATCCCGCCGTGCCAGACGGCGGAGGGGCGGCCGTGACCGGCCGCCCCTCCCGTGTCGAGATCCCGGATCCGTCAGACGGTCTTGAGCTCCTCGGCCGCCTTGCCGTCACGTGCGTCCGGCGCGGTGGCCCGCGCCGGCACGGTCGGCATGACCGCGGTCGGCGTGCCGGTCGCGTTGCTCAGCGACGAGGGCGGGCCGTCCGGCTGCTGCGGCATCGCGCTCTGCGCCTTGCGCGCGGCCTCGAGCGTTTCCGGAGTGATCACCTGGGTGGCGTCCGACTCGTTCTTCCCGGACGCCGGCTTCACCGTGGACATCACCTGGGTGGCGTCGGCCGCGGGGGCCTCGCTCCGGTCGGGCGACGGCTTCGTGACGACAGGCGTCTGGGCCCCCGAGCCGGAATTCGCCTCCCTGGCAGCGGCCGCGGCTGCCGCCATGTCCACCGCGGACACGACCTGCGTCTCGTCGGGAGACTTCGCGGCGTCCGGCACCGCCGGGCTGCCGGCCGCGGACTGGCCGTTGCCGGCCGCCGAGCTGCCAGCGCCTGCCTGGCTGCCCGCACCGGCCGTGCTACCCGCATCAGCGGAGCCGCCCGCACCGGCGGAGCCGCCCGCATCAGCGGAGCCGCCCGCACCAGCGGAGCCGCCCGCACCAGCGGAGCTACCCGTAGCGGCGGAGCCGCCAGTAGCCGCCGGGCCAGAAGCAGCCGGGCTGCCAGCCGCGACCGCGCTCTTGGAGCCAGCCGTGCTGTTGGAGCCAGCCGCGCTGTTGGCAGCCGCAGGCCGGCCCGGCGTGGCCGAGTTACCAGCAGCCGAGCTCTCAGAAACGGCCGCACCGTCGGCAGCGGCCGAGCTTGCGGACACAGCCGCACTGTCAGCAGCGGCCGCGCTCTCGGAAACGGCCGCGCTGTCAGCATCGGCCGAGCGTCCGGAACCAACCGCCTCCTTGGAAACGGCAGGAGCCTCGGCAGCAGCCGGCGTCGGCGCGTCCGCCGTGTCGTAGTCCCGGTCCTCCGGGCCCGCGGCCGCCGCGAGCACCGCCGCGGCCGCCAGCTCCGCGACCCGCTTCGCCTCGCGCTGCACCTGACGGCGCACGTCCGACGCGTGCCGCTCGGCCGCCTCGGCGGAACGTTGTGCGTCCGACAGCCGCTTCGTCTCCGTCGCCAGCTGCTTCTGCACCGTGCTCAGCTTCTGGGCGACCTTGTCCGACTCCTGCTGCGAGGTGAGCGACTGCTCGCGCAGCTCGGCCAGCGCGGACTCGGTGGTGGAGATCTCCTCGCGCAGCGCGTTGAGCTGCTTCTGCGTGGCGGTGACCTCCTGCTGGACCGCGGTGAGTCGCTGGTGCGCCTCGGCGGCCTGCTTGTCGGCCGTGCGCCGGGCCTCGTTCAGCTGACGCTCGGCGTCGGCGCGCTGGTCCGCAAGCTGCTTCTCCGCGTCGGCGCGGAGCTGACTCAGCTCCTGCGCGGCTGCGGTCTTGCGCTGGGAGACCTCGTGCTCGGCCGCGGTACGCAGCTCCGCCAGCTCCCGCTCCGCCGCGGCGTTGCGCTGGTTGATCTCCTGCTCGACGCTGCTGCGCCAGTGGCTGAGCTCCTGCTGCACCTGGGTGCGGGAGGACTGCACGTACGCCTCGGTCTCGGCGCGTGTCCGCTGCACGTACTGCTTGGTCTGCTCGGTGAGCTGGCGCGCCTCCTGCTGGGAACGCGCGAGCGCGGCCTGACCCTCGCTGCGGGCCTTGTCGGCCTCGTCGCGTGCGGCCGCGATCTCCGTCTCCGCGGTGGTCCGGCGCTGCGCGTCGACCTTGTCCTCCTCCGCGCGGCGGGAGGCGAGCGCGATCTCGAAGTCGCGGGCGGCCTCGTGCGCGCGGGTGCGGGCGTCGGCGACCATCCGGTCCGCGTCCTCGCGGGCCTCGTTGAGCACCCGGTCGGCCTCGTTGCGCCGGTCCGCGATGTCCTGGGTGGCCTCGGTGCGGATCGCCTCGGCCTGGTCCTCCGCGAGCGCGAGGATCTGCTCCACGCGCGGGCCGAGGTGCCGGTACGACACCCGCTCGGGCGTCGCCGCGCGGCGACGCTGGGTGGCGACCTCGCTCTTCAGCTGCTCGATCTCCCGAGCCATCTGCTGAATCTGGTCGAAAGCTCGTTGGCGCTCGGTAGCGAGCGCGGCGATCTCGTCCTCGGCGCGGGTGACGTACCGATCGACCTGCTTGCGGTCGTATCCCTTGAACTGTGACTCAAAGGTGGGCTCGGGAGCCACGTCGTCGCCGAGATCGAAGATTTGCCCGCCGTGTGACATGGTCTCATCCTCACACACGCTTCGTCCCGTCATGCACGGATACACACCGGCCTGACGGGACGTATGCGTCTCTCAGTCATTTGTCGCTTTTGCGATGGAGCGGTGCGGGTTCTGCCAAACCCGCGGGCCTACCGTATCAACGAGGTGCACCGGGCCTCAGTTGTTGGCCTTGGCCGGCACCTTCTCGTCGGCTCCGTCGCCCTTGTCGTCGGCGGCGTCGGCGTCGGGCTTTGCGGCGGCCGGGACGGCAGCGGCGGTGGGCGCCGGAGCGGCCGCGGCGGGGGCGGCAGCCGGCGTGGGGACGATGCCGGCGAGACCGGAGAGCATCTGGCCCAGCTGGGACGTGACGGCGTCCTTCTGGCGGGTCAGGTCCTCGACCTCGCGGCGAGCGGACTGCGTGGCGTGGTCGGCCTCGGTGCGGGCCTCGGTGACCAGACGGTGCGCCTCGGCGCGCGCCTCGTTTATGGTCTTGTCCGAGAGTGCCTTGGCCTTCTCTACCGTCTCGTTCGCGTTGCGCTCGGACTCGATGCGGCGGGCCTCGGCGCGCTGCTCGATCTCCTTGGCGCGGTCCTCGGCGGCGCGGGCGCGCTCCTCTGCCTCGGCGACCATCTTCTGCGTGGCGGCGACCTGGGCGGCGTGCCGCTGCGACTCCTCGCGCTCCGACTTCTCCCGGCGCTCGGCCAGCTCGAGCGCGAGGGCCTGCAGGTCCTTGTCGCGCTTGTCGCGGGCATCGGTGAGCATCTTCGTCGCCTCGGCGCGCTTCTCCTCAGCCTCGCGGGCCGCCTTCGCCCGGAGCTGGGTGATCTCCCGCTCGGCGGTGGCGCGCAGCGTGGAGACCTCGCGCTCGACAGTGGACTTCAGCTCCGCGACCTCGTGGGCGGTGACGGTGCGCAGCTGCTTGGTCTCACGGTCGGCGTCGGCGCGAAGCGTGTCCGCCTCGCGGCGGGCCTGCACGCGGACCTCGGCGGCCTCGCGCTCCGCGTGCGTGCGGACCTGGCCGGCCTCGCGCTCCGCGGTCGCCTTCATGGCGGCGGCCTCGGCGCGGGCCTTGTCGGTGATCTCCCGGGCCTCGAGGCGGGCGGCGGAGAGGATGCCCTCCGACTCGCGCTTGGCCTCGCTGCGGTGATCGTTCGCCTGCTCCTCGGCGAGGCGCAGGATCTGCTCGACCCGCGTGCCCAGACCGGAGAGCGTCGGGCGGTTGTTCTCTTCGAGCTGCTTGTTGGTGTCGGTCAGTTTCTGCTCGACCGAGCTGAGTCGCTGCTCAGCCTGGCGCAGCCGGCGCTGCGCGTCGTTCATCCGCTGCTCGGCCTCGGCCCGCGCCTGCTCCGATTGGTTCAGGGCGGCGACCAGCCGGCCCAGGTGCGCGTCCACCTGGCCGCGGTCGTAACCGCGGAGAACGACAGTGAAGTCGTGCTCGGATTTCGCGCTCTCGAAGAACGCGAGGGAAGAGTCCTGCTGCTGGGGCATTGGGACATACTGGCAGACGTACCCAGGTGCTTCGCAAGAGCGTGCGGGGCATGTCCCGCACCGCTTTCATGGTCAACTTCGCTGGTCACCGGCCCGGTGAGCCGTTCGGTCCAGTAGGGATCACCCGCTCGGCGAGGTGGGCCGACGGGGCACGTCGATGGCGTCAGATATCGGGCCTAAAGCGGCGCTAACGAGCAATTGCCCCGACTCGTTAAACTTTGTCCTAAAAAGCGGAAAACCGCAGACTGCAGAGCGAGGTGTTGCGCACGCTAGCACACCGTAAGGCAGCAGGTACACGGTGTTGAACCGGGACACTGGTTTATCTATAGGGCCCCGCGGCACCCCGATCCACCCCGAAAATCCCGAAGATCAAGGGCATGCCACGGTACGGCCGGGGCGCACACGCGCCCGGCCGTGTCCCCGCCGCCAGGTGTTCAGCGCGCCGGCTCCACCAACTCGACAAGCACGCCGCCCGCGTCCTTGGGATGCACGAAGTTGATTCGCGAGCCGGCCGTGCCGCGCCTCGGTTCCGGGTAGAGCAGCCGCAGGCCCCGCTCGCGCAGCACCGCGGCGGCGACGTCCACGTCCGCGACCGTGTAGGCGACCTGTTGCACGCCCGGCCCGTTGCGGTCCAGGAACGTCGCGATCGCGGACTCCGGCGTGAGCGGCGCCAGCAGTTGCAGCCGCCCGCCGTCCGGCTCCGGCCCGACCGCGAGCATCGCCTCGCGTACCCCCTGATCGTGGTTGGTCTCCTGGTGCACGCACCGCATGCCGAAGACGCGGGCATAGAACTCGATTGCCGCGTCCAGGTCCGCGACGGCGATGCCGACGTGGTCGATCCGCAGGATGCCGACGTCTCCCTGTGTGACGAATCCGGCATCGGGCTGTGAAGTCATGGGAGATAGTCTGACCTAAATTATCGTTAAGGTCAGCGGCGACCCACAGGGACGGTAGACATGGGCTCGGTAATCGTCGGCGGAGCGCGGACCCCGATGGGCCGCCTGCTCGGCACCCTCAAGGACTTCCCGGCCGTCAAGCTCGGCGGCGTGGCGATCAAGGCGGCGCTTGAGCGCGCTGGAGTCGACCCGGCGCTTGTGCAGTACGTGATCATGGGTCAGGTGCTGCAGGCCGGCACGGGACAGATCCCGGCGCGGCAGGCAGCGGTCGAGGCCGGCATTCCGATGTCCGTGCCCGCGCTCACCATCAACAAGGTCTGCCTCTCCGGCCTGGACGCGATCGCGCTCGCCGACCAGCTGATCCGCGCCGGCGAGTACGACATCGTGGTGGCCGGCGGCATGGAGTCGATGACCAACGCGCCGCACCTGCTGCTCGGTCAGCGGCAGGGCTACAAGTACGGCGACGTGATCATCAAGGACCACATGGCGCTTGACGGGCTCACCGACGCCTGGGACTGCTGCTCGATGGGCGAGTCCACCGAGAAGCACGGCGCCCGGCACGGCATCACGCGCGAGGAGCAGGACGCGTTCGCCGCGGCCAGCCACCAGCGGGCCGCTGCCGCGCAGAAGAACGGCCACTTCGCGGAGGAGATCGCGCCGGTCTCCATCCCGCAGCGCAAGGGCGACCCGATCGTGATCAGCGAGGACGAGGGCATCCGCCCGGACACCACTGCCGAGTCGCTCGCCCGGCTGCGGCCCGCGTTCGCGCCGGACGGCACGATCACCGCCGCCAGCGCCTCCCCGATCTCCGACGGCGCCGCCGCGGTCGTGGTGATGTCCAAGGCCAAGGCCGAGGAGCTGGGGCTCAGCTGGATCGCGGAGATCGGCGCGCACGGGAATGTGGCGGGCCCCGACAACTCGCTGCACTCCCAGCCGTCGAACGCGATCAACGCCGCGCTCGCCAAGGAGGGCCTGACCGCCGCCGACCTCGACCTGGTCGAGATCAACGAGGCGTTCGCGCAGGTCGGCATCCAGTCCACCCGCGAGCTCGGCATCAGCCCGGAGATCGTCAACGTCAACGGCGGCGCGATCGCGCTCGGCCACCCGATCGGCATGTCCGGCGCCCGGCTCGCGCTCACGCTCGCTCTGGAGCTGCGCCGTCGTGGCGGCGGTGTGGGCGCGGCCGCGCTCTGCGGCGGTGGCGGCCAGGGCGACGCCCTGATCATCCGCGTCCCGTGAACTTCCGGCGGGAGCTTCCGTGCTCCGCAGCGCCCGGCCGCCTCCGCATTCCGCGTGTGGTGGCCGGGCGATCGGGCGGCGCGCACCTTTCGCGGGCCGGCGCCGGGCCGGCGCGGAGGCATTGCGCCGGGCCGGTGCGGAGGCGTGGCGCCGGGCTGGCGCGGGGGCGTGGCGCTGGGCTGGTGCGGGGGCGTTGCGCCGGGACCGGCAGCGGTTCCGGCGCGTCAGGCCGTTTCATGGCAGGCTCGGCCGGGTGACCTCCCTGCGCCGCAGCCGCGACATCCCCCTGCTGGTCGGGCACGCCCGCGACGGTGACCCGCGTGCCGTGGCACGCCTGATCACGCTCGTCGAGACCGGTGACGAGTCGCTTCCGGAGATGGCCGTGGCGCTCGCCTCGCACGCGGGGCGGGCCCGGATCGTCGGCATCACCGGCTCGCCGGGCGTCGGCAAGTCCACCACCACGAACGAGCTGGTCCGCGCGCTTCGTAAGCGGGATCAGCGGGTCGGCGTGCTGGCGATCGACCCGTCCAGCCCGTTCAGCGGCGGCGCGATCCTCGGTGACCGGGTCCGGATGCAGGACCATGCCACAGATCCCGGCGTCTACATCAGGTCGATGTCCAACCGCGGCCACCTCGGCGGGCTGTCCGCCGCGACGCCGCAGGCCGTGCGCGTGCTGGAGGGTGCGGGCTGCGACGTGGTGCTTGTCGAGACGGTCGGCGTCGGCCAGGCCGAGGTCGAGGTGGCGTCGCTTGCGGACACCACGATGGTGCTGCTGGCCCCCGGCATGGGCGACGCCATCCAGGCGGTGAAGGCCGGCATCCTGGAGATCGCGGACGTGTTCGTGGTCAACAAGGCCGACCGGGACGGCGCGGACGCCACCTACCGCGACATCCAGGGCATGATCGCACTCGGCGAGCGAGCGGCCGGCAGGTGGCGCCCGCAGGTGGTCCGCGCGGTCGCGTCCCGCGCCGAGGGCATCGAGGAAACGCTCGACGCGCTTGACAGGCATCACGACTGGCTGCGGGCCCACGGCGAGCTCGACCGCCGCCGGGCCGCCCGCGCCGCAGCGGAGGTCGAGGCGATCGCGCTCGGCACGCTCCGCTCCCGCCTTGCGGCCCTGCGTGGCGGCACCGCCCTCACCGACCTGGCCGCCGACGTCGCCGCCGGCCGCCGCGACCCCTACTCCGCCGCCGCGTCGCTGCTTGATCTGCTTGCCTGATCGAACCTTCGGCGTGATCGGCCGTTACTAAGGCATGGATCGTTTCGCCGCGGGGTGGGCCGAGAGGGCCGAGGCCGAGTTCATGTACCGGTACGCATCCGGCGCGCCGGATGCGGATCGGGAGACGCTCGGGATGAGCGCGCACCGGGTCGCCGGCGGCGTGGTGGTGTCGGCGCGCCACGATCCGACGCGGTACTGGAACAAGGCGCTGGGGTTCGGATACGCGGAGCCGGTCACCGGGGACCTCGTCGCCCGGATCCTCGAGGTCTACCGCGGGGAGCGCAACACCGATGCCACGCTGCAGATCGCGCCGGAGGCGCTGCCGCCGGACTGGGACGAGATCGTCCGGAAGTACGGGCTGACGCCCGGTGCCCGGGTCGCCAAGTGGGCCGCGCCTGTCGACAACATCGAGGCCGGCGACGTGTCCGCGCTCCGCGTCGCGCCTGTCGAGCCGGAGCACGCGGTCCGGTGGGCGGAGGCGGTCCTGGACGGCCTGGGCAAGCCGCACGCCGGCTTCGTGGGCATGCTTGTCGCGGCGGCGGCGAGCCCGGCAGCGCACGCGTTCGCGGCATGGAGCGGCGACACGGTTGTCGGCGGCGGTCTGCTGCACGTCCACGGTGACGTCGGGTCGCTCAACCACGGCGCGGTGCTTGCCCCCTACCGCCGTCAGGGTGGGCAGGCCGCGCTGATCGCCGCCCGGGTCGCGGTCGCGCGGGAGCTCGGCTGCCGATGGATCGTGACCGAGACGTTCCAGCCGGACGAGGGCGAGTCGAATTCGTCGCTCAACAACATGCGCCGGGCCGGCCTGACGAAGCTCTACGTCCGCCGCAACTTCCTCTGGCGCGGTGACGACGTGGGAGACGGGCTCTAGGATTCGGGCCGTGCCGAAGCTTGTTGATCACGCGCAGCGCCGGGCCGAGCTGCTTGCGGCGACCTGGCGCGTGGTGCGGGCGCGCGGCGTGGACGGGCTCACCACCAGGGCGATCGCGGACGAGGCCGGGTGCTCGCTGAGCGCGCTTGCGCATTTCCTTGGCGGCCGGGACGACATCCTGGTGGCGGCGCAGACCGCGATGTACGACCGGATCGTGGCCCGCGCGTTCCGGCTGGGCGGTGCTCTGCGCGGGCTGGCGGCGTTGCGGGCGGCGCTGGAGGCCGCGCTGCCGTTCGACGAGGAGCGGGCCGCGGACGCGCACGTGAACGTGGCGTTCGCCGGCGCGGCACTGTCCCATCCTCGGCTGGCCGCGTCGCGGCGGGCCTCGCACCTGGGGATCCGCGCGCACCTGGGGGTGTGCCTGCGGGAGGCGCGCGAGCTGGACGAGATGGCGTCCATCGTGGACGCCGAGGCCGTGATCGACGACTTCATCATCCTGGTGGAGGGCAGCGCGCTGCTCAGTCTGGTCGACGGCTGGGCCGAGGAGGGCCGCGCGGACCGCCTGGCCCGGATCGCCACCTCCTTCGTGGACCGTCTGCGCTGATCCGACACTCAGACGCGGCTGATCGCACTCTCAGTAGAAGACCTGACCCCGGCCTCAGGACCAGCTGATCAGACGCTCACGACGAGGGCTGGGCGGCGATCACCGAACGGAACCAGTGCCAGGAATCCTTGCGGGTACGGGCCAGCGTCTCCCGGTCCACATGGATGAGCCCGAACCGCTCGTCGTACCCGGCCGCCCACTCGAAGTTGTCGAGCGCGGACCACACGTAGTACCCGCGCACGTCCACCCCGGCCGAGATCGCGGAGAGCACCGCCCGCAGGTGCGCGTCCAGGTACGCGATCCGCCGCGCGTCGTGGACCGGCTCCCGGAACGACGCGCCGTTCTCCGTGACGACCACCTGAGGCAGCGCCGGATAGCGCTTACGAAGCGTCGTCAGGATCTCGGTAAGCCCGTCGGGCACCACCGCCCAGCCGAAGTCGGTCCGCTCGACGGCAGGCACCGGCACAGGTGAGAACGGCATCCCCTCCGGAATGTCGACCTCGAGCACGCCGCCGTAGTCCTTGCCCGGCCGTGGCGCCTCGATCCGGGTCGGCTCGTAGTAGTTGACGCCGTAGAAGTCGAGCGGCGCGCTGATCAGCTCCAGGTCGCCGTCGTGCACAGGCAGCAGCCCGGCCAGCGACTCCGGGTACGCGCCACGAAGGATCGGGTCGGAGAACAGCCAGTTGGTAAGCGTCGCGAAGATCTCCGCGGCCTCCCGGTCGGCCGGATCTTCCGACGCGGCCGCGACCGGGAAGTGCTGTGCCGCCACACCGACGGTTGCCGCACCGGCCGCGCGCAGCGCCCGCACGGCCAGACCGTG
Organism: Catenuloplanes sp. NPDC051500; assembly: GCF_044454585.1. Lineage (NCBI taxonomy): Bacteria > Bacillati > Actinomycetota > Actinomycetes > Micromonosporales > Micromonosporaceae > Catenuloplanes > Catenuloplanes sp. NPDC051500. The sequence continues at coordinate 44,777 of NZ_JBITDX010000027.1, forward strand.
TGCGAGCAGCTGGTGGTGTGCGGCAGGGAGCGCGCCGAACCCCAGACCGCGACCGGGCGCGTGCGAGGTGAGCGCGTACCCGTAGAGGGTCTGGACGCTCATCTCGTTGAGCGTGATCCAGTCGTGCACCCGGTCGCCGAGCCGGTCGGCAAGGACCGTGGCCAGGTCGGCGAGCGCGTACGAGGTGTCCCGGGACAGCCAGCCGCCCGCGTCCTCAAGCGCCTGCGGCAGGTCCCAGTGGTAGAGCGTCGGAACCGGGCGGACGCCCGCGGCGAGCAGCGAGTCGACAAGCCGGTCGTAGAAGTCCAGGCCGGCCTTGTTGACCTGGCCGGTGCCGGTCGGCAGCACGCGCGGCCAGGAGAACGAGAAGCGGTAGTCGTGAGTGCCTGCCGCGGCGATGTGCGCGACGTCCTCCGCGTACCTGTGGTAGTGGTCGATCGCGACGCGCCCGTCCTCACCGTGCCGGATCGCACCGGGCCGGGCCGCGAACGTGTCCCAGATGCTCGGCCCTTTGCCGTCACTGTCGAAGGCGCCCTCGATCTGGTACGCCGACGTCGCCATCCCGAACCGGAAGCCGGGTGGGAACACCGGAAGGCCCGTCCAGCTCCGGGCCGGCAGCTCACTCATGCGCGCGCCGCCTCCCACATCGCCGTGTACACCTCGGCGCCGTTCATCAGCTGGTTCTTCAGCAGCGCGCCGTCCGGCCCGGCCTGGCGGATCAGGTCGGTGACCCAGTCCGCGTAGAGCCCGTACTGCGCGACGCCGTCCGTGTTCAGGTCGAACGTGCGGGTCCCGAACACCTGCCGGTCGACTGTGGTCCCGTTCGGCGCGGTGAACGGGTACGTCTGCGGTCCGGCCGGCGGGTTCAGCTGCGGCGGCGCCTGCGGCCCGAGCCCGTTGACGTCGCTTCCCACGCCGTACCCGCTGACGGGGTGGCCTTGGGTGTTTGTGCGCCACTCGTCGAGGAACGGGGCCTCGCCGTCGCCCGCGTCGGTTGCCGCGTGTGCGTAGCCGGCGGCGAATCCGCCCAGGTCGAGGATCCGGTGGATGATCGCGGGGTCGGACCAGGAGTGCACGGAGACCACGCCCGGGTAGCCGGCCGCCTCGGCCTGGTCGAGCACTGCGGACGCGGTGCGTACCCCCATGTGGTCGATGTGGATGATCATGCCCCGGTCCATCATCCGCGCGATCAGATAGGCGCCGATCGGGGTCAGGCCGTGGGTGTTGCAGATCGGGCCGCTCGGGTAGACGGGCAGGATCGTGCCGGCCGGCAGGCCCAGCTCGCCGAGCCGGAGCAGGTCCGCGAGCTCGTCGCTGACAAGCGGTTGTTCGTTGTCGGACGGGCCGGTGCAGGACTCGGCCTGCCACCAGTGGCCGGTGGTGAGGAGGTTCCCGATGTTGATCGCCACCCCGGTCGCGCCGGAGTCGAACCGGGTGCCGCCGAACGCGTTGTCGAACTTGTGCACCGGGTAGAGGCCGCTGACGCCCATCGCCGCAAGCTCGTCCAGCCCCGCGTCGACGGCGGCGGTGGTGCAGGAGACGTTGCAGCCGAACAGCTCGGAGCTCTCCACGCCGATCGTGACCGCGAGCTTGCCCTGAGCCGCGATCGCCCTGACCTGCTCCGGCGTGGTCGCGAGCCGGAACCAGCCCCGGCCGGGTCCGCCGCTCTGCGCGTCCACATAGTCCTGCATCGAGCGCAGGTAGGCGGACTGTGCGCGGATCTGCTCCATCTCGTCGCAGGACGTGTCGCGCGTCGGGTAGAGGCCGCAGATCACCCGGTTCGCCACGAGCAGCGTGTTGAGCACCCGCTGCCCGGAGCGCCAGGACCGCTCGATGCCGCGGAAGTAGGACTGCTCGTGCAGCAGGCTGTCGTGCTGCGGCCAGTCGCCGAACGTCGGCCAGCCGTCCTCGCGCGAGTCGATCGGGTCGGTGCCCGCGATGATCGCCTCAAGAAGCGCGCCGATCCCGAGCGTGGCGTGCGACGCGCAGCCCTTGAGCGCGACCTCCGGCCCGCCGGCCGCGAACGCGTCGCCGCAGTGCAGGTCGCCGCCGAACGCATCAGCCGCGGTGACGTGCGCGTGGCCGTCGATCCAGCCGACCAGCCGCCCGTTCGCATCCACGCCGGGCGCGGCAGTGCCGGTGACGCCGGTGGCGATGTCGTTGATCGGCGCGCACCCGGTCGCCGGGGTGGCGGTCCAGCTGATCGCGGTGCCCGCGCCGACCCGCCCGAGGAACGCGCCGAGGCCCTGCCCCGTCCCGGTCGAGGTGAACCGGTGGTGGCCGCCGCCGTCGGTGGTGGCGGTCCAATCGGCACGGTCACCGTAGGTCTGGCCGGGAAGAACGAAACCGAGAACGCTCTGGTACGGGTACGCGCCGGCGGCATCGCGGATCGTGTAGCGGCCGAGCGCGGTGGCGTCGAAGCTGAAGCGCTCCGCCGCGGCCGGGTTCGCGCTGAAGCCGTACCCACCGTTGTTCTTCGTGAGGTGCCCGTCGGCGGCCCGCAACGTCACGCAGGCGTTGTCCAGCCCGTAGTCGGGGGACCAGGTCGCGGCGGCGCGGGCGGGCGCGGGAACCGTGAGGAGGACGAGCGCGGCCAGCGCGGCCCTCGGTGCGAGCCAGGACATGGGGCGCCTCCCTGTAGTAGATCGTTTGATCCACCAAGTGGGCTCAGCATAGGGACGACGGCGGCCTGGCGGAAGGGATAGGGTCCGATCCATGTCACTGCTGCACGTTGACGGGGTCACGCTGGGGTACAACGGAGATCAAGTGCTCCGCGACGTGACAGTGGCCGCGTCCCCTGGCCGGATTCTCGCGGTCACCGGCCCGTCCGGCGCCGGGAAGACCACGCTGTTGCACGCGATGGCCGGGCTGTTGCGCCCGATCGCCGGTGAGGTGCGCATCGGTGACGAGCCGGTGCGCGACCGGGACCACGCGGTGTCCCGGCGGATCGTGCTGGCGCCCCAGGAGAACGGCCTGGCCGCGATCCTCACCGCGGCGGAGAACGTGCAGGTCGCGCTGATGGCGGTCGGCCTCCGCCCGCCTGACGCCCGAGCCTCGACCGCTACCGCGCTGGCCGCGCTGGGCCTCACCGAGCAGGCCGGGCAGCTGGTCGAGGAGCTGTCCGGCGGTCAGCAGCAGCGCACCGCGCTGGCCCGGGCGCTCGCGCTGGCCGGGGACGTGCTTCTCGCGGACGAGGTGACGAGCGAGCTGGACGCGGTGAACCGGCAGCGGGTGCTGGAGCGGCTGCGGGCGGAGGCGGACCGGGGTGCCGCGGTCGTGTTCGCCACGCACGACGCGGAGGCCGCCGCGTTCTGCGACGCGGAGCTTCACCTGAGGGACGGCGTGGCCGAGGTTCTGACAAGGGCTTAGCGATCGTTAAGTTCTGCCCCTAGACTGTCGGCATGGACGCCGAGCAGATCGCCGCCGGCCGTGAGCGCTGGCAGGCCCGGTACGACGCGGCCCGCAAGCGCGACGCGGACTTCACCACCCTCTCCGGCGAGACAGTCGCGCCGCTCTACGGCCCGCCACCCGGCGTCGACCATCCCGGCTTCGCGCGGATCGGCTGGCCGGGCGAGTTCCCCTACACGCGTGGCCTCCACCCGACCGGCTACCGCGGCCGGGCCTGGACCATCCGCCAGTTCTCCGGGTTCGGCAACGCGCGGCAGACCAACGAGCGGTACCGGATGCTGCTCGCGGCCGGTGGCGGCGGCCTCTCCGTCGCATTCGACATGCCCACGCTGATGGGGTACGACTCGGACGACGCCAAGGCGCTCGGCGAGGTCGGGCACTGCGGCGTCGCGATCGACTCCGCCGCGGACATGGACGTGCTCTTCGACGGCATCGACCTGGCCGCGGTCACCACGAGCATGACCATCTCCGGGCCGGCCGTGCCGATCTTCTGCATGTACCTGGTGGCGGCCGAGCGGCAGGGCGCCGACCTGTCGACGCTTGACGGCACGCTGCAGACCGACATCTTCAAGGAGTACATCGCGCAGAAGGAGTGGCTGTTCGCGCCGGAGCCGCACCTGCGCCTGATCGGCGACCTGATGGAGTACTGCGCGGCGGAGATCCCACGCTACAAGCCGCTCTCCGTCTCCGGCTACCACATCCGGGAGGCCGGCTCGACCGCCGCGCAGGAGTTGGCGTACACGCTCGCGGACGGCTTCGGCTACGTCGAGCTGGGCCTGTCCCGCGGCCTCGACATCAACAGGTTCGCGCCGGGCCTGAGCTTCTTCTTCGACGCGCACCTGGACTTCTTCGAGGAGATCGCGAAGTTCCGGGCGGCCCGGCGGATCTGGGCACGCTGGCTGCGCGACGTCTACGGCGCCACCGACGAGCGGGCGCTGTGGCTGCGCTTCCACACCCAGACCGCTGGCGTGTCGCTCACCGCGCAGCAGCCGGTCAACAACGTGGTGCGTACCGCGGTGGAGGCGCTCGCCGCAGTGCTCGGCGGCACGAACTCGCTCCACACGAACGCGCTCGACGAGACGCTCGCACTGCCCACCGAGGAGTCCGCGGAGATCGCGCTGCGTACCCAGCAGGTGCTGATGGAGGAGACCGGCGTCGCGAACGTGGCCGACCCACTCGGCGGCTCCTGGTACGTCGAGGCGCTCACCGACCAGATCGAGGCGGCCGCCGAGGAGATCTTCACCCGGATCCGGAACCTCGGCGCGGACGGCACCATCACGGCCGGCATCCTGCGCGGGATCGAGGACGGCTGGTTCACCTCGGCGATCGCGGACTCGGCGTTCGCGTACCAGGCGGCGCTTGAGAAGGGCGACAAGCGGATCGTCGGCGTGAACACGCACACCGGCACTGTCGCCAAGGAGCTGGAGATCCTGCGCATCTCGCATGAGGTGGAGCTGGAGCAGCGGCGGGTGCTCGCGGAGCGGCGGGCGGACCGGGACGACGCGCTGGTACGGCGCACGCTCGACGAGCTGACCGCCGCCTGCCGGACCGAGACGAACCTGATCCCGGCCATGCTCGGCGCCGCGCGCGCGGAGGCCACGCTCGGTGAGATCTGCGGCGTGCTGCGCGCGGAGTGGGGCATTTATCGGGAACCCGCCCGTTTCTGAGCATTTTCCCCGAGGGCCGGTCCGGCGGCACGGGATCGCCTATCGTCTGTCGCACTGATGGGCGGCGATCAATGGGGGTGGACGCGTGCTGGCACTGCTCGCCGGTCTGATCCGCGGCCACCGTGCCCGGCTGCTCATGTTCGCGCTGCTCAGCGGGCTGGCGATCGCCGCCGCGGCCGCCGTTCCGGCCTGGACCGACGCGGCCCGCGCGGGCACCACCGCCCGGGCGATCGGCGACGCGCCGGACAGGGCGCGGTCCGTGCGGATCTCCAGCCAGGTCTCCGCCGCGCCGAACCGGCTGACGTCCACGTTCCGGGACGCGGCCGGGTTGCTGCCCACGGCCAGGTTCACCCGGCTCGGCACGGCCACCACCGGCATCACCGCGATCAAGTCGGATCTCACAGCCGTGGTGCGGGTCTTCTACATCGAGGACGTCTGCGGGCAGCTGCTGGTCGAGGGCGCGTGCGCGACCGGGCCGGGCGAGGTGACGCTGACGCCCGCGACCGCGGCCACGTTCGGCGTCGGCGTCGGCGACCGGCTCGACGTCCAGGGAGGGAGGACGCCCCCGGTCCCGCTCACCGTCACCGGCCTGCACCGGCCCGCGGACCGGGCCGCCGCCTTCTGGACCTCGCGCACCGCGTCCTACCTGCCGCTCGACGAGGGCGCGCTGATCGGAGACCCCGGCACGTTCCAGCTGGCCGGCGTGGAGACGGTGGAGGCGATCTGGGACTTCCTGCTCCGTACCGACGTGGAGTTCGACCCGGACGCGGTCACGGCGGACCTGGCCGCGATCGACACCACCCCGATCGGCCAGACGATCACCGTCACCAGCCTGCCGGACCTGCTCGTCTCGCTGCACGGCAACGAGGAGTCGCTGATCCGCGGCGCCACTGTCACCACCGCGCAGATCGGCCTGATCTGCGGGTTCGTGCTGCTGCTCGCGGCCGCCCGGCTCGCCGGGGAGCGACGCGACGAGTCCGCGCTCGCGGCGTTGCGCGGCGCCCCGGCCGGGACACGCGCGGTCATCGCGGTCGCGCCGGGCCTGCTCGCGATGCCGGTCGCGGCGCCGCTCGGCTTCCTCACCGGCTACGGCGGCGCCGCGCTCGCCGCGCGCGCCGAATTCGGCACGGTGCCGTCACCGGGACCGTCCCTTGTGTGGTCCGGAATCGCCGCGCTCGGCTGCGTCGCGCTGATCGTCGGCGCGGCGGTGGCGTACCGGCCGCGCGGCCCGGTGCTGGAAGGGCTGCGGCGCACACCGTCACGGCTGCGCATCCGGCCGCTCGACGCGATCACGCTTATCGTTGTCGCGCTCGCGGTCGCGGCCCGTTACGAGATCGGCAGCGTGGGTGCGGCCCGGGCCGAGGGCGTGGCGCTGCTCGGCCCCGCGCTGTTCGCGCTGGCGGGCAGCCTGATCCTGGTGCGGCTGATCCCACCGCTGGCCGGGCGGATCGCCGCGAACCGGTTGCGTGCCGGCCACCTCGGCTCCGGGCTCGCGGCGCTGCAGATCGCCAGGCGACCCGGCGGGCACCTGGTGCTCGCACTCTTCGCAATCACGATTGCGCTGCTGGTCCAGGCCGTCACCGCGACGGACCTCGCGGCCCGCGCGTCAGTCGACCGCGCCCGGTGGGAGATCGGCGCGGACCGGGTGCTCCAGGTCGGCGCGGCCACGCCCGAGGCGCTGCGGACCGCTGTGCACACGGCCGACCGGGACGGGCGGTGGGCGATGCCCGCGCTGCGCACCCGGCACATCGGCGCGCCGTTGCTCGCCGTCGAGCCGGACCGGCTCGTCACTGTCGTCGCCCGGCCCCATGGCCTCGACCTGGACCGGTTGCGCGGGCTGACCGGCGCGCTGCACGCCGACGGCAACGCGCCGGTGCTGTTCGACGGCACGGAGCTGGTGCTTGACGTGGAGGTGATCGAGTCGACAATCGGCGTCATCACGGCGTACCTGGTGGATCCGGCCGGCGCCCGGATCGCGGTGGCGCTGCCCATCCCGCAGACGCCGGGCCGGGTCCTCACCCGGGTACCGGTCTCCGGCTGCGGCGGCGGCTGCCGGCTCAGCCACCTCGGCTTCTACCGGGTGCCGAACGGGTTGCGCCTGTACGAACTCCGCCAGGAAGGTCCGGCCCGGACCCTGCTGACCGCCGCCGAGATGGGCGCGCCCGGCCGGTGGCGGCCCGGCTTCGTCCTCCCGCCCGAGCAGGTCACCCTGGAGCAGGACGGCGACTGGCTGGCCGCCACGTTCCGCAAGGTCGCCGGCCGGACCGAGTCGACGGAGACGCGACTACGGCTGGCCGACGCGCCGGTGCCGGTGCCGGTACTTGCGGCCGCGCCCGCGCTGACCGTCCAGAGCGACCAGGTCCGCACGCTCACCACGTTCGACACCGGCTCCCGGCCGGTGACCGTGGCCGGCGGGCTCTCCGCGCTGCCCGGCATCGGCACGGACGGCTTCATGATCGATTATGAGTACGCGGTCCGGCTGCTGGAGAGCCCGCCGCTGAACACGGCCTACGAGGTGTGGCTCGCCCCGGACGCGCCCGCGGGCCTGGTGGACACGCTTCGCGACGCCGGGCTGACGATCGAGGGCGAGCTCAGCGTCGCGGAGCGGGCCGGCCTGCTCCGGGCGCAGGGACCCGGCCAGGCCACCCGCCTCTACCTCGCCGCGGCCCTGTTCGCGCTGGTCCTGGCGCTGGCCGGCGCGCTGCTCACGGTCACTGTGGAGCGCCCCCGCCGGGCCGCCGACCTGGCCGCCCTGCGCGCGCAGGGCCTGCCCGGCCCGGTCGCCGCCGCGGCCTCCCGCTGGGACCGGGTGGTGCTGGTCCTGGCCGGCGTCGCGGCCGGCGCGCTGCTCGGCGCGCTCAGCCGGGCGGTGCACCTCGGACTGCTGCCCGTCTTTGCGGACCGGGCGAAGGCGACAGTTCCCGTGCAGGGCCTGTGGGCCGCGCTGGCAGTGCTTGCCGCCACGGTGCTCCTGCTGCTCGCGGCGGTAGTCGACGGACGACGGGAGGACCGGTCGTGACCGCGCTCGTGTGGGCCGCGCTGCGCGCCCGATGGCGGGCCGCGCTTGTGGTGGCGCTGCTTGCCGCCGCCGCTGCGACGGCCGCCGCCGCGTCGCCGCTGTACCGGGCTGCCGCGGTGGAGTCGGCGACGTACACAGAGGTCCGGGCCGCGCCGCCGGAGGAGCGGCGGATCACCGCCGAACGGCACCTGGACCCGGCCAGGCCCGACCGTGAAGACCCCATGCTCCTGTACCCGCCCGAGCTGGCGAAGGAGCTGCCGGCCGCGGACGGCTTCGACACGATCGGCGGGCTGTGGCTCAACGGCCGGATCCTGACGCCAGGCGAGCCGCTGCCGGACGCCTCCACACCTGAGGGCGCGATCAAGGGCGTCCGCGGCTCGGTCGTGTACCGCGACGGCGTCTGCGGTCAGGTCACCATCTCGGCCGGCCGCTGCGCCACCGGGCTCAACGAGGTGATGGTCAGCGCGCGCGTCGCGGACCTGGTCGGGCTGGACACGGCGCAGGTCGTCACGTTCTTCACCGGCAAAGGGCTGCGGATCTCCCGGTACACAGTGGTCGGCATCTACACGCCGCGGGACACCACGGCGGACTACTGGACCGGGCGCACCTACTTCGCCGGGTTCGGCGCGCGCGACCCGATCGCGGACCCGCTGCTCGCCACGCGGGAGACCGTCGCCCGCACGCCCGGCACGGACTACCTGGAGTCGGCCGACCTGATGGCACTGCCGGGCGCGTTCCCGGAGCGGGCCCGCGCCGCCGCGGCCGCCACGCGTGACTACTCCCGGGCGAAGGAGCAGTGGTCCACCCGGACCGGGATCACCGCGCTTGACGAGCGCATCCTCCGCAGTCATCGGCAGCTCACCGATCAGCTCGCGCTGGCCGGGCTGCCGCTGGTGCTGCTCGCCTGGTTCGTCCTGTACTTCGCGATCACGTTCGGCGCCGGGCTGCGCCGTGCCGAGGCGGGCCTGCACGCGCTGCGCGGTACCCCGCCCGGCGTGCGGTGGGCGCTTGCCTCCGCGGAAGCGGCGCTGCCGGTACTGGCCGGCGCGCCGATCGGCTACCTCGCCGCCTGGCTGATCATCGCGGTCACGGCCGCCAACACGCTGCCCGGCGCGCCGGCGGTGACGCCCACCGCGGACTCGCTCGGCTACGCGGCCGCAGCTGTCGGCGGCGCGCTGCTCATCGGCCTGATCGCGCAGTGGCGTACGGTCTCCGCGCCGGTCGCGGTGCTGCTCCGGTCCACACCGCCCCGGCACCGCCCGATCGCGCTCGGCACCGGCGAGGCCGTGGTGGGCGCGCTCGCCGCGGCCGCCGCCTACCAGGTCGGCACCGGCGACGGGCCGGGCGGCGGGCTTGAGCTGCTGGTCCCGCTGCTGATCGCGCTCACCGCCGGGCTGCTCGGCGCGCGACTCGCCGGACTGCTCGCCGGGTGGCTGGCGAGCCGGTCGCTGCGCCGCGGCCGTCTCGTGCGCGGGCTGGCCGCGGCCGAGTTCGCCCGGCACCCGGTGCAGCTGCGCGTGGTGGCGCTCACAGTCATCGTGTTCTCCCTGGTCGGGTTCGCCGCGACCGCGTCCGTGGTGGCGTCCGAGGCGCGCGCGGACCGGGCGCTCGTCGACGTCGGCGCGCAGCGCGTGCTCTCCGTCGAGCCGGTCGGCGAGCGGGACCTATTGCGGGCCACCCGCGCCGCCGACCCGGAGGGCCGGTACGCGATGGCGACCGCCCTGCTCACCCGCGCCGAGCTGTCCGGACTCGCGGTGGACAGCACCCGGCTGGCCGCGGTCGCCGCCTGGAACCCCGGCTTCGGCCTGGACGCGGCCACCGTCGCCGCGCTGATCCGGCCGGTCCCGGCCACGCCGGTGCAGATCAACGGCACCACCGTGACGGTACGGGCGACCGCTGTCGCGCCACCGGACGGGACCAGGATGTGGCTGACGCTGCTGCCGGAGACCGGGCCGGTGTCCCGGGCGGTGCTCGGCGACCTCACCGACGGCGCCCACGACTACACAGCGGACGTGCCGGCCTGTGCCGCCGGTTGCACGATCGGTTCGATCGAGATGGAGACGACTGTCAGTACGCGATACACGATCGACATCACGATCTCCGCGATCCTGGACGCGTCCGGGCCGGTTGAGACCGGGCTGACCACCCGGGACCGATGGCGCCCGGCCCAGGGCTCGCTGCTCGGCACGCCCGCACTGCGCGCTACCGACGGCGGCACCCGGCTGACCTACGACGACCGCGCCCGGCCCGACCTGCGGCTGATCCCGGTCTCCACGGCGATCCCGCTGCCGGTCGTGTCCAACGGCGAGCCCAAGGCGCTGCCGGCCGCCACCGGGCAGACGCCTGTCGCCCGGGTCGGCGCGATCCCGGTCGGGCCCGGCGGGAACAGCACGCTCGCCGACCTGGAGTACGTGGACCTCGCCGCCTACGACGCCGCGGTGGCTGTCGACCCGCAGGTCTGGCTGAGCGCGGACGCGCCCGACTCGGTGATCGCCGCGCTCACCGCGAACGGGCTCACGATCCTCGGCGAGACCTCCATCGAGCGGCGCCGGGCCGTGCTGGCCGGGCAGGGTCCCGCGCTTGCACTGCGGTTCCACCTGCTCACCGCGGCCGGGGCGGTGCTGCTCGGCGTGGGCGCGCTGTTCGTACTCGGCGCGGACCGGCCCCGGCGCGTGCGGCAGTTGCGTGCGCTGCGGGTGCAGGGGCTGCGCGCCGGTCCCGCCTGGCGCAGCCAGCTGATCGCGCAACTGGCGGTGATCGTCGCCGGGGCCGTGCTCGGGCTGAGCGCGGGCGCACTGGCCTGGTGGATGACGCGCGGCGCGATCACCTACTACGTGGACGGCTGGGCGCTGATGCCGCCACCGGCGTGGCCCGGGCCGCCGGCCGCGCTCGGCCCGGTCGCCGCGCTGCTGTTGTTGTCGCTGGTGGCGACCGCTTCGGCGGTGTCCCTGCGGCGCGCTGTGGAGGAACGATGATCAGCCTGCACCGGTACGGGCACCGCATGGGCGTTCTGCGCGCCGGCGGCGTACCCGCTGACTGTGATTTTGATCTTGATGGGGTGGTGGCGTGAACGGCATCGCTGTGGTGTGCCGGCGGGTGGTGCACATCTACCGGGTCGAGGGGAACGATGTGGTCGCGCTCTCCGGCGTCGACCTGGACATCCCGCCCGGCAGCACTGTGGCGCTGGTCGGGCCGTCCGGCTCCGGCAAGTCCACGTTGATCGCGCTGCTCGGCGGCCTGATGCGGCCGTCCGCCGGGCGGGTGCAGGTCGGGCTGGTCGACCTCGGCAAGGCGGCCGACACCGAACTGGCCCGCATGCGCGGCACCGACATCGGCGTGGTGCTGCAGGGCGCCGCCCGCAACCTGCTCCCGCACGCCACGCTCGCCGCGAACATGTGGCTCGCCCAGCGCCGCGCCGCAAAGGTCCGCCCGGCCGACACCGAACCGGCCGAGCGGATTCTCGGCCTGGTGGGGCTGGGCGGGTTCGGCGAGGCCCGGGTCGGTGAACTGCCGCCCGGCGCCCAGCAGCGCGCCGCGCTCGCGATCGGCATGGCCGCCTCCCCGGGACTGCTCCTGGTCGACGAGCCCACCTCCCGCCTGGACCGGTCCGCCCGGGACGAGGTGCTTGACGCGCTGGAGACAGTCAACCGCGAGCGCGGCACCACGATCGTCGTGGTCACGCACGATCCCGAGGTCGGCGCGCGGCTCGGCCGGGCGATCACCATCCGGGACGGGCGGGTCGGCGCGGAGGGACGCGACGGCCAGGAGTTCGCAGTGGTCGCCGGCGACGGCACGGTGCAGCTGCCGCCCGCGATGCTCGAGAACTATCCGCCCGGCACGCTGCTCGCGGTCGAGAACGTGGACGGGCAGGTGGTGATGGTCTCGGCGACCGGGGCGACCAGCTCGGCGGCCACGCACGCGCCTGTCGGGGACGGCACACCGTGAAGGGCGTGCGGTCCGGGCAACCGCGCACCTTCGCGTGCGAGACTAGACAACCATGAGCGACCCACGGATCACCTCGTCGATCTTCACCCGCGGCGCGGTCGACCTCGGCGCGCTGCGGGGCACCCCGCAGCCGTCCGCCGCGCCTGCGCCCGCCGCGCGTCCCGCTGCTCCCGCGGCCCCCGTCACCTCGCCGTCCGGCGCCGTCACAGTCATCGACGTGACCGACGCGGACTTCCGCACCGACGTGCTCGAGCGGTCCATGACCACGCCGGTCATCCTCGACTTCTGGGCCGAGTGGTGCCAGCCCTGCAAGCAGCTCTCCCCGGTGCTGGAGCGGCTCGCCGAGGAGGGTGGCGGCTCCTGGATCCTGGGCAAGGTCGACGTGGACGCCAACCCCGGGCTGGCCCAGGCGTTCCAGATCCAGAGCATCCCGATGGTCGCGGCAGTGGTCGGCGGCCAGCCCGTGCAGGGCTTCGCCGGCGCGCTCCCCGAGGCCCAGGTCCGGCAGTACGTGGACGCGGTCCTCAAGGCCGCCGGCGTCGAGGCGCCGCAGCACGAGGACCCGCGGCTGGCCGGCGCGGACGACGCGCTGATGGACGGCGACCTGGACGCGGCCGAGGCCGCCTACAAGAAGATCCTCAACGAGTCCCCCGCTGACCAGGCCGCCGAGTCCGGGCTCGCCCAGGTCGCGCTCTTCCGCCGGGTGGAGGGCATCGACCCCGGGGCCACGCTCTCGGTTGCGGCCGGAGCCCCCGACGACCTCCCGGCGCAGCTGCTCGCCGCGGACGTCGAGGTGCTCAGCGGCAACGCCACCGAGGCGTACAACCGGCTGATCAAGCTCATCCGGCGGGTGTCCGGCGACGACCGGGAAAAGGTGCGCCGCCACCTCCTCTCGCTCTTCGCTATCGCCGGCCCGGACGACCCGGCCGTCGCAGGTGCCCGCCGCTCCCTCGCGAACGCGCTCTTCTGATCGGACCCCGCCATGCGCCGGATCGCCGTCCTCGACGCACCCTCCAATCTCGGTCTGCGCCCGCCGACCGAGACCTCGGTGCCGGGCGTCGCGAAGGCGCCGGGCGCGTTGCGGGACGCGGGGCTGCTCCGTCGGCTCCGCGCCCGCGACGCCGGCTGCCTCACCCCGCCGCGGTACGACCCGGGTGACTGGCGGCCCGGCGACGGCGTCTGCCACGCGCCGGAGATCGCGTCGTACTCCGTACGTCTCGCCGACCGGATCGGCGCGATCATCGACAACGGCGAGTTCCCGATCGTCCTGGGCGGCGACTGCTCCGTGTCGATCGGCTCCGCGCTCGCCATGCGCCGCCTCGGCGAGTCCGTCGGCGGCCACGTCGGCCTGGTCTTCGTGGACGGCCACTCCGACTTCCGGCACCCCGGCAACGCGTCCTACGTGGGCGCGGCCGCAGGCGAGGGCCTGGCGCTGATCACCGGCCGCGGGCAGTCCGACCTGACCGCGCTTGAGGACCGCAAGCCCTACTACCGGGACATCGACGTGGTGGTCGTCGGCATCCGCGCCACCGACGAGTACCGCCTCGACCTGCAGGCCGCGGGCATCGTCACCCGCCCGGTCCCGGCACTCCGCGCGGAGGGCGCGCCGCGGTCCGCACAGTGGGCACTGGACCAGATCTCGGACTGCGCCGGCTTCTGGGTGCACATCGACGTGGACGTGCTCGACCCGGCCGTGATGCCGGCCGTCGACGCGCCGGAGCCCGGCGGCATCGCGTTCACCGAGCTGGAGGCACTGCTCGAACACCTGGTGGGTACGCCGCACTGCCTGGGCATGGAGATCACCGTCTTCGACCCGGACTACGACCAGGACGGGACGTACGCGGCGGAGATAGTGGCCATGGTGGGCGAGGGCATCGAGGCGGCCGCACGGCTGCTGGCGACGCCCCGGGCCAACGCGTCGGTCGCGGAGGACGATCTGGCGGCGGAGTCCGCCGTGGAGCCCGAGGCACCGGTCGTGGCGCCGATGGGGACGTACGAGACGTTGGTGGCGCGGGCGGCGGGCGCCCGGGTGGTGGCGCTTGACGCCGCGCGCAGAACTGGTGCGGGTTCCGGTGCTGCCGGCGGGGTGGGGTCTGTCGCGTCAGTGGGCGGCGGGCCTGCGGGCGGCGAGTCTGACCCGGTCGTGGGTCGTGGACTTGCGCGGCCCGCCGGAGGTGATTCCGTCCCGGCTGTTGATCATGGCTTTGCGCTGCCCGCGGAGGACGATTCCGCTCTCGGCACGGAGCGCTCCGCGGTCGGTGAGGCCGTTCCGGCCCTGGCCGGCGAGGTTGTGCACGTCGACGGTGACTCTGTTCCGGCCGTCGATAGTGAGTCTGAGCCGTCCTTGGGTGGTGAGGCGGTGTCGCGGTTGGACGACGGTGCCGGGCCAGCAACGGCTGGGCGGGGAACCGTGACGCCGCTGGGCGGCACTGCCGGATCCGCGCCCGCCGGGCGAGGCGTCGGATATGTGCCGTCGGCGCGGGGCGAGGCGCGGTCGACTCTGTATGACGGCGCTGAATCGGTCGCGCGGGGCGAGACCGGGTCGGCTTTGCGTGATGGCGTGGGATTGGGTGCGCGGGGCGAGACCGGGTCGGCTTTGCGTGATGGCGCTGGATCGGGTGCGCGGGGCGAGACCGGGTCGGCTCTGCGTGATGGCGCCGGATCGGGTGCGCGGGGCGAGACCGGGTCGGCTCTGCGTGACGGTGCTGGGCCGGCCGCGCCGAGCGGGGCCGGATCGGCTCCGCGCGATGATGCGGAGGCGGCTGCCCGGGGCGGCGCGGTCTCCGTGCCGGTCCAAGGCGGCACCGGATCCGCATCGGCGGGCCGCGAGCGGCCGGAGGAGCCGCAGGCGCCGACCGTGTCGAACACGATAAGAGAGGCGCTGGCCCGGCGCGAGACGCAGTCCCGCAGGCAGACGCCGACCTCCATCGCGGAGGCCGCTGCCGCCGCGAAGGCCCGGTTCGCCGCCGCGGCCACCGCCGCCGCGAAGCCCGAGCCGGGCAGCGACGATCCCGACCTGCCGCTGTCGGTGAGCGGCCCGGCGGGCGGCGTGATCCCGTCGCCGCTGACGATCAGCGGTCAGCACGTCGACGCGGCACGCCGGACGCCGACGCGTAGCACCGGCGCACAGGACAAGCCGGCGCCGAACCGCACGGAACCGCCCGCCCGCCGTAGCGGCTGGGACCTCGACGACCTGACCAGCCGTTCCGGGCTGCTGTCACCGCGCCGCCCGGCCGCGGGGGAGTCGCCCGACGCCCCGAGGCCCGGTGGTCTGCGCCGTCGTTCCGCCGCCGACCAGCCGCCCGTCGAGCCCACCACAAGCACAAGCCTGACCAACCCCGACGTGGTACGCCCCGGCGGTCTCCGCCGTCGCCCCCCGAAACAGGCCGGTCCCGAACGTCGGTCATCCTCCGGCGGTGGAGTGACCGGGAGCGATCCGTCGGTCGTTGAGCATGCGGACCTTGAAGACCCCGCTCCGGTCCCACTCGCGCCGTCGAGCCGACCCGCGCCCGAAATGGTCGACGTATCGTATTTGCGAGTCGATGACCGGACGCCGCCCACCACGCCTGCACACGGTGACGATCCGGCGCCCGCCGACGCGCCCACGCCGACTGATGCCCCGGTTCCCGCTGATCACCTCGCGTCCGTCTCCGACGACGGTCCGGTTCGCAGCGACGAGCCGACGCCCGTGAGTGCGCTGGCTTCCGGTGGTGCGCTGGCTTCCGGTGGTGCGCTGGCTTCTGGCGGTGCGCAGGCCTCTGGCGGTGCGCTGGCTTCTGGCGGTGCGCAGGCCTCTGGCGGTGCGCTGGCTTCTGGCGGTGCGCTGGCCTCCCGCGGTGCGCAGGCCTCTGACGGTGCGCAGGCTTCCGACGGTGCGCTGACGTCCGATGATGGGCTGGATTCTGGTGGTGAGTCGGCGTCCGGCGACGACTCGGCGTTCAGCGGTGAACTGGCCCCCAGCGGTGAGTCAGCTTCGCGGGACAAGTCAGTTTCCAGCGAAGACGTGGCTTCCAGCGGCAAGTCAGTCACCGACGGCGAGCAGGCGACCATCGAACCAAAGCCCATCGGCACGGCTGATCGGCTTGCGGGGAACGACGTCGCCGCACCCGCAGGGGATACGTCGTCCGTGGATCTGGCCGGCGACGGCTTGGCGGGCGAGGCCGAGGCCCTCGACCCAGCCTTCGATGGTGTGACGGGCACGGCCGAGGTCCGCGGCCCGGCATCCGATGGCTCGGCAGGCGATGCCTCCGTTCCGGCATCTGATGGCTCCGCGGGCGACGCCTCCGTTCCGGCATCTGATGGTTCCGCGGGCGACGCCACCGATCCCGCATCTGACGGCTTGGCGGGCGGGGCCACCGTCCCCGCATCTGACGGCTCGGCGGGCGAGGTAGATCCCTCCGACCCGAGCGACATCGTCCCGGATCCGCTCGCCGGAATGTCTGTTGATGAGCGAGCCGGCGAGTCCGCCGCCGAAGCGGTCACCGACGAGCCCACTAAGGACATGATCAGAGGGCCTGCCACCGATGATCCCGCTGACCTGACCGAGGTCCCAGACGGGTATGACACCGTCGGGGAGGAGACCGAGGCCGAACTGGAAGCCGAGGCCGAACTGGAGGTCGGGGCCGAACTCGAGGCCGGGGCCGAGAGCGCCGAGTTCGACGAGAGGCCGCCCGCCCCCCGATTCCGCGCCCACGAAGACCACGATGCCGGCCTGACCATCGTCGTCGGCGAGGATGATGCCGCCTTCGACGGTGACCGCATCGACGCTGAGCCACGAGCCGAGGCCGACCGGCTCGTGACCGACGAGGACAACGAGCCCTCGACGGTCCCGCAGCAGGAAGGGGAGCTGACCGAGGATGAGGCGACCGGTGAGCCGGTACCGCCCACGGTTCTCGGCCGCCTGCGACGTCTCATAGGGTCTTACCCGGCACCGGTCGGCCAACCTCCGGCGACCGGAACGGGCCGCCTCCGCCGCGCTACCCCTGAGAGCGACGACCCGAGCTGAGCCGGCATGCGCCGCCACGTTTCCGCGGTCTCCGCCGGCGACTGGCTGCGCACGCTCCTGACAGCGCGAGCGCCGACCGCGCAAGCAGCAGGCACAGCGCCCGAGCCGGGGCCCGAGCAGCAGGCGGCTCCAAGCCGAGTAGCTGCCGCCGCCCAGAGACCAGACCGCGCAAGCAGTAGGCAACCCAACCTTCACACGTCGAGAGCGTCGAGAACGTCGAGAACGCCGACGCTAAACCACCCCGAGGCCTGGCGGGAACCGGCGTCCTGCCAGGCCTCAGCGGCTCACACGGCGGAGAAGAACGACTTGACCACAGGTACGGCGGCTCCGACGCCCGCGCCCCCGTCCTCGACGAACGCGGCGACCGCGATGTCACCGCGCCAGCCGATGAACCAGCCGTGCGTCTTGTCCAGGTGGGCGTCGTCGTATTCGGCGGTGCCGGTCTTGCCGTAGACCGGGTCGCCCTTCACCGAGGCCAGGTCCGCCGCGGTCCCGGCGGTGACCACCTCGCGCATCAGCGCCTTGAGCGCGGTCACTGACGTGTCCTTCAGTGGCGCGGCCGGCGCGGGTGATCCGGTCGGGGCCGGGTCGACGACGAGCTTCGGGCCGACGAACGCGCCGCGGGCGACCGCGGCGGTGGCGGCGGCCATCGCGAGCGGGCTGACCACGGTCTTGCCCTGGCCGAACGCGGCGGCGGCGAGTTCGGCGCCGGGGGTGCCGGGGGAGGGCTTGCCGGTGAAGGCCTCGGCGCCGACGTCCCAGGTGCCGCCGATGCCGAGTTGGGCGCTTGCGGAGGCGAGTCCGGCGGCGCCGAGCTTGGTGGACAGTGAGGCGAACGCGGTGTTGCAGGAGCGGGCGAAGTCGGTGTGGAACGGGACCGTGCCGAGCTGCATGTCGTGCGCGTTGTTGAAGGTGCGGCCGTCGACAGTGAAGGTCTTGGGGCAGTCGACGGGGCTGTCCAGGCCCACGATGTTCGCGTCGAGGACGCCGAGCGCGGAGACCATCTTGTACGTCGACCCCGGCGGCACCTGCGCGGTGAACGCGAGGTTCTCCGCGCCGCCGTTCGGCCCGTTCGCGACCGCGACGACGGAGCCGTCCGAGATCTTGATGGCGACCAGCGCGGTGCGCAGGGTCTGCGTGCCGACAGCGGCGTCCGCGGCGTTCTGGATCTTCGGGTCGAGCGTCGTCTTGACCGGCGTGCCCGCGGTGGGTTCGCTGCGCCACACCTCGGCCTCGGTGGGCTCGCCGATCGGTTCGGCCTGGGTGATCACGACGGCGGCGCCGGCCGTGCCGCGCAGCTGCTTGTCGTAGCGTTCCTGGAGTCCGCCGTGGCCGGTCTCGTCGCCGATCTCGAAGACGCCCGGGTTGTCGTCCATGTCCTCCTTGGTGACCTCGCCGACCGTGCCGAGCAGCGCGCGGGCGAAGACGCGGGTGGGGGCCAGGACGCGGGTGTCGGCGCGCGTCTGCAGGCCGGGGAGGTTCTCCACCGCGGCCCGGATCTTCTCGTAGTCCTCGGTGCGGAGCGTGGCCACGACGACCTCGCTGTCCGGCTCGGCCGCCTCGACCTCGGCCTTGAGACCGCCGAGGTCCGCGCCGAACTGTTTCATCTCGGCGCCGAGCGTGGCGACCGTCTTGTCCAGGTCGGTGGCGAGCTTCGGGTGCAGGCCGACCACGATCACGTTGCGGTCGCTGAAGATCGGCTGGCCGGTCGCGTCGAGGAGGCCGGCGCGCGTACCGCTGAGGCGTTTGACCTGTAGTTCGTCGCCCTCTTTGAGCTGCGGGTGGACGACTGCGGGCTCCCAGACCACGCGCCATGCGTCGTCACCCTTGGTGAGCCGGACCGGTGTCTGGTACTCCCACACGCGGCCGCCGGGCAGCGGCCAGGAGACCTTGACGTCACCGGTGGCGAGCGTGTCGTTCTCGGCCGGTTCGGGCGCGGACAGCTCCGGCGGTGTGTCCTTGAGCTCGCCGGAGAGCGCCTGGATCGCGGTGACCACCTCCGCGGCGGGCATCGCCTGACCGGCGGCGGAGACGATGCCGACGCCGTCCAGGTTGCCGGAGCGCCAGCCGGCCAGGAACGCGTTGAGCGTGGTGCCGGGACCGTCGGAGTCGGAACAAGCGGTGAGGGACGCGCCCGCGAGGAGCAGCATCGTGACGGCGGTGGCGCGGTGCCTGAGCATGGTTACCTTCCAACAGACCGTATCGATGCCGAGACGGTAGCGGAGACCACTGTCCGAGTGGGGGACCCCGTTCGGTGTACCGCCCGCTGTAACGACCGACACGTCGTACCCTCGATGGCGTTTGAAGGTTTTGAGCTGCGGTAATCCGAGGGTGACCGACGATATGACGGGGTGAAGCCGCCCTGATTTGCGGTTCTGTGACCTGAACGCGCGCCGGAAGCGCCGGTCGGAGGGCCTAGGCTCAGGGCGAGAAAAACCCACAACGTCGTGGGGCGAGGGGAGCTGCACCGTGGATCGGCGCCAGGTGACCGGCGGGGACGACACCACCGACGAGGAACGGGCCGTCCAGGCCGCCGGGTCGGAGGCCATCGAGTCGGGGGTGAGCGCCCGCGAGGTGGAGGATTCCGAGCTCGAGGAGCCGCTCCCCAATGCGGAACGGCTTGTCGCGCAGGCGGTCGCGCTGGCCGCGGACGATCACGACACCGCGAGCCTGGTGGACCGTTTCTGGCGGTTCGCGGCCGACGAGGAGCTGGTCGGCTACACGCCGAAGGCGCTGCTCGACGCCGCGCTGACGCACCGCGCGCTTGCCGCGCAACGCGTGCCGGGCGAGCTGAAGTTGAGCATCGAGGAGCTGTCCGAGCAGGGCCGCACAGTCATCCAGGTGATCACGGACGACATGCCGTTCCTCGTCGACTCCGTGACCTCGCTGCTTGAGGGCTACCACCTGGACATACATCTTCTGGCCCACCCGCTGCTTGTGGTGCGCCGGGAGCCGCTGGGCGCGCTTACCGAGGTTGCGGCCGACGTCGAGCCGGACGAGGGCATCGACGGCGACCTGGTCGAGAGCTGGATGCGGATCGACGTCGACCCGGTGCGCGACACGGTCACCCGCGACAAGCTGCACCACGAGCTGCAGCGCGTGCTGACCGACGTGCGCGACGCGGTCGAGGACTGGCCGCGGATGGTGCAGCGCGCGCTTGACATCGCGGGTGAGCTGGCCGCGGTGCGCGACACGCCGGATCAGCCGCCGGTGCCGGAGAAGGACCTGACCGACTCGATCGAGCTGCTCACCTGGCTTGCCGAGGAGCATTTCACGTTCCTCGGCTACCGGGAGTACGAGCTTGTCGACGGCGAGGGCGGCGACAAGGTCCTCAAGGCCACGATGGGCAGCGGACTGGGCATCCTGCGCGCGGATCAGCAGGCGCCGCGGGTGCTGTCCACGATGACGCCCGAGGCGTACGCGAAGGTGCTTGAGAAACGCCTCCTGATCATCACGAAGGCGAATTCGCGGGCCACAGTGCACCGCTCCACCTATCTGGACTACGTCGGCATCAAGATCTTCGACGCGGCCGGTGAGGTGATCGGCGAGCGCCGCTTCCTGGGCCTGCTGGCCACTGATGCGTACCGGACCAGCGTGACCGAGCTGCCGGTGGTCAAGCGCAAGGTCGCCGAGGTGCTTGAGCGCTCCGGCCTGTCGCCGCGCAGCCACTCCGGCAAGGACCTGATGGCGATCCTGGAGACGTACCCCCGGGATGAGCTCTTCCAGATCAAGGTGGACGACCTCTACCACGCGGTGATCGGCGTGCTGCGGATGGCGGGCCGCCGCCAGCTGCGCCTGTTCCTGCGCCGCGACGGTTACGGCAGGTTCATCTCCTGCCTGATCTTCCTGCCGCGGGACCGGTTCACCACTGTCAACCGCCTGCGCATGCAGGAGATCCTGCTCCGCGAGCTGAACGGCGTGGGCGTCGACTACACCACCCGGGTCAGCGAGTCGATGCTTGCCCGCGTGCACCTGATCGTGCGCACCGACCCGGCGAACCCGCCCGGCCCGGTCAACGCGGACGCGCTCGCCGAGGATCTGGCCTACGCCACCCGCCTCTGGGACGACGACTTCCGCCTGGTGCTCGACCGCAAGCTCGGCGACGGGCAGGCGAAACGGCTCTACCAGCGGTACGTGGACGCGCTCCCGGAGAGCTACAAGGACGAGTACAACCCGTACGAGTCGGTGCAGGACATGGCCAAGCTGGAGCTGCTCGAAGAGGCCGGCCAGCTGGAGATGCACCTGTTCCCGAAGGACGACGAGGTCCGGTTCAAGGTCTTCCGGTACGGCGAGCCGATGGTCCTCTCCGACGTACTCCCGGTGCTTCACTCGCTTGGCGTGCGGGCGATAGACGAGCGGCCGTACGAGATCGCCCTCGAACCCGCGTCGATCTTCCTCTACGACTTCGGCCTGCAGCTGCCCGCCTCGCACCGGGCGCTGGCGGAGGTCCGCCCGCACGTGGAGAACGCGTTCGCGGCCGCCTGGCGGGGCGAGACCGAGGTCGACGGCCTCAACGAGCTGGTGCTGCGCGCCGGGCTCACCTGGCGGCAGGTGGTGGTGCTCCGGGCGTACGCGAAGTACCTGCGCCAGGCCGGTGCGCTCTACTCGCAGGAGTACATGGAGTCCACGTTCGTCGCGTACCCGGCGATCGCGACCGCGCTGGTCCGGCTCTTCGAGGCCCGGTTCTCCCCGTGGCTGCAGCTGGGCGAGGCCGAGCGGGCCAAGCGCGCGGACGCGCTTGTCGCCGAGATCACCGAGCAGCTTGACGAGGTGAGCAGCCTCGACCAGGACCGGATCATGCGGTCGTTCCTGACCATGGTGCAGGCGACCCTGCGCACCAGCTTCTACCAGCGCGGGCGGGACAACCGGCCGAAGTCGTACGTGGCGTTCAAGCTGGACCCGCAGGCCATCCCGGACCTGCCCGCACCCCGCCCGATGTACGAGATCTTCGTCTACTCGCCGCGCTTCGAGGGCGTGCACCTGCGCTTCGGCGCGGTCGCCCGCGGCGGCCTGCGCTGGTCCGACCGGCGTGAGGACTTCCGCACCGAGATCCTCGGCCTGGTCAAGGCGCAGATGGTGAAGAACGCGGTGATCGTGCCGGTCGGTGCGAAGGGCGGTTTTGTGCTGAAGCAGGCGCCCACCGACCGCGAGGCCTTCCTTGCCGAGGGCGTCGCCTGCTACCGGCAGTTCATCTCCGCGCTGCTCGACGTCACTGACAACATCTCCAACGGCAAGATCGTCCCGCCGCGCGAGGTGGTCCGGCACGACGGCGACGATCCGTACCTGGTGGTCGCCGCGGACAAGGGCACGGCCACCTTCTCCGACATCGCGAACGAGATCTCGGTCGGCGCGGACTTCTGGCTCGGCGACGCGTTCGCGTCCGGCGGCTCGGCCGGCTACGACCACAAGAAGATGGGCATCACCGCGCGCGGCGCCTGGGAGTCGGTGAAGAAGCACTTCCGCGACCTCGGCCTGGACACCCAGACCCAGGACTTCACAGTGGTCGGCGTCGGCGACATGTCCGGCGACGTGTTCGGCAACGGCATGCTGCTCTCCGAGCACATCCGGCTGGTGGCCGCGTTCGACCACCGGCACATCTTCATCGACCCTTCGCCTGACGCGGCGACCTCGTTCGCGGATCGCCGGCGCCTGTTCGCGCTGCCGCGCTCCTCGTGGGCCGACTACGACGCGTCGCTGATCTCGGCGGGCGGCGGCGTCTACCCGCGGACCATGAAGTCCATCCCGGTCTCCACTGAGGCCCGCCGGGCGCTCGGCATCCCGTCCCCGGTCGACGGCCCGGTCGCGATGAGCCCGCAGGAGCTGATGCGCGCGATCCTGCAGTCCCCGGTCGACCTGTTCTTCAACGGCGGCATCGGCACGTACGTGAAGGCGTCCACCGAGACGCACGGCGACGTCGGCGACAAGGCCAACGACGCGATCCGGCTCAACGGCGGCCAGCTGCGCGTGCGGGTGGTCGGCGAGGGCGGCAACCTGGGCCTGACCCAGCGCGGCCGGATCGAGTTCGCGCTCAAGGGCGGCAAGATCGCCACGGACTTCATCGACAACTCGGCCGGCGTGGACTGCTCCGACCACGAGGTCAACATCAAGATCCTGCTCGGCGGCGTGGTCGCGGACGGGGAACTGACAGTCGAGGACCGGGACACACTGCTCGCCGAGATGACCGACGAGGTCGCCGCGCTTGTGCTTCGGGACAACTACGAGCAGGCCGGCGCGCTGGGCACCGCGTGCGCGCAGTCCGCGTCGCTGCTGCCCGTACACCGCCGCATGCTCGACGACCTGGTCCTGGCCGGCCACCTCAACCGCGAGCTTGAGGCGCTGCCGAGCGACGCCGAGCTGGACACCCGCGAACACGGCCTGTCCGCGCCCGAGTTCGCGGTGCTGCTGGCGTACACCAAGATCGTCCTGGAGAAGGAGCTGGAGGACGACCCGATCTCGGACGAGCCCTGGACAACTGAGGTGCTCACCCACTACTTCCCGACCGCGCTGCGCGAGCGCTACGCCGACCGCATGCCCGGCCACCGCCTGCGCCGCGAGATCGTCACCACCTCGCTTGTCAACGAGGTCGTCAACCGCGGCGGCACGTCCTTCGTCTACCGCGCCATGGACGAGTCCGGCGCCTCCGCGGCCGACGTGATCCGCGCCTACACGGTCGTCCGCGACGTCTTCGGCCTCCGTGACCTGTGGGCCGCGGTCGAGGCCCAGGACAACAAGATCCCCACCCGGGCCCAGATCCTGGTCTACCTGGAGGGCCGCCGTCTCCTCGACCGCGCGGTCCGCTGGATCGTCGGCAACCGGCGCTCCCCGCTTGACGTACCCGGCGAGACCGCCCGCCTCCGCGCCGGCATCGCCGCGCTGCTCCCGCGCCTGGAACGCCAGCTCCAGGGCGCCGAACGCGCCGCCTTCGAGGCACACGTCGCCGCAATGACCGAGGAGGGCGTCCCCCGCGACCTGGCCGTCTGGGCCACCCGCCTGGTCTACAGCTTCGGCCTCCTCGACATCGTCGAGACCGCCTCGGTCACCGGCCGCGACGTCAACGAGGTCGCCGAGGTCTACTTCGTCCTCTCCGACCGCCTCCGCGTCGACTCGCTCCTCTCCAAGATCTCCGACCTCCCGCGCAACGACCGCTGGCAGACCCTCGCCCGGATGGCGCTGCGCTACGACCTCTACGCGGCCCTCGCCGCCCTCACCGCCGAAGTCCTCCAGTCCTCCGCCGACTCCGACTCAGACGCCGCCGAGGACCGCGTCAAGGCCTGGGAACAGGACAACGCGTCCGCCCTCACCCGCGCCCGCCGCTCCATGACCGACTTTGACGAGTCCCAGGGCGACCTGGCCGCGCTCTCCGTCCTGCTCCGCCAGATCCGTACCCTGGTCAAAACCTCAGCCTCCGGCTGACAGATCAACCGCCGCCGGGGGTACGCGCGTCCCGCGCGCCTACCCCCGCACGGCTTCGCCGGACCGGTGGCTGGACGGCTCAGCGAGGCGGCACCTCCCGCCGTGCTCCCGCTGCGCCGCGCGCTGCCGGATTCGGTGGCCTTGCGGTTCAGCGAGGCGTGGGCTCGCGCCGTGTTTCCGTTGCATCGTGCGTTGCCGGGTTTGGTGGTCAGGCGGTGTGGCCTCGTGCTGTGTTCCGCTGCTTCGCGTGCTGCCGGGTTTGGTGGCTGGGCGGTTCAGCGAGGCGGCGGTTCGCGCCGTGTTTCCGCTGCATCGTGCGTTGCCGGGTTTGGTGGTCAGGCGGTGTGGCCTCGCGCTGTGTTCCGCTGCATCGTGCGCTGCTGGATTTGGTGACTGGGCGGCTCGGCGAGGCGGCACCTCCCGCCGCGTCCTTGCCGCACCTCGCGCCGCCGGATTTGGCGGCCGGACTGCTCAGGACGGTGGCGGCTCCCCTGCGGCATCGCGCTGCACCCCGGCGCCAGATTCGATGGCGGCCGTCTAGACCGCGAGGGTTGCCGGGCGCTCCGCGCCCGAAATTTCACAATAAAAACGGTTGCGCAAGTCGGCAGCAAGATCCTTGCGGCTCTGGAGGCCCTTTCCGGCGCGCTGAATGGGCATTCGGAGCCGCAAGGATCTTGGCAGCGTCCCCCAGCATCTCGACGCGCCCCAGGGGTCCCGGCGCTCATCCGCCATCTCCGGTGTTCCTTGTCTCAGGGAGGGCGGCGCCGCTGCCGATCAATGTCTGTGATCATCCCGGCTAGGGCATGCGGCGACCGGTTGCCGGATCACGACGACTATCGTCGCTTTTCTGTGGTCTCCGTCAGCTTCGCTTGCATCGCCACCGCGGTGTCGGAAAGCTGATTTCCTTGACCCGCGGACCGTCCCGCACTCCGTTCGAAAACCGGCAAGGAGCGCCACATGCTGGACAAGCGCCTCTATCACCACCTGGTGGCGTGGCTCGGCCAGTGGCCGCCGCGCCAGCCGATGGCGGTCGTGGGCTCCGAGCGCCGCACCCTCCCCGGCTGGGACGGCAAAATCCATCCCTTCCTCGGCGTAGGTTCCCCGGCGACCGGCACCGTGCTCTCCGCGCCGCTCCCGCGCGTGCCCGGCCTGCGCGCGCTCGTCGACCTCCCGACCGAGGATCTGCTGGCCAAGGTGCCGGCCGCGGTCGGCACCCCCGACCGTGAGGCGTTCCTGGGCGTGTTCCGCTGGTCCACCGACCCGGCCCCGTTCGCGGACGCAGGCGAGTGGGTCCCGGTCGACGACCCGGTGGTCCCGGAGTGGCTGCGCGTCTTCGCCCCCGAGGTCTTGATCCATCGCGACCCGGAGACCGGCGCCTACCTGGCCGGCGTCGGCATCAAGCGCCACGACAAGCACGGCAACGAGATCTCCGTCGGCACCGAGCCCGAGGCTCGCGGCAAGGGCCTGGCCCGCCGTCTGGTAGCCCAGGCCGCCCGCCGCATCCTGGACGAGGGCGCCATCCCCACCTACCTGCACGACGTCACCAACATCGGTTCCGGCAAGGTCGCCGACAACGCGGGATTCCCGCACCGCGGCTGGTCCTTCTACGGCCTCGAAGACTGATCCATCCCGCTTTACCGGCGCCGTCAGCGCTGCTGCGGCGTCGGTAACAGCCTGGCGGCGTTGCTGCGGCGTCGGTAATAGCCTGGCGGCGTTGCTGCGGCGTCGGTAACAGCCTGGCGGCGTTGCTGCGGCGTCGGTAACAGCCCGGCGGCGTTGCTCCGGCGTCGGTAACAGCCTGGCGGTGCCGCTGCGGCGTCGGTAACAGCCCGGCGGTGCCGCCGCGGCGTCGGCAACAGTCCGGCGGCGTTGCCCCGGCGTCAGCACCAGCCCGGCGGCGTTGCTCCGGCGTCAGCAAGAGCCCGGCCGTGCCGCCGCGGCGTCAGCAACAACCCGGCTGCGCCGCAGCAGCGGCTGGCACCGGCACAGCGGCCGGCGCCGGCACGGAGGCAGCATCGTCGGCGCAGCAGCCCTCCGCGGTGGCGATCGGCTTGTCGCCGACGTGCGAGTCGCCCTTGACCACGTACACCTCCCACGGCTCGTTGCCGGGCCCGCGGACCCACACCTTGTCCTGCAGCGCGTAGCAGCACTCGGTGTCGCCCTCGGTCAGGGTGATCAGGCCGGACTCGGTGAGCCGCGTGGTCGCGGCGTCGACCTGCTCGGACGTTTCGACTTCGACGCCGAGGTGGTCCATCACGGTCGGCCGGCCGGGCTCGCCTTCGAGCAGGACCAGCTTGAGCGGCGGCTCGGCGATCGCGAAGTTCGCATAGCCGGGGCGGCGCTTGACCGGCTCGGCGCCGAACAGCTTCGCGTAGAACGCGATCGACGCTTCCAGGTCCGAGACCCGCAGCGCGAGCTGAACACGGGACATGAAACACCTCCACCTTGTCTAGATGACTCTCTATGCAGCTTGCACTTCTGCCTAAAGAGCTGTCAACCTAGAGAAGTGTCTAGGCAAGAGAAGGTACGGTCGGCCGGTTCCGAGTGCTGCGAGCCGATGGTCAGCGAGGCGCTGTCACCGGACGGTGCCGCCGAGTTGGCCCGCTCGTTCAAGGTCCTCGGTGACCCGGTCCGGTTGCGGGTCCTGTCGCTGATCGCGGCCCGCAAGGGCGGTGAGGTCTGCGTCTGCGACATCACCGACGCGTTCGACCTGACCGGCCCGACGATCTCCTACCACCTGCGCCAGCTGCGCGAGGCCGGCCTGGTCGACTGCGAACGCCGCGGCACCTGGGTCTACTACTGGATCCTCCCGGCCAAACTCGGCCTGCTCTCACAGTTCCTGGATCCCGCCGACGCCGCCGACGATCCCGACGCCGACGCCGACGCCGACGCCGACGCCGACGCCGACGCCGACGCCGCCGACGCCGCCGACGCGGCGGCCCCGGCATGAGCCCAGCCCGGCAGGCCGGCGCGGAGCCGCACCGCCGGTGTATCGGCTCCGGGCCGGCGCGACGTCATCCTCGCCGACCGGCGCAGCCCTGCCATCGACTGATCACCGGAGAAGAAAACCCGTGACCGCCACGCCAAGCGTTCTGTTCGTCTGTGTCCACAACGCCGGCCGCTCCCAGATGGCCGCCGGATGGCTTCGCCACCTCGCAGGTGACCGCGTCGTCGTCCGGTCGGCCGGCTCCGAGCCCGCCGACCGGATCAACCCGGTCGCCGTCCAGGCCATGGCCGAGGCCGGCATCGACATCACCGCCGAGCAACCCAAGAAACTTGACCATGCCGCCGCGGAGGCCAGCGATGTCATCGTCACGATGGGGTGCGGTGACACCTGCCCGGTCTTCCCCGGCAAACGCTACGAGGACTGGAAACTCGACGACCCCGCCGGTCAGGGCATCGACGCCGTCCGGCCCATCCGCGACGACATCCGCACCCGGGTCCAGCAGCTCCTCACCGAGCTCGACATCACCGCCTGACGCCCGCAGCGGTCGGCCGACGGCTCTCGAACTCGCGGACATCGATCATGCGCACCGCCCACGCCGAAGCCGGCAGACGGCTGCCGGCTTCGCGAGCGGACCCGAGTCGCCGCGCCGGCCGGTGACGTGAGGGTGGCGCAACGATGTGGGCGTCACCCCTCCGCAGACTTGCGTACCGATCGGTGTAGATCTGCTACGGTCCACTTGTGCACCGATCGGTGCAGAAAAGCGTGCGGTGCGTAGAGGGAGAAATGCGATGACCGAGAGTGATCTACGCGGGTGGTACATGCGCTACATCGCGGCGCTGAACGCCCATGAGCTGGACGGCATGGACGAGTTCATCGCCGACGAGGTGCTGCTCGGCGGCGAACCCGGCACCCGGGACGCCGTCGTGGGGGTCCTGAAGGGAATCGTCGACGCGGTCCCGGACATCCACTGGGAGGTCAAGGAGCTGCTGTTCGACCGGGACGGCATCGCCGTCCGCGCGATCAACACCGGCACGCCCGCCAAGGAGTGGCTCGGCGTCGCCCCGACCGGTGCCTCGTTCACGATCGTCGAGTACGCCATCTACAAGGTGCGTGCGGGCCGGTTCGTCCAGATGACGAACCTGCACGATTCCGCCGAGCTGCGTCGTCAGCTGACCGCTTGACCCCGGGCCCGCAGAGGACTGACGCCCGCCCTCGGCACCGGCGTGGAAAAGCGGCCGGAACCGGGGCGGGCGCGGAGGCGTACCCGCGAAGGGGTTTCAGGGTGTGAGAAGCTCCGCCGCGGCCTTGGCCAGCGGCTGGGTCGCGCCGTGGGTGCGGATGACCGCGCGGGCGCCCGCGGGGTCCCAGGCGAGCGACGGCCAGCCCAGCTCCACGATCACCGTCGGGTGGGACGCGGCAAGCGTCTCGGCGAGCGCGCGGCTGGCCGGGTAGCGGTGGATGTGCCGGCCGACCAGGACGATCGGGCGTCCGGCGGCCCGATCGCAGAGGGACTGGGCGGTGACCTCGGCGGCGGCGACGTGAAGCAGTTCGGCATTCGGCAGGTACGGGCCGAGGCCCCACGGCACGCGACCCTCGGCCAGGTTGGACGCGGAGCCGAGTTGGACCATCAGCGGCGCGGTCAGGTCGAGGCCGGTGAGCGTGCCGGTCAGGGTCACCGCGCGGCGGGCCACCGACAGCGGCAGGTCAGGGTCGACCGGGCCGGCGGCGGCGGGCTGGGCGGTCCAGGCGGCGAGCGCGGCGTTCGTGGCGGCGGCGTCGGCCAGGCGGTCGGGGTCGAGGCGGCCGTCGCCGATCGCGGTGACGATCTCGGTGACGACCTCCTCGACAAGTGCGGCGTCGACGTCCGCGCCGATGCAGAGCAGGTCGGCGCCGGCGGCGAGGGCGCGGACCGCGGCCGGGGCGGTGCCTCCGGCGGCGACGGCGGCGCCCTTCATCTCAAGCGCGTCGGTGATCACGCAGCCGGTGAAGCCGAACTCGTGGCGAAGCAGATCGCGAAGCACGGCGGGGCTGAACGTGGCCGGGTCGTCCCCGGTCAGCACCGGCACCCGGATGTGCGCGGTCATCACCGTGCGGGTGCCCGCGTTGATCGCGGCCTCGAACGGTGGCAGCTCGCGTGCGCGCAGCACGTCCAGCGGAACGTCCACAGTGGGCAGCTCGGTGTGCGAGTCGGCGACGGTGTCGCCGTGGCCGGGGAAGTGTTTGGCGCAGGCGGCGACGCGCGCCTCCTGCAGGCCGGCGACCGCGGCGGCGGTGTGCGCCGCGACCAGCGCGGGATCGGCGCCGAACGAACGGGTGCCGATCACCGGGTTGTCGTCGGCGGAGTTCACGTCCACGCTGGGCGCGAGGTTGACGTTGATGCCGAGCGCGGCCAGGTCCAGGCCGATCGACCGGTAGATCGCGCGGGTGGCCTCGACGTCTCCGGCGGCGCCGAGCGCGGCGGGCCCGGGGTACGGGCTGCCCGTCGCGTGCGCGAGCCGGGTGACGTCGCCGCCCTCCTCGTCGATGGCGAGCAGCACGGACGGCCGAATCTCGCGCAGCGACGCGGTGAGCGCGGCCAGCTGGTCCGGCGTCTCCACGTTGTAGCCGAAGAGCGTGAACCCGGCGAGGCCCTCCGCGGTCAGCTCGCGGGCCCACTCCGGCGCGACCGGGCCGCGGAACGCCGCCAGCAGGGTGCCCAACGCGAGTCGCCGCAGACCGGGATCGATGGTGGCCATGAAAATCCCCCAATGCCAGCCGGAGATAGCGGCTTCCTGACCGTACGTGGGACCAGGGTGTCAGGGTGTCACAGCTACGCTACGGCTACGTCAGTCAAGGCTTGCCACAGTAATTGGAAAGTTTCCTAAATACTAGGGGGACGCATGGCCGTCACGCCGAGGCCCGGCACTCCGCGCCTGCTCCGTGCCTTGAACGATCGGGCGGCGCTTGAGTTGCTACTGTCCCGCGGCCCGCTCACCCGGGCCCAGCTCGGTGAGATGACCGGTCTGAGTAAGGTCACCGCGTCCCAGCTGGTGGAACGGCTTGAGGAGCGTGGCCTTGTCACCCGGGTCGGCGAGCAGGCCGGCGGCCGGGGACCGAACGCTCAGCTCTACGCGGTCACGCCTGGTAGCGCGCACGTGGTCGGCGTCGACTTCGGCCCCGATCGGGTGGTGGCCGCCTGCGCGGACATCACCGGCACCGTGATCGGCCGCGTCGAACTGTCCACGAAGGACACCGACGACCCGGTCGGCGTGGTGCACGCCGCTGTCGTCCAGGCGGCCAGCAGCGCGCATGCGGAGATGGGCACGGTGCGCAGGGTGGTGCTCGGCACGCCCGGCCTGGTCGAGCCGGACACCGGGGACATCCGGTTCGCCTGGGACCTGCCACGCTGGCGGC
This sequence comes from Catenuloplanes sp. NPDC051500, assembly GCF_044454585.1. NCBI lineage: Bacteria > Bacillati > Actinomycetota > Actinomycetes > Micromonosporales > Micromonosporaceae > Catenuloplanes > Catenuloplanes sp. NPDC051500. Next base: position 75,574 of record NZ_JBITDX010000027.1, read on the forward strand.
ACGGGCTGCGGGACACGCTCGGCGAGGATCTGCACCTGCCGATCGCGTTCGCCAACGACGTGAACCTGGCCGCGATCGCGGAGGCGCACGTCGGCGCGGCCCGCGGCGTCGACGACTTCCTGCTGCTCTGGGCCGGTCGCGGCGTCGGCCTCGCGGTCGTGCTCGGCGGCCGCCTGCACCAGGGCAGCGCCGGCGCGGCCGGGGAGATCGGCTACCTGCCGGTGCCCGGCGCGCCGATCCCGCGCGACGCCAGCAAGCGCAATGTCAAGGGCCCGTTCCAGCAGCTCGCGGGCGCGGAGGCGGTCCGGATGATCGGCCGCGACCACGGCTTCCGGGGCGCGTCCGCGGTCGACGTGGTCCGGGCCGCGGTGGCAGCCGGCGCCAAGGGCGGCCCGTTCCTCGACGAGCTGGCCGGGCGGCTCGCGCTCGGGGTGGCCAGCGCCGCGATCGTGCTCGATCCGCCGATGGTGGTGCTGGCCGGCGAGGTCGGCCAGGCCGGCGGCAGCGCACTCGCGGAACGCGTCCAGCACGAGGTCGCCGCCACCACCCTGGTCTCCCCGAAGGTGGTGGTCACCGAGGTGACGGAGGAGCCGGTGCTGCAAGGCGCGCTGCGCACCGCGCTTGACGCGGTCCGCGACGAGGTGTTCGGCAGCACGGTCTGAGACGCACTCCACTGGCGGATCAAGATCAAGATCAAAATATGCCGAGTTGATCGCGCATCACCGCCCGAGGCCTCCCGGCGACACCGGTCGTCGCCCGGGGGGCTCCTCCCTGCCTGGTCCGTGGGGGCAAGAGCAGACCCAGGTCAAGCAAGATTGCTTGACCTGGGGTAGGCGTCGGCGGGGTCGGTGAGCACGTTGACCAGGTACGGCACGCCTGACGCGAACGCCCGCTCCAGCGCCGGTGCCAGGTCACCCGCCTTCGCCACCGTCTCGCCCGCGCCGCCGAGCGCGCGCACCACCTCGTCGTACCGCAGCTCCGGTTGCAGGTCGGCGGCGACGTCGTAGCCGTACATCGCCCGCATCGGGTGTTTCTCCAGGCCCCAGATGCCGTTGTTGCCGACCACGATCACCACGGGCAGGTGCTGCCGGGCGAGCGACTCCGCGTCCATGAGCGAGAACCCGGCGGCGCCGTCGCCCATCAGCACGCAGATCTGCCGGTCGGGATAGGTCACGCGCGCGCCCATCGCGTAGCCCAGGCCGGTGCCGAGGCAGCCGTAGGGGCCGGGGTCGAGCCAGGTGCCGGGCTGCGCGGGTTCGAGGTAGCGGCCGGCGTAGGAGACGAAGTCCCCGCCGTCCCCGATGGTGATCGCGTCCGGCGCCAGGATCCCGCGCAGTTCGCCGTACACGCGGGAGGGTTTGATCGGGTCGGTTTCCGCCGCCATCTCCGCAGCGTGCGTTGCGGCCGCCGCGTCCTCGGCGTCGCGCAGGCCGGTGATCCACTCGCGGTGGCCACCGGACGGGTGATCCGCAAACCCGCGCAGAGTCGTCCGCAGATCCCCGGCGGGTGACGCGGCCGGCGTGACGTGCGTGGCGCGCTGCGACGGCGCGTCCACCACGTGCACGACTGTGGCGGACCCGAAGTCGCCGAACCCGAGCCGGAAGTCGAGCGGTGTGCCGATCACCGCTACCACGTCCGCGCCCTTGAGCGCGGCCCGCCGTGCCTTGGAGAACGCGAGCCGGTGGCCCGGTGGCAGCGCGCCGCGGCCCATGCCGTTGGTGAACACCGGCACGTCGAGCGCCTCGGCCGCGGCGCGGAGCGCGTCCACCGCGTCGCCGGCCCACACGTCCGACCCCGCGATGATCACCGGCTTCTCGGCGCGGGCGAGCAGCGCGGCGGCCTTCGACACCTCGTCCGGGTCGGGCTCGATCGGGTCGGCTGCCGCGACGTCGACCTCGGCGGAGGCCATCGAGAAGACCACCTCAAGCGGCAGGTCCAGGAAGGCCGGCCCCCGGTGCGGCGTGAGCGCGGCCCGTAGCGCGGCCCCGATCGCGGCGGGAATGTCCGAGGCCGCGCCGATGGTGGCCGCGTGCTTGGTCACCGGCGCCACGATCGGCACGTGGTCGATCTCCTGAAGCGATCCGGAGCCCCAGCGGAACGACGGCGCCCGCCCGCCAAGCACCAGCACAGGTGAGCCGTTGAAGAACGCGCTTGTCAGGCCGGAGACGCCGTTCGTCACGCCGGGGCCTGCGGTGAGCACGGCGAGGCCGGGCGTGCGGCGCAGTTTCGCCACCGCCTCGGCCGCGAACACCGCTGACTGCTCGTGCCGCACGTCGTAGATCGGGAAACCGGCCCGGTGTGCCGCGTCGTAGAGCGGGAAGACGTGGCCGCCGGAGAGCGTGAACATCTCCGTGACGCCGTACGCCCGCAGCGCCGCAAGCGCCAGATCGCCGCCGTGCCCCTCGATCGTCTCCGTCATGTGACGCACGTTACCCCGAGGTAACGTCGCTCAGGAACCGGTGAATCGAGGTTTCTCCTTGGCCGTGAACGCCTCCATCCCGATCGTCTGGTCGGCGGTGGCGAAGAGCGACGCGAACAGCTGGCTCTCCCAGGCCAGCCCGGACGCGAGGTCCATCGCCAGGCCGCCGTCGATCGCCGCCTTCGCCGCGCGCAGTGCCAGCGCGGGCCCGTCCCGGTACGCGGACACCAGCTCCACCGCCGTCGTGTAGACGTCGGCGGCCGGGACGACGCGGTCCGCGAGCCCGATCCGGAGCGCCTCGTCCGCGTCCACCATCCGGCCCGTGAAGATCAGGTCCTTGGCGCGGGCCGGGCCGATCAGCCGGGCGAGCCGCTGGGTGCCGCCCGCGCCCGGGATCACGCCGAGTTTGATCTCCGGCTGGCCGAGCTTCGCGTCGTCCGCGACCACCCGCCAGTCGCAGGCCAGCGCCAGTTCGCAGCCGCCGCCAAGCGCGTACCCGGTGATCGCGGCGACGACAGGCTTCGGGATGCGCGCGACCGCGTCGAACGCGCTCGACAGCGCGCCGGCCCGGGCGCTCATCCCCGCGTAGTCCATGCCGGCCATCTCCTTGATGTCCGCGCCGGCCGCGAAGACGCGCTCACCGCCGTAGACCACCACCGCGCGCACCGCGGCGTCAGTGGTCGCCGAGGCCGCTGCCGCCCGCAGCTCCTCCTGGACCTGAATGTTGAGCGCGTTCATCTTCGGCCGGTCCAGGCGGATCGTCCCGATGCCGTCCGCGATCTCGAGCCGCACGAATTCACCCATCTGACCTTCCCTCCGTCGGGTACGGATCAGACTACGGAACGGAGTTTCGGGTAAACATGAAGTCATGGTCACGTACTACCGGGACGCAGAGGTCGAGGTCACCTCGGACCGGCTGCTGCTCGGCGGCCGCGTCTACCCTCTCGCCGCGCTCGATCAGGTCTGGCACCGGCGCGGCGCGCGGCAGTGGGGCGGCCTCGTCAACCGTGGCGCGCTCGGCATCATAATGCTCGGCCCGCTTGTCGCCGCCACGTTCGGCCTGATGATCGCGCTGCTGCTGCACACGTCGATCGCGGTCACCGCCGCGATCGTCGCCGGGTCCGTGCTGATCGGCCTGGCCGCGGTGCCGGTCGCGGACCTGCTGCTGGACCGCGTCGACCGCTCGTACGACCGCGGCTCGCACGAGCTCGAGCTGTGGGCGATGATCGGCGGCGCACAGGTCCGGCTCCTGCACCTCGCGGACGCGCGCCGCTTCAACCAGATCTACCGGGCCTTGCAGCGCGCGGTCGAGCACGGTGCGGCCGCGCCACCCGCCACGCCCACAGCACCAGCGGGACCTGCATCGGCAGTCGCGCGAAGGCGAGCGCCCGGTGCGGCGAGTGCCGCAGGTCCACCGCCATCGTGACGTTGGCCGGAAAGACCGCCACGAACAGCCCGGCCGCCGCGTAGCCGCCAAGCGTGCGGGTGCGCGGGTGCGCCACCGCCGCGGCCGTTGCCAGCTCCGCGACGCCGGACGCGTAGGTCCAGAACCGCCGCCCGCCCGGCAGCGCGGCCGGGATGATCGCGTCGTACATCCGCGGCCGGGTGAAGTGCGTGACGCCGGCCGCGGCCAGCAGACCGGCGAGCGCCCACGCGCTGTGACGTCCCATGTCAGCCAGTCTCCTCGACCGCGCGCTGAAGCGCCCGGTAGATCTGGCCGAACCGCAGCCCGTCGTGGGTCTGCAACAGCATCACCTGCTCGCCGACCACCTGCGCCCACAGCTCGTGCTGCTCGAGTCCGCGGTCGTTGATCCGGTCCAGGACGGTCAGCGGCACCTCGAGCAGCGGCGCGAGCGCGATCGCGAGCACCACGCCGGCCACGATGCCGAGGACCAGCACGCCGACCCGCAGCTCGCCGTCGACCTGGATGAACGGCAGGCCGATCACGCAGAGCGCGAGCAGTACGCCGGGGAGCGTGAGCGCGGTGACGATCAGCCAGCGGACCAGGCGCCGGGCCGCGCCACGCGAGGTGAAACGGGTCTTCTTGTGCCAGACGTACTCCAGTTGCGAGATCGGGTACGCGGCCGCGTCCACCCGGAGCAGGGCGGAGGTCACCTCGACGCTGTCGTCCCGGTAATAGACGGTCACGTCTATAAGGGAACCCCATCGGCATACCGGCCGGAAAGTCTTGCGAACTCCCATCATGGAGACGTCGGATCGCGCACCATTCTCCTGAACGCGCTTTCCCACCCGATCGTCGCGGGTCAGGACACCGTCGCATAGAGCGCGTCGATGTCCGCGCGCATCGGCAGGGAGTTGCTGGCACCCAGACGGCGCACGCAGGCGGCCCCGGCCGCGGCAGCCCAGCGCACCGCGTCCGGCAGATCGCGCCCCTCGCCCCAGGCGACCGCGAGCGCACCGGTGAACGCGTCGCCGGCCGCGGTCGAGTCCACTGTCTCCACCGCGAACGCGGGCACCCGCAGGTCGGCGCCGTCCCGGTCGCCGAACCAGACGCCCTCGGCGCCGAGCGTGAGCACGGCGCGGGCCACGTGGTCCAGGAGCGCGCGCGGCTCGTCCCGGGTGCGGCCGGTGATCACGGCGGCCTCGCCCTCGTTCACCACAAGCAGGTCCACCGCGTCGAGCAGCTCGCGGGGGAGCGTCTGGGCCGGCGCCGCGTTGAGGATCACCCGGGTGCCGGCCGCGTGTGCCGCGACCGCCGCCTCGATCACCGTGGCGACCGGGATCTCCAGCTGGCAGACGAGCACGTCCGCGTCGCGTACCGCCGACAGCTCTTGATCTGTGAGGTTGGTGAACGCGGCGTTCGCGCCGGGGGTGGCGATGATCGAGTTCTCACCCTTGGTGTCGACCATGATGACCGCGACGCCGGAGGTGCCGTAGACGATGCGGACCCGGGACGCGTCCACGCCCGATGCGCCGAGGCGCGCCTTCAGCGTCACGCCGAACGCGTCCGACCCGATCGCGCCAAGGAAGCACGTCTGCGCGCCGGCCCGGGCGGCCGCGATCGCCTGGTTCGCGCCCTTGCCGCCCGGCATCTGCAGGAACTCGGTGCCGAGCACTGTCTCGCCGGGCTGCGGCAGCCGGGGCGCGATGCCGACCAGGTCCATGTTCGCGCTGCCGGCCACGACCACTCGGGTCATCCGGGGTACCTCCTGAGTCAGGCCGCGCGGGCGGTGTAACGCCCCGCGGTGCGGTCCACCACCAGCGGCAGGCCGAAGGCCTTCGACAGGTTGTCGCCGGTGATCACGTCGGGGAGCAGGCCCTGGGCCACGACCGAGCCGTCGCGCAGCAGCAGCGCGTGGGTGAAGCCCGGCGGTATCTCCTCGACGTGGTGCGTGACAAGCACTGTCGCCGGCGCGTCCGGGTCCAGCGCGAGCGTGGAGAGGCGGCCGACCAGTTCCTCGCGGGCGCCCAGGTCCAGCCCGGCGGCCGGCTCGTCGAGCAGCAGCATCTCCGGGTCGGTCATCAGCGCGCGGGCGATCAGCACCCGCTTGCGCTCGCCCTCGGACAGCGTGCCGAACGTGCGGTCGGCCAGGTGGCCCACGCCGAACTGGTGAAGCAGCGCCCGGCCGCGCGACTCGTCCTGCTTCTCGTAGCTCTCCCGCCACCGGCCGACCACCGACCAGGCCGCGGTCAGCACGGCGTCGACCACCCGCTCCTCGCCCGGGATCTGCTGCGCCAGGTGCGCGGTCGAGATGCCGATGCGGGTGCGCAGCTCGTTGACGTCGGTCCGGCCGAGGCGCTCGCCCAGCACGTCGACAGTGCCCGTGGACGGGTGCAGCCGGCCCGAGGCCAGGTTGAGCAGCGTGGTCTTGCCGGCGCCGTTCGGCCCCAGGACCACCCACCGTTCGTCCAGCTCGACCTGCCAGCTCACGTCCCGGAGCAGGTGCGTGCCGGAACGAACGACGCTTGCCGAATCCAGGGCGATCACGAGATCTTCAGACACGCTTCCCATCCAACCACGAGAGCCCTCGGCCGCCCGCCTGCGGTGTGCCGGGTGGCGACGATCACGCCACGGTAGGACGACGCGGCGCGCTTGCCGATCCGGCCGGGAACGGGCCTTAGGCTGCCCGCGTGACGACGAGGGGACACGGATGCCACCGGTGATCGAGATCGCGGGGCTCCGCAAGGAGTACCGCAGGCTGCGCGGGGGTACGCATCGCGCGCTGGACGGGTTCGACATGGTGGTGGAGCCGGGGCAGGTGCACGGCTTCCTCGGGCCGAACGGGTCCGGCAAGACCACCACGCTGCGGGCGCTGCTCGGCCTGGTCCGGGCGGACGCGGGCGAGATGCGCATCCTCGGGCAGCAGTCCCCGTCCGCGTTGCCGCGGGTGATCGGCCGGGTCGGCGCGATCGTGGAGAGCCCGCAGTTCTTCGGCAACATCAGCGGGCGCCGCCTGCTCACGCTGCTGGCGACCGCGGGTGGCGTGCCGGTGGCCAGGGTCGACGAGGTGCTGACCCAGGTCGGACTCCGGGACCGGGGCAAGGACATCGTCAAGACCTACTCGCTCGGCATGAAGCAGCGGCTCGCGGTCGCGTCCGCGCTGCTCAAGGCGCCGGAGCTGCTGATCCTGGACGAGCCGGCGAACGGGTTGGACCCGGCCGGCATCCGGGAGATGCGTGACCTGGTCCGGCTGCTGGCATCGCAGGGCGTCACCGTGCTTGTCTCAAGCCACATCCTCGCCGAGATCCAGCTCATCTGCGACTCGGTCACCATCATCTCGCGGGGGCGGCGGGTGCTGGCCGGGCCGGTCAGCGGCGTGCTCGCCAGCTTCGACGCCGGTGACTTCCGGGTCCGCGTGGCCGAGCTGTCCCGGGCCGTGGAGGTGCTGCGGGCCGCCGGGATGCGGGTCACGCCCGCGCCTGACCACCTGGTCGCGCACGGCCTCGCGGAACCGGCCCGGCTGACCGAGCTGCTCGGCGGCCAGGGCCTGTGGATCTCCGAGCTGGCTCCGCTCACGCCCGACCTGGAGAGCGTCTTCCTGCAGCTCACCGCGACCGGAGCGCAGCCGGGCGGCGACAAACAAGTCACCGAGCCCGCCCCGAACCAGTTCGCACCGGAGGTCCCGCGATGAACCTGCTCCAGGCCGAGCTGATGCGCCTGGCCGGGCGCCGGTTCGTGCAGGTGATGACCGTGCTGCTGATCGGCGCGTGCGTGATCGCGGTGCTCAGCACGGTGGCCGGCTCGCACACGCCGACCGACGCCGAGATCCAGCAGGCGACCCGGGACGCGGCCACCCAGTACGCGGACATGCAGCGCTACTACGAGACCTGCCGGGCCGAGCAGCGGTTCGAGGGCGAGTGCACCCGCCCGGACCCGGCCGACTACCGGATGGAGAGCCAGCTGGTCGGCGTGTTCGTGTTCGCGAACGAGATCACCGACCTGTTCTACTTCGTGGCCGTCTTCCTGGCGCTGTTCGGCTTCCTGGTCGGCGCGTCGTTCATCGGGGCCGAGATGACGTCCGGCGGCCTGACGAACCTGCTGCTCTGGAGGCCACAGCGGCCGGTCGTGCTCGGCGCGAAGCTGCTCACCGTGGTGGTGTCCGTGTTCGTGCTCTCGGCGCTGGTGATCGTGGCGTACCTCGGCGCGTTCTGGGGTGTGGCCGAGGTCGGCGGGTTCGCCGGTGACCTGTCCGGGGAGTTCTGGCCGGGCCTGCTCGCGCTTGTCGGGCGCGCCGTGCTGTTCGTGCTCGGGTGCACGGTTATCGGGTTCTCGATCGCCGCGATCGGGCGGCACACGGCGGCGGCGCTGGGCACGATCGCGGCGTACGCGGTGCTCTGGGAGGTGGGCCTGCGGATCGTTCTGGACACGGTCGACGCGGTACGGCTGGACCGGTGGATGTTGAGCACCTACATCGCCGCGTTCCTGGACGGCTCGGTCGACTTCTACGACGGGTCCGCGAACTGCACGCTCTATGCGGACTGTTCCAGCACGTACACGGTGATGTGGGGCGAGGGCGCGCTGGTCCTGGGCCTGCTCACGGTCGTGCTCGCGGCCGCCGCGTTCGTGCTGACACAGCGGCGGGACATGTCCTGAAGAGGCGATACGGCCCCCACCTCATATGTCCGGATATAAACCTCAAAGACGGTTGTCTGACATGACATCAACCGTTCGGTTATAACTGTGGGTCATTGCACGATTTCAGCCAGTTAACGCCCAGGCAAGCGACATGATCCTCCCGTAGCCCTTTTCGGGGCACATTGGAAGGAGATGTCTTAAATGCGTAGTGTGAAGCGTTCTGTTGCCCTTGCCATCGTTGCGATCGCGGCCGGTGGCGCCGTCAGCCTGAGTGCGGCAGGTGCCGCCCAGGCCTCCCCGCACGGCGGCCAGACCGTCAGCATCACCAGCCACAACGCCGGCTGGGACAAGAAGGCCGGCTGGGGCGACGACGACTGGGACAAGGGCCACGGCAAGGGTCACGACGGCTGGGGCAACGGCAAGGGCTGGGGCCACGGCAAGGGCTGGAACAAGAGCGTCAAGTGGACGTACGCCGGTTCGTACCACAGCAACCGGATCTGCCAGAAGGTCGCCCGCGCGGGCGAGCTCACCAACCGCTGGGACGACTCGAAGTGCGTCAGCAACGGCTGGGGCGGCGCGAAGCTGTTCGTGAAGAAGTACCGCTGGGGCTGGTGATCCCGCGGCCGGGCGCGACAGCTCTCAGTCGCGCCCGGCCGTCTCTTCGCCGGGGATCAGACGTCGTCGTTCGTCTCGTTGCGGCGCAGCTCGTCCTCGCGGCGGCTGAGATCGTTCTCCCACTGCTCGAACAGCTCCCGGTCGCGCCGGGCCTTGTCCGCGTTGAGTGAGCGCAGGAAGTCGGGATCGTCGTCCGGGGCGGGCGGGCGCTTGGGTCCTGCCCCCGGCCCGGTGTCCGGCCGGGGTCGCCCGGCGAGGAACCACAGGATCGGGCCGGCGACCGGGAGCAGCACGATCACGGCGGCCCAGAGCAGCCGCGGCAGGTTGCGGATCTCACCGGGCTCCGCCGAGAGGCAGCCGATCAGGGCCACGACCGCCATCGCGATCTGCAGCAGGAAGATGAGCGCGAACAGTCGAGCCATCTCGCAATGATGCCGCGTGGATCGGCGGATCGGCAGTCGGTGGCCTCAGAGGATCATCAAGACGGTCCCGAGCATCGCATATCCGACCGTCAGAACGGCGCACAGTAAGAGCGCGCGGCCGTTCAGTGAGGTACGCCCGTGCTTGAGATCGCCGACCCGCAGCCACACCACCCGCAGCGCGATCGCGCACGCAACGCCCGCGGCGAGCACGCCTGCAAGCGCGACCGGCCAGGCCATATCGCCGGTGAGCGCGAGCCGGGTGGCCAGTAGCGTGACCGCGGCGAACGACATCGCGGTCCGGCGCCAGGCCAGCCCGGTCCGGATGATCGGGACGCCGGGGCCGTGCACCGGCTGGGTCACCGGGTCACCTGGTAGATCACCGGGTCACCTGGTAGATCAGCACGGCGGCCAGCGCCAGCGCGCCGAGCGTCACGCCCGCGGCAAGCAGCGCCGGGAAGTGCGACGGCGGCAGATCCTGGTCCAGTCGCATCGCCCGCTCGGTGCGGGTCCAGTGGCGCACGGAGTGGAACGCGACCGCGCCGCCGAGCAGCAGCAGCACCACCGCGATCAGCTCGCGCAGGTGGTTCAGCGGCATCCGCGGCAGGAACTGGAACGCGGCCAGCCCGCCCGCGATCAGCGCCAGGCCGGTGCGGATCCAGGCGAGGAAGGTGCGCTCGTTCGCGAGCGAGAAGCGGTAGTCCGGCGTCGATCCGACCCGCCGGACATCGCCGGGATCGAACCAGCTTTTCCACAGCGCGCGCACGACACCGACCCTAACCGGCTCGCGGACGTGCGGTCGCTGTGATGGGCTGGTCATCATGACCACATCTGATCTCGACGCCGCCGCGCTGCTCGCCACCTATGACGCCCAGCTCCGCGCGCACATGCCGGATCCGCTGCCGGCCGGTGCGACAGTCGAGCGTGACGGCCCGCTGATCCGGCTGCGCGGCCTGGACGAGGGCGGCTTCCTCACCTACACCGACCTGGGCGGGCTCGACGGCGCGGAGCTTGACGCGCTGATCGCCCGCCAGACCGCCTACTTCACCGAGCGCGGCGAGAGCGCCGAGTGGAAGCTGCACGGCCACGACCTGCCCGCCGATCTGGCGGACCGGCTCACCGCGGCCGGGTTCGTACCCGAGGAGACCGAGACCGTCGTGGTGGGCGCGGTGGCGCCGCTCGCCGCCGCGGTGCCAGTGGTCCCCGAGGGCGTGCACCTGCGCGAGGTCTCCACCCGCGACGAGCTAAACCGGATCGCCCGGCTCGGCGAGGCCATCTACCCCGGCACGTCCCGGGACTGGTGGGCGGACGGGATGGAGCGGGAGATCGCGGCCGACCCGCAGTCCGTCACCATCGTGATCGCGGAGACCGACGACGAGGCCCGGACGCTTGTCTGCGCCGGCTGGATCCGGTACATCGCGGGCACCGCGTTCGGCACGCTGTGGGGCGGCGGCACGCTCCCCGAGTACCGCCGGCGCGGCATCTACAAGGCGCTCGTCGCCTACCGCGCCCGCCTTGCCGACCAGCGGGGTTACGCGTTGCTGCAGGTCGACGCGTCCGACGAGAGCCGCCCGATCCTGGAGCGCCTCGGCTTCACGCCGCTGACCACCACCACGCCGTTCATCTTCCGCGCCTAGAAAAGGCCGGAATCACGATCCAGTTCCTCTTCCCGCTCTGCGGGTGGTTGCGGCCCGCACGCTGCCGCGGGCACCGGTCGGCCGCGGGCGGCCTCCCTTCCGGTTCCGCGGGGGCCGGGGAAAAGCCACCCCCGCCCGGCTCACTGCTCCCAGAGGGCGCGGACCGCGGCGCGAACGCACTCGTCACGCAGGCGGCCGCAGACGCAGAGATGGTCGTCGGGACGTTTCCGGCGGTGATGACCGAAGGCGATCATGTTGCCGGGGAACCAGCGTTCCGCCGCGGGTGGCGCCGTCCGGACAGGCTCCCGCACTGCGGCGATTTGAGATGACATATCACGACTCCTCCCGCCTGCTCGACTGTAGCGTCCTTCGGGCGCGGCCGGGTGAGGTGTGTCACTCTCCGTGGCGATATTCTAGAACCTACCAGTGGGTAACATGGGCCGTGGCCAAGTCCACACACACGGTGGTTGACCTCGCGACGGCGGCCGGGCAAGCCTGAACGAGCCCCGGATGCGCCCTGGACTTGGTCCGGACGAGAATTCACACGTCGGGCGAGAACCGTTTAACAGGAGGGTCGTCGAAGCGCGATGAACATTGTGGTACTGGTCAAGCAGGTGCCGGACTCCGGCGCGGAACGGTCTCTGCGTGCTGACGACAACACCGTGGACCGCGGTTCGGCGAGCAACGTCATCAACGAGATGGACGAGTACGCCATCGAGGAGGCGCTGAAGATCGCCGAGGCGCACGGCGGCGAGGTCACGGTGCTGACCATGGGACCGTCCGGCGCGTCCGACTCGATCCGCAAGGCGCTCTCCATGGGCCCGGCCAAGGCCGTGCACATCGTCGACGACGCGCTTCGCGGCTCCTGCGCCGTCGCCACCTCCAAGGTGATCGCGACCGCGCTCGGCGGCCTGAACGCGGACGTCATCTTCTGCGGTGCGGAGTCCACAGACGGCCGCGTCCAGGTCCTCCCGCACATGATCGCGGAGCGGCTCGGCGTCGCCGCGCTCACCGGCGCGCGCAAGCTCACGGTGGACGGCGGCACGCTGACCATCGAGCGGCAGACCGACGAGGGGTACGAGGTGGTCACCGCCGCCACGCCTGCCGTCGTCTCGGTGTGGGACACGATCAACGAGCCGCGGTACCCGTCGTTCAAGGGCATCATGGCCGCCAAGAAGAAGCCGGTGGAGACGAAGTCCCTGGCCGACCTGGGCGTGGACGCCTCCGAGGTCGGTTTCACGGGCGCCACAAGCACCGTCCTCGACCACGCGCAGCGGCCGCCGCGCTCGGCGGGTCAGAAGGTCGTCGACGAGGGTGACGCCGGCGTGAAGCTGGTCGAGTACCTCGCCACCGAGAAGTTCGTCTGAGAAGGGGCTGCAGAGACATGGCAGAGGTACTCGTCGTCGTCGAGGCCGCGGCCTCCGGCGTGAAGAAGGTCACCCTGGAGCTGCTCACGCTCGCCCGTGAGATCGGCACCCCGGCCGCGGTCGTGCTCGGCGGCCCTGGCGCTGCCGAGGCGCTCACCCCGCGGCTCGCGGAGTACGGCGCGGAGAAGATCTACGCGGCCGAGAGCGAGGAGATCGACGGCTACCTGGTCGCCCCCAAGGCGACAGTGGTTGCCGAGCTGGTCAAGCGGGTCTCCCCGGCGGCCGTGCTGCTCGCCTCCACCCAGGAGGGTAAGGAGATCGCGGCCCGGCTGGCGATCAAACTGGACAACGGCGTGCTCACCGACGCGGTCGGCCTGGACGCGGACGGCACCGCGACCCAGGTGGCGTTCGCCGGCGCCACGATCGTGAAGTCCAAGGTTACCCGCGGTCTGCCGATCGTCGCGCTCCGGCCGAACTCGCTGACCCCGACGCCGGCCCCGGCGTCCCCGTCCGTCGAGTCGCTCACGGTCACCGCGACCGAGTCCGACAAGCTGGCGAAGGTCGTCGAGCGGGTCGTGGAGCAGAAGGGCGCGCGCCCGGAGCTGTCCGAGGCGTCGGTCGTCGTCTCCGGCGGCCGCGGCGTGGCCAGCGCGGACAACTTCAAGCTGGTCGAGGAGCTGGCCGACCTGCTCGGCGGCGCGGTCGGCGCGTCCCGCGCGGCTGTCGACTCCGGCTTCTACCCGCACCAGTTCCAGGTCGGGCAGACCGGCAAGACCGTCTCCCCGCAGCTGTACATCGCGCTCGGCATCTCCGGCGCGATCCAGCACCGGGCCGGCATGCAGACCTCGAAGACGATCGTCGCGGTGAACAAGGACACCGAGGCGCCGATCTTCGAGCTGGCCGACTTCGGCGTGGTGGGCGACCTGAACAAGGTCGTGCCGCAGGCCGCGGACGAGATCCGCAAGCGTAAGTAGCCTCTCCAGGTAAGGGCCGGGCATCGGATGCCCGGCCCTTACCTGTCTGCGGCACTCCCGGCGAGCGCGCTCCCGGGCACCGTCCCGCGCCGAGCCACCGGGCACCGCCTCGCGCTGCGGTAGCGGTCGCCGCCTCGCGCTGCGGTAGCGGTCGCCGCCTCGCGCTGCGGTAGCGGGTCGCCGCCTCGCGCTGAGATAGCGGGTCGCCGCCTCGCGCTGAGATAGCGGCCACCGCCTGGCGCTGAGATGCCGGCCGCCGCCCCGCGCTGGGGCAACTGTCGCCGCTGAGCTTCTCCGGCTCGGCACGTGATGGCGGACGGTAGACGGCGGTTTCGGGCGAACGACGGGCAAAAGCGTCATCTGTGGTTGGCACAGCACGCCGTACCGTGGCGGGATTGTGGTTTTGATGGGGTTTGAGTGACGGTGCTCAGACTGTGGTCAGGGCCGATGGAGCGGGCGGTAAGGACCGGTAGGCTGGGGGTAATGGCCTACCTGGATCACGCCGCGACCACGCCGATGCTCAGCGAGGCGCTCGAGGCATATGTCGCCACCGCCCGAGAGGTCGGCAACGCGTCGTCGTTGCATGCCGCCGGGCGCCACGCACGTCAGCGCGTCGAGGAGTCCCGGGAACGGATCGGGGCCGCGCTCGGTGCGCGTCCCTCCGAGGTGATCTTCACCAGCGGCGGCACCGAGAGCGACAATCTCGCGGTCAAGGGCATGTTCTGGGCGCGGCGCAGCCGGGACGCGGCCCGCACCCGGGTCGTCGCCAGCGGGGTCGAGCACCACGCGGTGATGGACGCGGTCGACTGGCTTGTCGCGCACGAGGGCGCCACCGCGGGCTGGCTGGACGCGGATCACATCGGCCTGATCACGCCCGAGACGCTCGCGGCCGAGCTGGACGCGCACGGGGACCGGGTGGCCATGGTCACCGTGATGTGGGCGAACAACGAGGTCGGCACGCTGCAGCCGGTCACCGAGCTGGCCGCGCTCGCGGCCGCCCGCGGGGTGCCGTTCCACACCGACGCGGTGCAGGCGGTCGGGCAGGTGCCCGTCGACTTCGCCGCGAGCGGCGCCTCCGCGCTCACAGTCACCGGGCACAAGGTCGGCGGCCCGGTCGGCGTCGGCGCGCTGCTGCTCGGCCGGGACGTGGCGGTCACGCCGCTTCTGCACGGCGGCGGCCAGGAGCGCGACGTGCGCTCCGGCACGCTTGACGCGGCAGGCATCGTCGCGTTCGCGGTCGCGGTCGAGACCGCGGTCAAGAACCAGCAGGAGTACGCGGCGCGTGTCGGCGGACTCCGCGACCGGCTCGTCGCGGGCGTGATCAAGGCCGTGCCGGACGCGATCCTGAACGGCGCGGCCTCGCACCGGCTGCCCGGGAACGCGCACTTCTCGTTCCCCGGCTGCGAGGGCGACGCACTCCTGCTGCTGCTTGACGCGCAGGGCATCGACTGCTCCACCGGCTCCGCCTGCTCGGCCGGCGTGGCCCAGCCGTCGCACGTGCTTGTCGCGATGGGGGCGGACGACGACCGGGCACGCTCGTCGCTGCGGTTCACGCTCGGCCACACCTCCACCGACGCGGACGTGGACGTGCTGCTCGCCGCGCTGCCGGCAGCTGTCGAACGCGCGCGCCGGGCCGGCGTGATCAAGTCCGTTCTCGGCTGAATACCGGCTTTACCGGCGGCGTACCGTTGATCTGAGCTTTTACCCGGGGAGGGGCTTTCACGTGCGTGTTCTCGCGGCGATGTCCGGCGGTGTCGACTCGGCGGTGGCGGCGGCCCGTGCCGTCGAAGCCGGGCACGACGTCACCGGCGTCCACCTGGCCCTCTCCCGCAACCCGCAGACGTTCCGGACCGGCGCGCGCGGCTGCTGCACGGTCGAGGATTCACACGACGCCCGGCGTGCCTCGGACGTGCTCGGCATCCCGTTCTACGTGTGGGACATGGCCGAGCGCTTCCATGCGGACGTGGTCGACGACTTCGTGGCCGAGTACGCGGCCGGCCGCACGCCGAACCCGTGCCTGCGCTGCAACGAGAAGATCAAGTTCGCGGCCGTGCTGGACCGGGCGATCGCGCTCGGCTTCGACGCGGTCGTCACCGGCCACCACGCCCGGCTCGGCCCGGACGGCCTGCTCCGGCGCAGCGTCGACCTGCCGAAGGACCAGTCCTATGTGCTTGCGGTGCTCAACCGCGCGCAGCTGGACCGGTCCTACTTCCCGCTCGGCGACTCCACCAAGACCGAGGTGCGGGCGGAGGCGGCGGCCCGCGGCCTGGGCGTGGCGGAGAAGCCGGACTCGCACGACATCTGCTTCATCGCGGACGGCGACACGCGCGGGTTCCTCGAGTCGCGGCTCGGCTCCGCGCCCGGCGACATCGTGGACTCGTCGACAGGCGAGGTGGTGGGCGCACACGGCGGGGCGTACGCGTACACGGTCGGGCAGCGCAAGGGCCTCGGGCTGACCGTGCCCGCGCCGGACGGGCGGCCGCGCTACGTGCTGTCGATCACGCCGAAGACGAACACGGTGACCGTGGGGCCGGCGGCCGCGCTCGAGGTGTCCACGGTGTACGCGGCGAAGCCGGTCTGGACCGGGCTCCCGGCGGACTTCACAGGCGAGCTGGACTGCGTCGTGCAGCTGCGGGCGCACGGCGAGACGTACCCGGCGCGGGTGTCGGTGGCGGCCGGCGAGCTGGTCGCGTCGCTGACCACGCCGGCCCGCGGGGTGGCGGCCGGGCAGGCGCTTGTGGTGTACCGGCCGGAGGCGGACGGGGACGTCGTGCTCGGCTCGGGGACGATCACGCACACGTAGAGCGGCGGTAGCCCGCCGCCTCTTCCGGAGGCGGGCGGGGACACGCTGTACTCGGCCGGGACCGATCGGCGCTGCCGTGGAGCCCGCTGTCTGCGCCGGACGGCGTTGTCCGCGCGGTCGCTCCACGCCCAGAATGTCGCCACCGGATGAGCCAGGGCTGCGGGGGGCGTACCCCCGCAGGCCTTTGCTCTTTGTCGCTCTGGGCGTGGGGTGACCGATCGGGCTCAGTAGAGTCGGCGGCATGAGCGAACCAGCGGCGTGGCCGTGGCCCGAGGGCTCGTCGACCGGGATCGGATCGCTGCCCGGGAGCGACGTGGCCGAGGCCCAGCGGATGATCCTCGGGGAGCTGCCCGACTTCCCGCACCTGCCGGAACTGCCCGGGCGCGGACCTGGCGCGGACCTGATTGGCCGCGGTGCCGGCTTCCTGGTCGAGCTGCCTGTCGAGCTGTACGCGGGGCGCTGGCAGGCGGCCTCCCGGCCCGGCAAGGACCTGCGGCGCACGCGTGACCTGCTGGACCGCGATGTTGACCAGCTCACCGAGCAGGCGGCCGAGTTCACCGGGCCGGTGAAGCTGCAGGCGGCCGGCCCGTGGACGCTCGCGTCCCACGTCGAGCTGCAGATCGGCGGGCGTTTGCTGCGCGATCACGGCGCGGTCCGGGACCTGGCCACCTCGCTCGCCGAGGGACTCGCCACGCACGTCCGGGACGTCGCGGCCCGGCTCCCGGGCGCCACAGTCGTGCTGCAACTCGACGAGCCGTCGCTGCCGGCCGTGCTGGCCGGCCGGGTGCGGACCGAGAGCGGGCTCGGCACCTACCGCGCGGTCGAGTCGACCACCGCCTCCGAGCTGCTGCGACTTGTCGTGGACGCGGTCGGCGTGCCGGTCGTCGTGCACTGCTGCGCGCCGGATGTGCCGCTTGACGTGGTGCGCGCATCAGGCGCGGCCGGTGTCGCGCTCGACCTCTCCCTGGTCACCAAGCTGGACCCGCTCGGCGAGGCGATCGACGCCGGGCTGGGGCTGCTCGCGGGCGCCGCGCCCACGCTCCCGCAGGCGCGCACGGTCACCTCCGCCGCGGTCGCGGACCGGGTCCGGACGGTGTGGCGCGACCTCGGATTCTCGGCGACGCAGCTGGCCCGGCAGGTCGTGGTGACGCCGGCCTGCGGGCTCGCGGGCGCGACGCCGGCGTACGCGCGGGAGGTGCTGGCCGCGTGCCGGGACGCCGGGAAACGGCTGTACGAGGCGGCGGACAGCCGATGAGCGTCCGCACCGTGACGGAGTTGGACGGGGCCGGGACCACCGCGGACCGGCTGTGGGCGCTGGCGGCCACCAACTACGGGCACTTCACGTCCATGCAGGTCCGCGACGGTCTGGTACGCGGACTCGGCCACCACCTGGACCGGCTGGACCGGCAGTCCCGGGAGCTGTTCGGGCGCGGCCTGGCCGGGGACCGGGTGCGCGAGC
Organism: Catenuloplanes sp. NPDC051500; assembly: GCF_044454585.1. Lineage (NCBI taxonomy): Bacteria > Bacillati > Actinomycetota > Actinomycetes > Micromonosporales > Micromonosporaceae > Catenuloplanes > Catenuloplanes sp. NPDC051500. Next base: position 93,304 of record NZ_JBITDX010000027.1, read on the forward strand.
TGGTGCGGCACGCGCTCGCCGGAACGCCTGATGCGTCGGTGCGGGTGACCGTCTACTCCGGCGAGGGGCGGCAGCCGAGCGCGGTCGCGCCGGCGGAGTTGCACGTGGTGGTCACGGCCGGCCCGCCCGCGCCCGCGCAGACGTCCCCGGTGCGGGTGTGCACGGTGCCGTACGAGCGGGACCTGCCGTCGGTGAAGCATGTGGCGACGTTCGGGCTCACCTACCACTGGCGGCGGGCGCGGGCCCTGGGCTTCGACGACGCGCTGTTCGTGGACCGGAACGGCCTGGTCAGCGAGGGCACGGTGTGGAACGTCGGCTTCTTCGACGGCTCGCGCGTGATCTGGCCGGAGGCGGCCGTACTGCCCGGCGTGTCCATGCTTGTGCTCCGGGACGGACTCGGCCGGATCGGCGTGCCGTGGGAGGTGCGGCAGGTGACACCGGAGACGACTGGTGACTTCTCGTATGCGTTCTCGTGCAACTCGATCAACCCGGTGCGGCAGTTGTCGGCCGTGGACTCGGTGACGTTCGCGCCGGACGCGGCGGTGACCGGCATGGTGGCGTCCGCCTACGACGCGGTGCCGGCGGAGCCGCTCGCGTAAGCCCTCCCTCGCGCGGACGGTATGACCCGGAAGTGACGGCTATCGGGGGCGGTGGCGCGGGCCCGAGAATCCATCCATAGGTGACAGTTTATCTATGGGAGGAACCATGGGGTCTTCGTCCGCAACCGCAGCCGTCCGGACACGGCGCGGCTTCTCGCGCCTGCTGACGCTGTTCGCGCTTGTCGCGACGCTTGTCGTCGGGCCGTCGATCGTGGCGCCGACGCTCGCATCCCCGGCCGAGGCGACCGTCTACTCGTCGTGCACGCTCAGCGGCTGTGCTGCCGCACGGACCGCGCGGTCGGGCTGGTCGAGCCGCGGCTTCCCGACCACCCGTGGCTGGTACACGTGGGGGAGCCAGTACAACTTCGCGGGCGGGCAGTTCTACAACCGCGAGGGGCAGCTGCCGTCGGGCGCGACGTATTACGAGTACGACGTCTACCCACGGGCGAACGGCGCGGCCCGCGACGCGCACCGCATCGTGGTGAACCGCAGCAGCGGCGTGACCTGGTACAGCCCGAACCACTACACCGACTTCTACCGGCTGTAGGCGGATCACCCGCGCTTCTGGCGGCAGGCGGTGCCGTGCGGCGTCCGCCGCCGAAAGCTCTCACACCACGCGGGTACGGACGGGAGCCCGACGGCCGAGGGGTGCCCGATCGGTCGCCTCGCCGCGACGCCAGCGCCGCGCTCCGTCCGCGTGGGTGTGCACGACTGCGACCGACCGGGCGGTCATCCGTGGGGATGGCCTCCCGGCCGGTGCTCTGAGCTGTGGGTGCGGGTGAGCTGGCCGTGCTTGACCCGGCCGTGCTTGAGCGGGTTGGCCCGAGCTGATCGTGCCTGCGCTTGGTGTGCTTGGTGTGCTTGGTGCGCTTGGTGCGCTTGAAGCCCTGCCTAATCCTCGGCGGGCTCGCCCGGCTTCCTGCGCACGTACACGCCGTCACCCTGATAGCCGACGAGTAGCTTCTCGATCTTCAGCATGTTGATGACGGTGTTGAGTGTGCCGTAGGAGACGCCGTACTCCTCCTCCAGCAACCGGGTCGACTTCATCTTGTGCCCGGTCGGCAGCTCGCCGCTGAGGATCTGTGCCCGGATGGCCGTGTGCACCCGGTCCTTCTTTGAAACCGCCATGGACTCCGTCCAATCTCTTCCTGGCTCGCAGGGCCAAGTAGATCACCGGTCGGAAGACCTCAGCTACCAAGTCGATTAGGTTGACATAGTCGATTTGGTCGATTACGCGCGCTCTAGCTGCATTTTCTCAAGGAAGGCTTCGACATTTCCCTATGAGTACTCGATCTTGCGCGCCCGATATGGCTCCTGCTGATCGGGCGGCGGCCGGCGTTGCGGTGGAATTCCGCGCACTCCTGGAGGCGTGCCTCGGGGCTCGGCGCGGTGGGCCGGGGCGGGCAGCTCGACGCCGGCCCGCAAACATAATCGACATAGTCGAACAAGTGCCCTAGGCTGGCACTACCTCTTCCTGGCTCGCATCCGGGGGAGAGGCACGAGCCCCGGCGTCGACTCCTCCGAGCGGCGTGACGCCGGGGCTACCCATGCTGAGGTGGCGCGATGCATGGGCGGCGCGTGTGTGTTAATCGGCGGCTGAGCAGCCGCCCCGGCGATCGTGTGAGTGATCGGTCATGCCGACAAGGCACCGCGGTGCCGAACGGAGCCGGTCAGTCCACACCTCCCGCGACACACCACAAACCCGCCGAAGCAGGTCCCGCCTGCCCGCAAGGGCAAACGCCCTCAGGGGCAACGGCCCTCAGGGGCAACGGCCCTCAGGGGCAACGGCCCGCGGGTGCGGACGGCCCGTGGGTGCCGACTGCCCGCAGGTGTGGACGGCCCGCGGGTGTGCGCCGACCCGCGGGTGCATGGCGGCGTGTCGATGCATGGCGGCCTGCGGTTATGCGGTGGCTGCGAAGGCTTATGGAGGTGGTGGACCACGAGGGCGCGCGCGGTGGCGGCTGAGTTCGAGGCCCGCATGGGGCCTCTGGAGCCGGGTGCGTGCATACCTGTGGCTGGCGTGCGAAGGAGCGCGGAGGGCGAGTCGTTACGGGCGTGTTCGGGAGCGGGGAGGCGTACCGGCGGGATGTGGATGGGGTTCGGCTGCCGGCTGCTGCTGGATGCGCCGGTCGTCAGCGGTGGCTGGGATGACGGCTGCGGCTGTTCTTGTCGGAGCCGTGGTGGGTGCTCTTCGCGCGCTTGCGGGCGGAGCGGTTGGTGAGCCGAGCGCGCGGCGTATTGAGCGCGATCACCACGCCGGCCGGGTCGGGGGCCGAGGACCGGGTGGGGCCGTCGGGCGGAGTCGGGGTGAGGCGTTGCGTGGGGGCGACGAGGGACAGGCGGCAGATTTCGACCAAGGCGTCGGCGCGGCGCTGGGCGGCGTCCGGGACCGAGGCCGGGGCGGCGGATGCTACGGGCACGGAGCCGTAGCGGTGGAGTGCGGCCTCCAGGACGGCGGCGGATCGGGGGTCGAACACGCCGGTCAGGCGGATCGCGTCGCCCGGGGCCGTGGGCGTGAGGGAGAGGCGCCGGGCGGTGCGCGAGTTGACGGCGGCGGTTTCGCGACGCTGCCGGGCTGCTTCGCGGCCGATGGCGCCGGACGGGTCGAGCAGGTCAAGGACCCGGTCGCTGGCGCGGGTGAGCCGGACCGCGTCGAGCTGGTCGGCCTCGGCGATCAGCATCGTCTCGGCGGCGTCGACACGCGCGGCGTCGATTGTGTCCGGCAGGTCATGGACAGTGTGGGCGATCGCACCCGCCTGCTCGGCGTTGATCTGGCCGGTGCGCAGGGCGGCGGCGACTTTCGGGCGGGCGCACACCTGCCGGGCCCGCTTCGCCAGCCGCCGGGCCGCGGGGACGGTGATCCGCAGTTCCTCGGCCAGCCAGGTGCTCGTACCAGCGCGTCTTTTGATCTTGGTTAGAGATCTATTGTCGGCCTGCTCAATAAGATGGAGCAGGAGCGCGGTCGTCGCCTGCTGGGCGGCGTGCGCCTCGGCGACGGCGGCGAGCACGTCGTCGTCCGGCATGGACCAGGACGGGTCGTTTGCGCAGCTCATCGCGGCGGCGCGGAGGGCGCGGACCGCGGCGAGCAGGGATGCCGGCTGCGGGCGGTGCGGGGTCTGGGTCATGGGGACCATGGTCGTACTGGTGTGGGAATGATCGCAATAAAGTTGATCGATTGGTTTGCTGAGAGTTCGGAGTGTCGATCGTTCGAAAATGTCGGTCCCGCTCGTTACCGTGCAGATGACGGCGCGACGAGGTGGACGGGGGCGGCGTGATGCCAGCCGAGACGGCGCGAGACGGCGAGCCGAAGACCGGCCCGGCGGCTGAGGGCACGAAAGACCAGGCCACACCAGCCGGGGGTACGGCGAACGAGCGCGCTGCGGACGAGCGCACGAATGACGAGCGCACGATTGACGAGCGCACGATTAACGAGCGCGCTAGGGAGGACGGCGCGGCGGCTGAGGTGACGACCGCCGAGGTCACGGCCGCGCAGGTGGAGGCGGCGGGCCCGCCGCCTACGGCCGAGGCGAGCCGCCGGCACGCGGAGCTGAGCACCGAGCTGACGGACCATCAGTACCGCTACTACGTGCTGGACTCGCCCACGATCCCGGACGCCGAGTTCGACACGTTGCTGCGCGAGCTGGAGGCGATCGAGCAGGAGTTTCCCGCGCTCCGGACGCCGGATTCGCCGACGCAGCGGGTCGGTGGCACGTTCTCGACGCTGTTCACCGCGGTGCAGCACGCGGAACGGATGATGTCGCTGGACAACGTGTTCAGCAAGGAGCAGCTCGCGGCCTGGGTGGAGCGGGTCACGCGGGACGCGGGCGGGCCGGTCGAGTTCATCTGTGAGCTGAAGGTGGACGGACTGGCCATCAACCTGACGTACGAGAAGGGGCGGCTGGTCCGGGCCGCGACCCGCGGCGACGGGTACACCGGTGAGGACGTCACGGCGAACGTGCGCACGATCCGCGCGATTCCGGAACGCCTTGCCGGCGACGACGTGCCGGACCTGGTGGAGGTGCGCGGCGAGATCTACTTCCCGGTCGAGGCGTTCGCGGGGCTGAATGCGAGCCTGGTCGAGCAGGGGAAGGCGCCGTTCGCCAACCCGCGCAACGCGGCGGCCGGCAGCCTCCGGCAGAAGGATCCCCGGATCACGGCGTCCCGGCCGCTGCGCATGGTCGTGCACGGCATCGGCGCGCGGGCCGGTTTCCAGCCGGAGAGCCAGTCCGGGGCGTACGCGACGCTGAAGTCCTGGGGTCTGCCGACAAGCGACAGGTGGCGCCTGGTCGGCGGCGTGGACGGGATAGACGCGTTCATCGACGAGTACGCGAAGAAGAAGCGGCACTCGGTCGAGCACGAGATCGACGGCGTGGTGGTGAAGGCGGACGCGGTCTCGATCCAGGGGCGGCTCGGCTCGACCAGCCGGGCGCCGCGATGGGCGATCGCGTTCAAGTACCCGCCGGAGGAGGTCACCACGGTTCTGCTCGACATCCAGGTGAACGTGGGCCGCACCGGCAGGGTCACCCCGTTCGCCGTGATGGAGCCGGTCCTGGTCGCGGGCTCGACCGTGGCGCTGGCGACGCTTCACAACGCGCGCGAGGTGGAGCACAAGGGCGTCCTGATCGGCGACACCGTGGTGCTGCGCAAGGCCGGTGACGTGATTCCCGAGGTGCTGGGCCCGGTGCTGGAGAAGCGGCCGGCGGACGCGCGCGCGTTTGTCATGCCGGCGCGGTGCCCGTCCTGCGACGCGGAGCTGGCGCCGGCGAAGGAGTCGGACATCGACATCCGGTGCCCGAACAGCAGGTACTGCCTCGCCCAGCGGCACGAACGGCTTGTGTACCTGGCCGACCGCGAGGTGCTGGAGATCGAGGCGCTCGGCAGCAAGGCGGCGTTCGCGCTTGTCGACGACGGCGTGATCTTCGACGAGGGCGATCTGTTCGCGCTGACCGAGGAGCGGCTGCTGACCTCGCCGTTCTTCGTGAACAAGGACGGCTCGCTCGGCGGCAACGCGCACAAGCTGCTGGAGAACCTGGTGGAGGCCCGGCGGCGGCCGTTGTGGCGTCTGCTTGTCGCGCTCTCGATCCGGCACGTCGGGCCGAAGGCCTCGAAGGCGCTGGCGCGGGAGTTCGGGTCCATCGAGTCGATCGCGAACGCGGATGTGGATCAGCTGGTCGCGGTCGAGGGCGTCGGAAAGACGATCGCGGAGAGCCTGGCCGAGTGGTTCCGGGTCGACTGGCATCGGGAGATCGTCGAGAAGTGGCGTGCCTCCGGCGTGGTGCTTGAGGAGGAGCGCGATCTCGACGCCCCCCAGCCGCTGAAGGGGATCACCGCGGTGGTGACCGGAACGCTTGTCGACTTCACCCGCGACGGCGCGAAGGAGGCGGTCGAGTCCCGGGGCGGCAAGGTGAGCGGCTCGGTCTCGAAGAAGACGCATTTCGTCGTGGTGGGTGAGAACCCGGGCAGCAAGGCGGACAAGGCGATCGAGCTGAAGGTGCCGGTCCTGGACGAGGCCGGATTCGAGATCCTGCTCGCCGACGGGCCGGAGGCCGCGCGCGCGGTGGCGACGAATTGTGAGGAGGATTCCGCGGGCTGACGATGATCGGTCGAGTGAACGATTGTCCATGCAACAGGCAGTCATCGCGGCGAAACCCACGGTAATTGCGGGTGCTTGTGACGTATATCAAGTTAGTCACGGCTACGCCCGTTTCATGCCTCGGTGAGCCCGCCGACCTATCGTGAATGCCGTCGGCGCAGGGGTTGGCGGTCGACTGAGGCCGACAAGACGGGGGAGGTCTCGTGGAGCCCGCATCGCTGCGGAACCTGGTGCCGGCGGATCGCGCGGTGCCGTTCCTGGGCTTCGTGTGGACCGTGATCCTGGGCGCGGCCGCCGCATCCGTCGGGCCGCTGATCGCGGTGCCCGGCCAGGTGACCGCGCTGCCGATCTCGTTCTGGGTGATGGCGGCGCTGGCCGTGCTGATTGACGCGCGCCCGTTCACCCCCTCCGGCCGGCGACTCGGCGCGGCCATCCTCGCCTCGGTCTGCCTCACCTTCGCGATCATGCTGGGCTGGGGGCTCGGCCCGGCGATCGTCGTGCAGGTCGCGGCCGTCGCGGTCTCCGGCGCGCGGATGCGGACCAGCATCTGGCGCACCGGCTTCAACATCGCCCAGCATCTGCTGGCGCTGGCCGCGGCCGCCGCAGTGCTCCCGGCCGGGCCGGAGCTCGCGTTCCGGGCCGGCGGCAATCCCTCGTGGACCGACGTGCTCGCGGTGGTGGCCGCGGCGGCCGCCTGGTTCGCGGTCACCTACGGCACCGTCACCACCGCGGTCTGGCTGCGGTTCGGCGGCAGGTGGCCGGCCATGTTCGTCAGCGGCCTCGGGTTCGAGCTGCTGTCCGCCGGATCGCTGCTGTTCCTGAGCCCGCTGCTTGTGGTCGCGGCGCACCTCAGCGCCGCGCTGATCCCGCTCATCCTGCTGCCGCTCTACGCGGTCTACCGGATGGCGCGGCTCTCCACCGCGCACGAGAAGATCTCCCGGCTCGACCCGCTCACCGGGCTCGGCAACCGCAAGGCGCTGCTCGCCGAGGTCGCCGACCAGGTGGCCGCGCACCAGGAGCGGACCGCGCGGGGTGGTACCGACCCGCACATGGCGCTGCTCGTCCTGGACCTCGACCGATTCAAGCGGGTCAACGACGCGCTCGGCCACGCGGTCGGCGACCGGCTGCTCACCGAGGTCGCCAAGCGGCTCGCCACGGTCGTCACCGCGCCGTCCGTGCTCGCCCGGCTCGGCGGCGACGAGTTCGCGGTGCTCGCGCCGCGGATCGCGGACGCCGCCGCCGCGCGCCGGATCGCGGCCGGGATCGCCGAGGCGCTGGACGAGCCGGTGCTGCTGGACGGGCTGCCGCTCGACATCGGCGGCTCGATCGGCGTCGCCGTCTACCCCGAGCACGGCACTGACTTCGAGACGCTGCTGCGGCACGCGGACGTCGCCATGTACGAGGCGAAGCAGCGCGGCGACGCGGTCGCGGTCTACGCGCCGGAGGCCGACCACAACTCGCCCGAGCGGCTCAGCCTGCTCGGTGACCTGCGTACCGCGCTCGAGGTGACCGGTGGCGTCGCCTCCTACCTTCAGCACGACCCGCACGCCGCAGTCGGGGACGTGCCGCAGCTGCCCGGCGCCGGCGAGATCCGGATGTACTACCAGCCACAGGTCGCCATCGACACCGGCGAGGTGGTCGGCGTCGAGGCGCTGCTGCGCTGGCGGCATCCGGAGCGTGGCATGGTGCACCCGGAGGAGCTGATCAAGGCGGCCGAGCACACCGCAGTGATGCGGCTGCTCACCCGCCGGGTGATCGACGACGTGATCGAGCAGCTCGCGACCTGGCGGGACGAGGGTCTGCCGATGCGCGCCGCGCTCAACGTCAGCGTCCGGGACCTGCACACCGGCGACATCGTCGATCAGATCGAGGACCGGCTCGCCCGGTACGGACTGCCCGCCGACCGCCTGCAGCTGGAGATCACCGAGAGCGCGTTGATGGCGGACCCGCGCCGGGTCCTGGTCACGCTGTCCCGGCTCGCCCGGCTCGGCATCGCGATCGCGCTCGACGACTTCGGCACCGGCTACTCATCCATGCAGCACCTGCGCCGCCTGCCGCTCTCCGAGGTGAAGATCGACCGCTCGTTCGTGCTCGGCATGGCCGAGGACGGCGACGACGCGGTGATCGTCCGATCCATGATCGAGCTGGCCGGCGCGCTCGGCCTGCGCGTCGTCGCCGAGGGCGTCGAGGACGAGCGCACCTGGCGGATGCTCCGGGCCGCCGGCTGCCACGTCGCGCAGGGCTGGTTCTACGGACGCCCGATGCCGGCCGAGGAGTTCGGCGTCTGGCTCTCCCGCTACCGCCCCCCGGTCCTCCAGGACACCCGCCCGGACACACGCTCCGACGCGCGCCCGGCCGCCACCCGTCCGGCCGCTCGCACGGACGCCCACCCGGCGAGCCGTACGGCCACGCTCCCCGGTAGCCGCACGCACGACCACCCGGAAAGTCACGCGAACAACCACCCGGAGCCCACGCCGGCAGGGGCCAGCCCGGCAGGGGCCGCCCCGACAGAAGCCACGGCGCCAGGAACCACTCCGGCAGGGACCACACCGGCAGAGACCGCGCCCGAGGACCGGCCCGCCGAGCCCGGCACGTACCCCCGGCGCAACGGCAGGCGCACGAACCGGCGCAACCTGCCGCCGCCCGAGGCCACCGTGCCGGAGAGCCGCGGCGAGAGCCCGCTCGAGGGCCTGGACGACGAGCCCTGCGACGGTTCCGCACAGACGGCCCGCGGCATCCGGGGAGTCGCCCGGGCCGGTGCCGAGGGTGACAAATAGACTCGCACAGGTCACCGACCCGTGCGACGCTGCGCGCAAGCCCGGCCTGCCGGCTGCCCGGCGCCATGCCGTCACCTGTCAACCGAAGAGCGAACTACCAAGGGGGCAATCCCATGGCCGCCATCTCCCGCGAGGAGGTCGCGCACCTGGCGCGCCTGTCGCGGCTTGCCGTGACGGAGCAGGAGCTGGACACCTTCGCCGGCCAGCTCGACGTGATCCTGCAGTCGGTGGCCCGGGTGGGTGAGGTCGCCGCCGCGGACATCCCGCCGACCTCGCACTCCGTGCCACTGACAAACGTCTACCGGGACGACGTCGTCGTGCCCGGCCTGACGCAGGAAGGCGCGCTCTCCGGCGCCCCCGACGCCGAGGACGGCCGGTTCCGCGTCCCGCGGATCCTGGATGAGGAGGCCTGAGCCCGATGTCTGATCTCACCCGGCTGACCGCGGCCGAGCTGGCCGCCACGATCGCCGCCGGCGACGTCTCCGCCGTCGAGGTGGCCCAGGCGCACCTCGACCGGATCGCCGCCGTGGACGAGCGCGTGCACGCGTTCCTGCACGTCGACACGGAGGGCGCGCTCGCCGCCGCCCGTGACGTGGACGCGAAGCGCGCCGCGGGCGAGGCGCTCGGCCCGCTGGCCGGCGTCCCGGTCGCGGTCAAGGACGTGCTCGCCACCAAGGGCGTCCCGACCACCGCCGCCTCCAAGATCCTGGAGGGGTGGCGGCCGCCGTACGACGCCACGATCGTGGAGCGCCTGCGCGCCGCGGGCACCGTGATGCTCGGCAAGACCAACATGGACGAGTTCGCGATGGGCTCGTCCACTGAGTACTCGGCGTACGGCGCGACGAACAACCCGTGGGACCTCGGGCGCATCCCGGGCGGCTCCGGCGGTGGCAGTGCGGCGGCGATCGCCGCCTACGAGGCGCCGCTCGCGATCGGTACGGACACCGGCGGCTCGATCCGTCAGCCCGGCGCGGTCACCGGCACTGTCGGCGCCAAGCCCACCTACGGCGGCACCTCGCGGTACGGCCTGATCGCGTTCTCGTCGTCGCTTGACACCCCCGGGCCGTGCGCCCGGAACGTGCAGGACGCCGCGCTGCTGCACTCGGTCATCGCCGGCCACGACCCGCGCGACTCGACCTCGATCCCGCAGGCCGTGCCGGACGTGGTCGCGGCCGCCCGGCAGGGTGCGTCCGGCGACCTGACCGGCGTGAAGATCGGTCTGGTCACCGAGTTCAACGGCGAGGGTGCGGAGGCGGGCGTCACTGCCGCGTTCCGGGACGCGGTGGAGGCGCTGACCAAGCTCGGCGCCGAGGTCGTCGAGATCTCCTGCCCGCACTTCCAGTACGCGCTTCCGGCCTACTACCTGATCGCGCCGAGCGAGGCCTCGTCGAACCTGGCCAGGTTCGACGGCGTCCGGTTCGGCCTGCGCACCGGCGACGACGGCAAGCACTCGCTTGAGGAGGTCATGTCGCTGACCCGCGAGGCCGGTTTCGGCCCCGAGGTCAAGCGCCGGATCATCCTGGGTACGTACGCGCTGTCGTCCGGCTACTACGACGCCTACTACGGCCAGGCGCAGAAGGTGCGCACGCTCATCACGCGCGACTTCACGTCCGCGTTCGAGCAGGTGGACGTGCTGGTGTCGCCGACCACGCCGTTCGTGGCGTTCCCGTTCGGATCGCGCATGGACGACCCGTACCAGATGTACCTGGCCGACCTGTACACGATCCCGACGAACCTGTACGGCGGCCCGGCGATCTCGGTCCCGTGCGGACTGTCCGAGGGGCTGCCGGTCGGCCTGCAGATTATGGCTCCGACCATGGCCGACGACCGGATGTACCGGGTCGCGGCCGCACTGGAGTCCACGGTCGGCGTGCTGACCCCGCCGGCGCTGTAGAAAGAGGACACGGGCGGGGGTGTCCGGCAACGGGCTCCCGCCGTACCCCCGCTGCTTTGTTGTCTTGGAATGAAGAACCCGGGAGAGTTCATGACCACGACCGTGCTGCCGCCGTACGACGACGTCGTCGCGCGCTACGAGCCGGTGATCGGCCTGGAGACGCACGTCGAGCTCGGGACGAACACGAAGATGTTCTGCGGTTGCCCGACCGAGTTCGGCGCGGAGCCCAACACCCAGGTCTGCCCGGTCTGCCTGGGCCTGCCCGGCGCGCTGCCGGTGCCGAACCGGGCCGCGATCGAGGCGACCATCCGGATCGGGCTCGCGCTCAACTGCTCGATCGCCGAGTGGTGCCGGTTCGCCCGGAAGAACTACTTCTACCCGGACATGCCGAAGAACTTCCAGACCAGCCAGTACGACGAGCCGCTGTGCGTCGACGGCTACCTCGACGTCGAGGTGGACGGCGAGATGGTCCGCGTCGAGATCGAGCGCGTGCACCTGGAGGAGGACACCGGCAAGACGCTTCACGTCGGCGGCGCGACCGGACGCATCCACGGCGCCACCGAGTCGCTCGTGGACTACAACCGGGCCGGCATCCCGCTCGTCGAGATCGTCACCAAGCCGATCCCGGGCACCGGCGCGAAGGCGCCGCTTGTCGCGCGCGCCTACGTGACCGAGCTGCGCGACGTGATCCGCTCGCTGAACGTCTCCGACGTGCGGATGGAGCACGGCTCGATGCGCTGCGACGTGAACACCTCGCTCACCCCGGCCGGCCAGACCGAGTGGGGCACCCGCACCGAGACCAAGAACGTGAACTCGCTGCGTTCGGTCGAGCGCGCGGTCCGCGCCGAGATGATCCGGCAGGCGTCGCTGCTCGACGTCGGCACCCGGATCTTCCAGGAGACCCGGCACTTCCAGGAGGACACCGGCGACACCCGCGCCGGGCGTTCCAAGGAGGAGGCGACCGACTACAGGTACTTCCCGGAGCCGGACCTGGTGCCGATGGCGCCGGACGCCGCCTGGGTCGCCGAGCTGAAGGCCGCGCTGCCGGAAGCGCCGCGCCTGCACCGCAAGCGGCTCCAGGAGCAGTGGGACCTGACCGACCAGGACATGCAGTCCGTGGTCAACGCGGGCGCGGTAGAGCTGATCGAGGCCACGATCGCGGCCGGCGCGACCGCCGCGGGCGCGCGCAAGTGGTGGCTGGGCGAGCTGGCCCGGCGCGCGAACGAGGAGGGCATCGAGCTCTCCGCGGTCGGCGCCACCCCGGCGCAGGTCGCCGAGCTGCAGCAGCTGGTCGACGAGGGCAAGCTGAACGACAAGCTGGCCCGCGCCGTCCTGGAGGGCGTGGTCGCGGGCGAGGGCTCGCCGCGCGACATCATGGCCAAGCGCGGTCTGGGTGTCGTCTCCGACACGGGGGCGCTCACCGCGGCCGTCGACGAGGCGATCGCGGCGAACCCGGACATCGCCGCCAAGATCCGTGACGGCAAGGTCGCGGCCGCGGGCGCGCTTGTCGGTGCGGTCATGAAGACCACCCGTGGCCAGGCCGACGCGAAGACGGTCCGCGAGCTGATCCTCTCCCGCCTCGGCGCCGAGGGCTGACCGTCAGGCGAACGCACAATGCCCGGCCGGAGAACCTTCCGGCCGGGCATTGTGCGTTTAACGGAATGCGACGGGTCGGTCCGCTGCGGTCGTCTGCCTCTACGCCCTCATCCACATGCCGCGCGACGCCCCACCGCAACTGCTCCGGCGGATTGCGACGTGTCTACGCCCCGGCGAGTCCTTCTGGCGACCACGGGGGCCCAGGAGGGAAGCGGAACCCAGGACCGCTGGCTCGGCGGCACCGCCACCATGTGGTGGAGCCACGCCGACGTGGCCACCTACCGCGACTGGATCACCCGATCCGGCCTGATCATCGACTCCGACCAGTTCGTGCCCGAGGGAGAGAGCGGACACCAACTCTTCTGGGCTCACCGGCCCTGAGGCCTGGGGCCGACGTGTAGCGCCGCGATTCGGGCGCGGAAAGAATGGACCGAAACAGATTATCTGTGACAGACTCATCGGATGACAGTCTTCGGCGACAGCGCGCTGGCGCTCCTCGATGGACCCAACTTCGCCGTCGTGGCCACGTTGAGCGCCAGCGGCGCTCCGCACACGTCCACCGTCTGGTACCTGCGCGACGGCGACGCGGTCCTCATCTCGGTGACCGCCGACAAGCTCAAGGCCCGCCATCTCGCCCGCGATCCGCGTATCAGCCTGACGGTCTCCGACCGCGCCAATCCCTACCACTCCGTCGACATCCGCGGGTCCGCGGAACTGGTCGACGATCCGGCCAAGTCGCTGCCGGCCCGGCTGGCGTACCGCTACCTCGGCGACGCGAACGCCAACCCGCCCGAGCCGGACGAGATCAAGCGGCTGATCATCCGGGTGACCCCGGCGAGGGTCACCGAATTCAAGGCTTCCGTGTAACCGCCGCAGCCCGAAAGGCAGTACGCGGACAGAGCGCGCCCGGCATCCCCCGATGCCCTCCGGCAACCGCGCGAGCCGGCAATCAGGACAGCGTCGTCGGCTCCGTCAGGAACGCCTCGACCCGCTCGGCCGGCGCCGGCCGGGAGAGCCGGAAGCCCTGCCCGCGCAGCAGCCCGGCCCGCACCGCCTCACGTACCTGCTCGGTCGTCTCCAGCCGCTCCGCCACGATCTCCAGCCCGAGCCGCCGCCCCAACCCGACGATCACGTCGATCAGCGGCTGCCCGCCCGACTCCGGAACCGGCCGGGAGATCAGTTCACCGTCCACCTTGAGCATGTCGACAGGCATCCGGCGCAGCTGGGCCAGCGAGGCCTGCCCGGCACCGAAGTCGTCGATCGCGGTGCGTACCCCGAGCGCCCGTAGCTTGGCGAACTGGGTGATCACGGCCGGCATGTCGTCCGGGATCCGGTCCTCCGCGACCTCCATGATCAGTCGCTCCGGCGCGATGCCGTGCGCGTTGAGCATCGCGGCGACCCGGTGCACGAAGTCCGGCACGGCCAGCTCGCGCGGCGACACGTTCACGGTGAGCGTGAGCGCGGGGTGCGCGGGCGTCCACTCGGCGAGCCGGCGCAGCGCGGTGGACAGCACCCAGGTGCCGATCTCCGGCATCACGCCCAGGCCCTCCGCGACCGGAAGAAGCTCGCCCGGGTGGACAGTGCCGAGCGTCGGGTTGCGCCAGCGCAGCAGCGCCTCGACGCCGGCCGTGGCGCGCTCGGGCAGCGCGAGGATCGGCTGGTAGACAAGGTCGAGTTCGCCGCGGTCGGTGACGCCGGCGATCTCCCGCTCGATGTCCATCCGGCGGACGAGCTGCTCCTCCAGGTACGAGTCGTACCACTCGATCCGGTCCGGGCCCTGCTGGCGGGCGCGGCGGCGGGCCAGGTCAGCGCGGCGCAACACCTCGTCGATGCTCGTGGAGGAGCCGCCCACCTCGGCCAGGCCCACGCTCACGTGCAGGTCGATGAGGGTGCCGGGCAGCTGGTACGGCGCGGTCAGCACGGTGAGCAGCCGGGTGCCCAGCGCGTACGCAAGCACCGGCCCCTGCACGGTCAGCACCGCGAACTCGCCGCCGCCGAGCCGTCCGGGCAGATCGTCCGGCGTGAGCAGCGACCGCATCCGCCGGCCGGCCTCGATCAGCAGCGCGTCCGCCGTCTCCCGTCCGCGCTGGTCGCTGAGGTCCGCCATGCCGAGCAGCTCGATCACGAGCAGCGCGCCGGTGTGCCCGGGTACGGCCCGCTGTGCCGCGAGCGTCCGCATGATCTCCCGCCGGTTGGGCAGCCCGGTGAGCTGGTCCGTGTAGGCGATCTCATGCAGTTTCCGTTCCAGGTGCTTGCGGTCGCCGATGTCGCGCACGTGCACGACAAGCGCGTTCACCTCGGGGACGTCCCGCTGGTCGCTGATCGTGGACTCGGTGTCGCGCCAGGCGCCGTACCCGTCGCGCAGTTTCGCGGCGATCAGCGGTGGCCGGTCCGCGGGCGCGCCCTCGGCGGCCAGCACCTCGCGGAGCGTGGAGACCGCGTCCGGCCGGTCGTCCGGGTGCAGCAGCCCGGCGAACGAGTGGCCGACCACCTCCGCGTCGGAGAGCCCGAAGAGCCGGGCCGCGGCCGGGGACTGCCAGCGCACGACCAGGTCGGCGCCGAGCATCAGCGTGAGATCGTTGGCGCCGGAGACGAGCGACCGGAACTGCGCCTCCTGTGCGGCGAGTCGCCGGCTGTACCGGCGGATGTCGGCCACGGCCAGGATCTCCCGGAGCACCACGCACGGGATGATCGACAGTCCGAGCAGGATGGACCGGGTGTCGAAGCTGTGGCCGGCGAGCACGTGGTAGACCGCGCTGCCGAGCGCGATCAGCATCGGCACCGCGAGCACCGGATATCCGGTCAGCACGGACTCGGGGGTGCCGGGCGGGGCCGGCGTCGGTGCCTGCGCGGTGCGGCGGGCCCCCGCGGCCGCGACGAGCGGACCGGCGGAGACGAACAGCGCGGAGCCGAGCAGCACGTACGGGTTTCCCTCGTACGAGTAGTGCACGATCCCGCCGAGGCCGATGATCGCGGACGTGGCGCCGCCGCCGCAGAGCCAGGCGGCGGGCCGGTAGGTGGTGACCCGCAGCGACGTGATCACGATGACCGAGAGCGCGGCGGCGGACAGCAGCGTGGTGGCGAGCGCGCCCGGCGGCATCGGCTCGCCGCCGGGTATCAGGTACGCCGCGAACGCCAGGCTGGTCCCGACGCCCGCGCCGTCGACCGCGCGCCGCAGCCGGGCCGGCACGGACGTGGCCGCGCCCGGCAGCAGCACGATCCCGGACAGGTAGACAAGCGCGGACACCACCAGGCCGGTCATTGCGATAAGTGACCGGACGCCGGGCCCGGTGGACAGCACGCCGAGCACGGTGAGCCCGGACGCGATCGCGCCCATGCCGAGCAGCCCGGCGCCACGGCACGGCCCGAACGTCCGGGTGGCCGCGTGGATGGACAGCGCCCGCCGGATCAGCGCGCCCGCGGCCTGCGCGGTGACCAGCACGATCGCTCCGCCGGCCGCGACCGGTGCGGACAGCAGCCCGGTGAGGCCGGCGACGAGCAGCAGCGCGCCGGCCGCGGGCAGAAGACTTGACGTGGGCACCGGATGGTCCTGTCGCCGAGGGAACGCGAAGGGCGGCACGTCCGCACCTATCCATCAGCAACGATTGTTGCCTCGGTGAGTTACGGCACAGTAGCCGGGCAGGACCCCCAACTTACCGCGTCCACGCAGGCCGAGGGGGATCACCCACCGGCGACCGACGGAATGATCTGAATCTCTGCCCCATCCGGTACCGGTGTCTCCAGACCCTGCACGCGCCGGCACTCCTCTCCGTCCACGTAGAGGTTGACGTACCGCCGGAGATCGCCTCGCTCGTCGCGCAGCCGCTTGGACAGGCGCGGCCACCGTGCGGCGATCTCGCCGAGCACATCACGCACCGTGCTCGGCGCGGAGACCGCTAGTCTCGCCTCGTCGCCGGCGTCGGGCCGCAGCACGCCGGGCAGCAGGACGATCGCGCCCATCAGATGACCGCCGCCCGCACGCAGAGCACCGCGGGCAGGTGCGCGGCAACCGTCTCCCAGCTGTCGCCCTCGTCGAGGCTGGCGAAGACCTCGCCGGACTTGGCGCCGAAGTAGACGCCGGCCGGGTCGCCGCCGTCCACGCACATGGCGTCGCGCAGCACGGACGGGTAGAACGGTGTGGACGGCAGCCCGTTCGCAAGCGCCTCCCAGGAGCGCCCGGCGTCGCGGGACCTGTAGACGCGGCACTTGTGGTCCGCCGGGTAACGGTCCATGTCCGCGATCATCGGGAAGGTGTAGATCGTGCCCGGCTTGGACGGGTGCGCCACGATCGGGAAGCCGAAGTCGCCAGGCAGCGGCTCCGCGATCGACTCCCAGCTGGCCGCGCCGTCGTCCGACCGGTAGACGCCGTGATGCACCTGCGCGTAGAACCGGTCCGGATCGATGCCGTCGCGTGCCACCTTGTGGACGCACTGCCCGTACTCCGGAAACGGGTCGGGGACGTGCACGGCCTTGATGCCGGCGTTGCCCGGCGCCCAGCTCGCGCCGCCGTCCGAGGTCCGGTAGACGCCGCCCGTCGACATCGCCACCACCATGCGCTCGTCGTCGCGCGGATCGGGCAGGATCGTGTGAATCGCCTGGCCGCCGGCGCCCGGCTCCCAGGTGGGCCGGTGCGGGTGGTCCCACAGGCCGCGGACCAGGGAGAACGAGCGCCCGCCGTCCTCGGAGCGGAACAGGGCGGACGGCTGGGTGCCGGCGTAGACCACCTCGGGCCGGTCGGCCGGGCCGGGCGCGAGCTGCCACACGTTCTCCACAGCGGCATCCGTGTCGGCCGGGAACGTGATGGCCGGATCGTCCGGCTCCTGCCAGGTCTTCCCGAGGTCCGAACTGATCGCCACACTCGGACCCCAGTGGGCGGAGGACGCGCCGACCAGGATGCGCGGGGTGTCGCCGCGGGTGTCGATCGCGACCGCGTACACCGACTTCACGGCGAACCGCAACGGGTCCACCGCCCACCCGCCGCCGTCATGGGTGGCGAGGAACAAACCCTTGTCCGTACCGATCGCCAGCAGTCGTGTCATGTCGATACCTCGATCTCCAGGCCGGATAAGTCCTGCTCATGACCGTTCGAGGGTCAGTATGCCTGCGGGGACCGACATTTCACCGCACCCGCCGCGCCCGGCCGGGTGACGGCGGTGGGAGGATGCGGGGGTGAGCAGCAGTTCCACCGTGATCAGGTACCGCCAGTCCGCGTCCCTCTCCGTCGCCGCGGCGATCGCGACGGCCGGCTCGCTGACGCTGCCCGCCGCGAACGTCTGGCTGCTGCCCGTCGTGCTGATCCCGCTGACCGTGTCGGTCTGGGCCGCGCGGGCCGGCACCGACGCCGGCCCCGAGGGCCTGCGGGTCCGCGCGCTGCTCGGCTCCCGCCGCATACCGTGGTCGCAGGTCGCTGAGCTTGCGCCGGGTGAGCGCGGCCGGGTGTTCGCGCTGCTCACCGACGGCACCGTGATCCGCCTGACCGGCGTGCCGGCCCGCGCGCTCCCCGACCTGCTGGCAGCCGGCGAGCAGACGCTCAGCCAGCCCGAGCCCACCGCCGCAGCCGAGCCCGAAATCCCGAAATAACCCCTAAATCGGACGTGGCGGTCCTATCGTCCGAGGCATGCGCCCGAAGCTCGCCACCGCCGCGTTCCTGGCCGTCCTCACGCTCCTGACCGGCCCCGCGATCCTGACCGCCGCCCCGGCCCACGCCGCCGCCCGCCGCGACCCGGTCGTGCTGATCCACGGCTACAACAGCTCGCCCGCCACCTGGAACACACTGGTCCAGCGCCTCACGGCCGCCGGTTACGACGCCGCCGACATCCACCGGTTCGGCTACGACTACCGCGTCTCCAACGTCACCACCGCAGCGCTGCTCGCCGACTACATCGCCGCGATCGGCGCCCCGCACGTCGACCTCGTCGGCCACTCGATGGGCGCGCTGATCGCCCGCTACTACGTGAAAAACCTCAACGGCACCCGCACCGTCGACGAGCTGATCTCCCTCGCCGGCCCGCACCACGGCACCCGCACGCTCGCGATCTGCTCCTTCGACCCATCCTGCCGCGAGATGCTCCCCGGCTCCGCCTTCCTCCGCACACTCAACGCCGGCGACGAGACCCCCGGCGCCGTCGAATACCGCACCTTCTACTCCAAATGCGACCTGCTGATCCTCCCGTACACCAGCGCACTCCTCAACGGCGCCGAGAACACCAACGCCGGCTGCATCGGCCACACCGAGTTCCGCCTGGTAGACAGCGTCGCAAAGGCCTTGATCGCAGAGCTGAAAGACTGAAAACCACAAAAGCGGATATTCCCGCTTCCGCCGTGGTCAAGTCCCGCATGCTCCCGCGGGCCGCCGATCCGCGGGTGGCCGGGAAAACCCCACCGTGCCGGTCGTCCGGGTGACGGCGGGACCAGCTCCGAGCGGCGTGGGAGCCTTCACCGTGCCGGTCGTCTCGGTCACGGTGGGACCGGCTCCGAGTGACGGGGGAGCCTTCACCGTGTCGGTCGTCTCGGCCACGGCGGGACCGGCTCCGAGTGACGGGGGAGCCCTCACCGTGCCGGTCGTCTCGGCCACGGCGGGACCGGCTCCGAGCGGCGTGGGAGCCTTCACCGTGCCGGTCGTCTCGGCCACGGCGGGACCGGCTTGGAGCGACGTGGGAGCCCCCAGCGGAGCCCGGCGCGAGGTTGTCTGCGGGAGCGACTCTGTTACCCATCCGGAGGGCGACGGGTCGAGGAGCGGGGGATGGAGGAGCGAGGGATCGAAGCGCGAGGGATCGGGCGCTACGCGCCCGAAATTTCGTGACTTAGCCACCCTTGCCAGCGGCCTACTCCGACATTTTGCCCCTTGGTGGTGAAAGCGGGTTGGCTGCGGTTCTTTTGCCTCCGGCGGCCCTCCGGGGGGAGCGCTCCGGCTCCGGGGCAACCGGAAGCGCAGGCCAGCTTCGCTGGTAGAGCTTTGTCGGTGGTTGGGTTTCGTGTGGCCTGTCTGCCCCGTCTGTCATCGACCCGGGCAGAGCCGAGCAGATCATCGGCAGGGCCGCCAGGCTGGGTGGTGTTGGCGCCGTCTTGATCGGGTCTTACGAGTCTGCTGGTCGCGCTGGGTTCGCCGGGCTGCGGTCTCGTGGGTGGGCGCGTGTTTCTGGTCGCGCTGCGGGGTGTTGGTATCTGTTCGTTGGTGGCGGCCCTGCCGATGATCTGCTCCCCGTAGGGCGGGTCGATGGCAGACGGCGCAGCCAGGCGGTCACTTTTGTGTGCTGCGCACACGACACAAGATCAAAAGCAGGGCAGGGCAGGGCAGGGCAGGGCAGGCGGAGCGGGCGGGGTAGGCGGAGCGGGGCGGGAGGAGGCGGAGCGGGGCGGGGGAGGCGGAGCGGAGCGGCGGGATATGGGTGAAATGCGAAGAAGTGGCGACGGTGGAGGGCGTCAGGTGAGGCATGAGCACGCTATTCGCGACGAATGACGTGTACATGCCTCACCTGGCTGTTGATCTATCGGCCGTTGGCAATTGTGGGCGGCGGCCCCGTACCGGCGGCAAGTGATTTATCTCGATATTTCTGGCAGGGGTCGGATCTGATCAGGGGATGGCTGAGTCGCCCCGACATGGGCAACAGATTTGCTCCCGCTCCTGACTCTGCTGTCCCTTCGCGTGGCGGTCTGGGCCTGGCGATCGAAGTGCTGGCATTGAGGCCAGGAGTCTGCGGGTCGTTCCGGCTGGTCGGCGGTCTCGCGGCACGCGGGGTAGTGCGGTCATCGTTTACTGAGGTTTGGTCACGTCCAGCGGCGTGGTGTAAGAGGCGATCATCGCGTTTCCGCTGGTCATGATGTTAGGCGGCGATCTCGGTGATTGTCGTGTGGTCGGTG